>NZ_JACHDY010000001.1:1104841-1473122 GCF_014201315.1 Edaphobacter lichenicola
CGTCGGTATGGCCCTCTGCCAACTTTTACGAGCGCGAAGTCTTCGATCTCTTTGGAGTGCACTTCGGTGGTCATCCCAACCTTCGCAGAATCATGATGCCGGAAGACTGGAAGGGGCATCCATTACGCAAGGACTACCCCGTGGAGGGTTACCGCTAATGACTCCCCCTGTTGAAGAACTTACCGGCGTGGCAGCTATCGATCCGGGCATTGACGATCTGATCGCCAACTCCGCACGAAATAGACAGAACCCGCCGTCCAAAGATCAGACCATGATCATCAACATGGGTCCGCAGCATCCCTCGACCCATGGCGTTCTCCGGCTGGTCATCGAGGTCGACGGCGAGACCATCGTCGGGCTGGCGCCGGATATCGGCTATCTTCACACCGGCATCGAGAAGACCTGCGAGGCGAAGTTCTACCAGCAGGTCGTCCCCATGACCGACCGCATCGACTATCTCTGCCCCATGACCAACAATCTCGCCTACGCTCTTGCAGTAGAGAAGTTGCTGGGTCTAGAGATTCCCGAGCGCGCGCAGTATCTTCGCGTCCTCTTCAACGAGCTCACCCGCATTCAGTCGCACCTGGTCTGGCTCGGAACGCACGCCATGGACATCGGTGCGCTCACCGTCTTCCTCTACTGCTTCCGCGAGCGCGAAGATCTGCTGCGAATCTTCGAGGCGGTCGCTGGCCAGCGCATGATGACCAGCTACGTCCGCGTCGGCGGCCTGAGCCTGGAGCCACCGCGGGATATCTACGAAAAGATCCGCACCTTCCTCAAAAACTTCCCTGCACATGTCGACGAGTACGAGGGTCTGCTCCAGACCAACCCCATCTGGATGAATCGCCTCAAAGGCGTAGGCTATCTTTCGGCCGAAGATGCGATTGCGCTGGGCGTCACTGGCCCCCCACTGCGTGCCTCTGGTGTCGACTTCGATGTTCGCCGGGATATGCCTTACTCCGGCTACGAGAAGTTCCAGTTCAATGTGCCCGTCTCTGATGTCGGCGACGTGTGGGCGCGCTACATCGTTCGTATGCAGGAGTTCCGCGAGTCGGTCAAGATCTGCCTGCAGGCGCTTGATGGTCTTCCTGAAGGACACATCGTCGCAGATGCGCCGAAGATCATTCTGCCGAATCGCGAGCAGATGAAGACCCAGATGGAGTCCCTCATCCATCACTTCAAGATTGTGACCGAAGGCTTTGGTGTTCCAGCAGGTGAGGCGACCAGCTCCGTCGAAGCGCCGCACGGCATGATGAACTACTACGTCGTCTCCGACGGCACCGCCAAACCCTACCGCGTGCACATGCGCAACCCTGGATTCGCAACTCTGCAGGCACTCGAAACCATGTGCAAAGGCCGTCTCCTCGCCGATGTCGTCGCCGTCATCGGATCGATCGATATCGTTCTGGGCGAGATCGACCGCTAACCTCTGATGCTCGAAGCGCGCCTCAGAGCTGAACTTTGGACCTCGTGGGCCTCGCTGCTTCGCTCTTATGCGGCCGCTCATGGAATGAACAGCACGCATCATGCAGTCGTTGAAGTGGGAGCGGAAGAGATTACACTTCGTGTGGCCAGCCGCTGGCTTCGCTTCACGCACGAGACGATGGAATCAAGTGATGGAAGCCGCTCTACCTTCACCATGCAGGAAGATGGAACGGTCAAACTGAACGGTATCGCCGAAGAGATGGACCTTGCCGCCGAGAGGCTGGCGCGGGAGATGATGCAGAGTGAGTGAAATAGCCAATACGATCTTTTCGCCAGAGACGGCCGCGCGCTTCGACCATCTCGTCACCATCTACCCACTCAAGCGGTCAGCGCTCGTGCCCATGCTGCTCTACGCCCAGGATGAAATCGGCTATATCTCTGACGTCGTCATCGCCGAGATCGCCCAGCGCCTCGACCTTCTGGAGTTGGACGTACGCAACGTGCTTTCGTACTACTCCATGCTGCGCACCAAGCCTGCTGGCAAGTACAACGTGCAGGTGTGCACCAATATCTCCTGCATGCTGCGTGGCGGCTACGAGATCCTCGACCACTGCAAGCACAAGCTCGGCATCGGCCACAAAGGCACAACCTCCGACGGCGTCTTCTCGCTGGAAGAGGTCGAGTGCATCGGAGCCTGCTGCTGGGCGCCAGCCATTCAGATCAACTACGACTTCCACGACGACCTCACCACAGAAAAAGTCGACGTTCTCTTCCAGATGTATCGCGACGGCCAGGGAAAGGACGTGAAATAAATGCCATCACTCGTCTCGCATCCCGATGAGGTAAAAGTAGTCTCCCGCCGCTTCGGCCTGGGGGCAACCGACATCGACAAGTATGTTGAACTCGATGGCTATAAAGCTGTTCAGCAAGCCATCGCCAAGGGACCCGAGTGGATCATCACTGAGATGAAGGCCAGCGGCCTACGTGGACGTGGTGGCGCTGGATTTCCGACCGGCATGAAGTGGTCCTTCGTCCCAAAGCAGTCCGAAAAGCCGAAGTACGTGCTGGTCAACGGTGACGAATCCGAACCCGGCACCTGCAAGGATCACGTCCTGTTCCTGCACGATCCCCATGCCGTCATCGAAGGCACGATGATCGCGGGCCTCGCCATCGGCTCCAAGCTTGGCTTCATCTATCTCCGCGGGGAGTATCGCTACCTGCTCAAGATCGTCGAAAAGGCTGTTGCCGACGCCTATGCAAAGGGCTTCCTCGGCAAGAACATCTTCGGCACCGGTGTGGACTTCGACATCATCACGCAGACGGGAGCGGGAGCGTACGAGGTTGGCGAAGAGTCTGCCCTGATGGAGTCGCTCGAAGGCAAGCGCGGAGTGCCTCGCATCAAGCCTCCCTTCCCTGCCGTCGTTGGGCTTTATGGTGGTCCTACGGTCATCAACAACGCCGAGACCATCGCCAACGCGCCGCATATCCTGCTGATGGGTGGCGAGGCCTATGCGAAGCTTGGCAGCGAACGCAACGGTGGCACCCGCCTCTTCGGCATCAGCGGTCATGTCGAACGCCCCGGCGTCTACGAGCTTCCGATGGGCTACAACCTCAAGCGAGCTATCTACGAGGTCGCAGGCGGTATCAAGGATGGCAAGAGGCTGAAGGCAGTCGTACCCGGCGGCTCGAGCTGCCCCGTCATGACCGCGGACGAGATCGACGTCGGTCTTGACTTCGACCAGATGGGCAAGGCCGGCACCATGCTTGGCTCGGGCGGCATCGTGGTGCTTGACGAGAGCGTCTCCATCGTCGAATTTGCTCTCCGCACCATCGCGTTCTACCAGCATGAGTCCTGCGGCTGGTGCATTCCCTGCCGCGAGGGTACGGACTGGATCAAGAAGACTCTCACTCGCGTCTACAACGGCGGCGGCAATAAAAAAGATGTCGACAACGTTCAATATCTCGCCGAGAACATGCTGGGACGAACCTTCTGCCCGCTGGGCGACGCAGCAGCTATGCCCACCATCGCCTTCGTGAAGAAGTTCCGCAAAGAGTTTGAAGACTACATCGAGGGCCACAAGGCCGGAACCCCCATCATCACCGTTGAACAGCTGGTTGGAGCGCATTAAGCCATGGCAGACGTAACCCTTACCGTAGACGGCAAAAAAATCACCGCACCCGCAGGCACTCTTTTGCTCGAAGCCTGCAAGTCCGCCGGTATTGAGATCCCCGCCTTCTGCTACTACCCCGGCCTCTCGCTGCAGGCGGCTTGCCGGATGTGCGTCGTGCGCATCGAGAAGATGCCTAAGCTCCAGACCGCCTGCACCACGCCGGTCACCGAGGGCATGGTCGTGACCAGCGAGTCGCCCGAGATCGCCCAGGCCCGCAAGGCTACGCTGCAACTTCTCCTTGGCAATCATCCGCTCGACTGCCCTGTCTGCGACGCCGGCGGCGAGTGCGAGCTGCAGGACATGACCTTCAAGTACGGCGCAGCCGACAGCTTCTACGCAGAACCCAAGAACCACCGCGAAGAGCAGAAGTGGTCCCCTGTCGTCTACTTCGATCGCCCGCGCTGCATCCTCTGCTACCGCTGCATCCGCATGTGCGGCGAGGGCATGGACGTCTTCGCTCTCGGCATTCAGAACCGCGGCAGTTCTTCGGTCATCGCCCCCAACGTTCCCGCGCAGATGTCTCCCGACGACCTCGCCCACGTGGACTGCGAGCAGTGCGGCATGTGCATCGATGCCTGCCCGGTCGGAGCGCTGACCTCCGGCACCTACCGCTACAAGACGCGGCCCTGGGAGATGAATCACGTCTCGACGATCTGCACGCACTGCGGCGACGGATGCAAGACCACGCTCGGCGTTCGCAGCACCACGGACGGCTCCGAGATCGTCCGCGGCGATAACCGCGACAAGTCCGGCATCAACGTCGACTTCCTCTGTAACAAGGGTCGCTACGCCTTCGACTTCGCCAACAATGAAGACCGCATCACCCAGCCGCTCGTTCGCCAGCCCAACGGCGAGATGAAGCCCGTCAGCTGGGAGGTTGCACTCGACCACGTCGGCAAGACCTTCCGCGAGCTCCGCGACACGCGTGGCGGCAAGAGCATCGGAGTCATCGGCTCCAATCGCACGACGAACGAAGAGGCCTACCTGCTGCAGAAGTTCGCTCGCACCGTGTTGGGCACCAACAACATCGATCACCATCGCACCGCAGATTACGTCTCCTTTGCCCGAGCTCTCGCCGGCACAACGGATCGCACCGCCAGCCTGAAAGACACGCTGACCGCGCCGGCCATCATGATCCTCGGCGGCGATCCAACGATTCAGGCCCCCGCCACCGCGTGGAATATCCGCACCAACGTCCGCAACAATCGCGCCCGGCTCTACATCGCCAACTCTGCCGAGATCAAGCTTCGCCGCCAGGCCAAAGCCTTCGCGCACATCGCACCCTTCAGCTACGGCGCGCTGGCCAGCTTCCTCGCCGGAGACGATAGTGCTGTTGATGCCCTCACCCACCCGGGCGCAGACGCATCCTCCTTCCACGATTTCCGCAAGTCAATTCGGGCGGAGGAGAGTCTCCTCGTTCTTCTCGGGTCGGAGTTCCGCGGCGCCGATCTGCAGCGCCTCCTGGCCTTCGGCAAGACGTTGCCAAACCGCAAGTTCGCCCTCATCTCCGACTACGTCAACTCACGCGGAGCCGCCGACATGGGCCTGCTCCCCGACCTGCTTCCGGGATACACTCCGCTTGCAGGCAACACCACCTTCGCCGAGTACAACACTCCTGCCACGCCAGGTCTCGACCTGCTCGAGATGTTCGAAGCGGCTGGACGTGGTGAGCTCTCCGCGCTCTACGTCGTCGGATCGAACCCGGTTTCGCGCTACAGCGTAGACCCCGCCTCGCTGAAGGACACCTTCGTGGTGGTGCAGGATATGTTCCTCACCGAGACCGCAGCCCTCGCCGACGTCATCCTTCCAGCCGCGAATCTCTACGAGAAGTCCGGCTCCGTGACCAACAGCTACGGCGATCTCCAGCTCGTCAGCAAGGCAGGCGACCGCGCCGGAGTCCGCACCGACTTCGAGATGATCGTTCGCATCGCCGACAAGATGGGCGCGAACATGAAGGCTCTGGTTCCCTTCGGCAAAGGCACGCGAGCCGATATGGGTCAGTCCCGCGGTGCACAGTCCGGCGAGGCCGACCGTCACGCCGTATGGCTTTCGGCAAACAATATGGAGCCGAAGCTCAGCCCCTTCGATCCCTTCGCAATTCTGGACGAGATTCAGCGCCTCGTCCCCGGATACGACCTGCTGCGCCTTCAGCTGCTCAGCGGCAATGATCAGCATCTGCAGCCAGACGTAAGCGCCAACGACCTCGTTCAAATAGGCAACCGCCGCGACCTCGTCCTTCCGGCGAACGATACACTGTTTACCTCGGGCACCCTGGGACGCTACTCCGCCATGCTCTCCGACCTGCAGCATAACGAGAGCCTTCGTCCTCCAACCGGCCTCACCCAGATTCAGACCGCAGCCGACTAAGTAGACACAACAGCAGACTCGAAACAACTACAGGAGCCCAACCCACCGCCGTGAGCCACCTCAGCCCATTTCAGACATTCCTGCTGCTCAGCATTCTCAAGGTCGTGGTCGTCCTGGTCATCACCCTGAGTGCGGTCGCCTACACGGTGCTACTGGAGCGCAAGGTGTTGGGCCGCATTCAGAATCGCTGGGGACCCTCCCGCGTCGGGCCCTTCGGCTTGATGCAGCCGCTCGCTGACGGAATCAAACTCTTCCTCAAAGAAGATCTACTGCCTATCGCGGCAGAACGCCCGCTCTTCATCATCGCCCCTATCATCGCGCTGACCTGTGCGCTTATCTCCATCGCGGTTGTTCCCTTCGGCGGTATGCAAACGGTGAAGGGCGTCGAGATGTTCAACATCGCCGACCTCAACATCGGCCTGCTCGTCATCCTGGGCATCACCTCCATCGGAGTCTACGGCATCGCACTCTCGGGCTGGTCCTCGAACAATAAGTTCGCCCTCCTCGGCAGCCTCCGCGCAACCTCGCAGATGATCAGCTATGAACTGGCTCTTGGCCTTTCGCTGGTCGGCGTCGTCCTCCGTGCACAATCTCTCAGCCTGCGCGATATCGTCAACAGCCAAGGCGCACACGGCCTGCTTAGCTGGAACTTCTTTGGCGGCTTCCAGTTTGTCGGCTTCTTCATCTACATCATGGCCGCCTACGCCGAGACCAACCGCGCTCCCTTTGACCTTCCCGAAGCCGAGTCCGAGCTCGTCGCCGGCTATCACACCGAGTACAGCTCGATGAAGTTCGCCATGTTCTTCATGGCTGAGTACGCGAACATGATCACCGTCAGCTGCGTGGCCTCGCTGCTCTTCTTCGGCGGAGCCTCCAGCCCCCTCGGCCATCTCCTGCCAGCGGACTTCGGCGGCCCCATCCTCTCCGCCATCTTTCCGATCCTCTGGTTCGTGGCCAAAGTTCTCGCCTTCCTTCTGCTTTTTATCTGGGTGCGAGGCACGCTGCCGCGCTTCCGTTATGACCAGCTCATGAGCTTCGGCTGGAAGTTTCTCCTGCCGCTCGCCATAGCCAACATCATCGTCACAAGTTTAGTCATTGCCTTACGGAGTTAGCTCCACGGAAGTAGCAACAAGGTGTTTTACAATCAGCAGATAGCCCAGTTCTTCGAAATCGGCCTCTGCTCTGTTTCAAAACGTCTCAAGCGATTCACAAAGGACCTGACGGAACATCATGCAACTGGCACTCTTTCTCATCTTTGGCGGGCTGGCCGTAGCAGGAGCGTTGAACCTGCTCCTGCAGCGCCATCCCATCAACAGCGCACTCTCGCTGGTCGTCGTCATGATGTCGCTGGCGGTCCTCTACTGGTCGCTGGGGGCCGAGTTCCTCGCTGCCTCCCAGGTCATCGTCTACTCCGGTGCCATCATGGTCTTCTTCGTCTTCGTCATCATGCTTCTGAACGCAGGCGAAGAGGAGCGAACCACCGGCAGCCGAGCCGCGTACCTCGTTGGCTTCCCCGGCGCCGCAGCCATCTTCTGCCTGCTGAGCTTCGTCTTCCTGTCGGAACGCAAGGCTCTCGGCTACACCAACATCGGCGGCTATCTCAATCACATCACCAGCAACATCTCCGAGATCAGCACCATCCTCTTCACCAAGTTGCTGCTTCCCTTCGAAGTCACCTCGATCCTCATCCTGGTAGCCATCCTCGGAGCCGTTGTGCTCGCGCGAAAGGAACAATAGAGATGCTTCCGCAAGTGCCCATCGCCGCTTATCTCATCCTCGCTGCTGTGCTCTTCTCTGTTGGCGTCGCGGCCTTCCTCATCAAGCGCAACCTCATCACCATCTTCATGTCGATTGAGCTGATGCTCAACGCCGTCAACCTCACCTTCGTCGCCTTCGCGCATATGTGGCACCAGGTCTCCGGCCAGATCTTCGTCTTCTTCGTGATGGTGGTCGCCGCAGCCGAGGCCGCCGTCGGCCTTGCCATCATCATCGCCATCTTCCGCACGCGTGAAACGCTGAACGTCGACCAGATCGACCTGATGAAATCGTGACCTCTATGCCCTCTGCCTCCATGATCTCCGACTACCTCTGGCTGATCCCGCTTGTCCCCTTTGCCGGCTTCCTGATCAACGGCACTGTGGGCCGCAAGTTTCCCCGTGCTCTCGTCTCCGCCGTCGCTCTGCTCTGCACCGCGATTCCAGCCACGATCGTTGCGTGGCTCTGGATCGTCATGAAGTCCGAAGGCGCGCCCGAAGTCCTTCGCGTCGTCAGCCAGCCATGGATCGCAATTACCGGACTCCAGATCGACTTCGCCCTCACCGTCGATCACCTCACCCTGATTATGCTCGGCGTGGTCACCGGGGTCGGCTTCCTGATTCATGTTTACTCGGTCGGATATATGGCGCACGAAGAGGGATACTGGCGTTTCTTCGCCTACCTGAACCTCTTCATGTTCTTCATGCTCGTCCTCGTCCTGGCTGAGAGCTTCCTCCTGCTCTTCGTCGGCTGGGAGGGCGTGGGCCTCGCCTCGTATCTGCTCATCGGCTTCTACTTCACGAAGGACTCCGCCGCCAACGCCGGCAAAAAAGCCTTCATCGTCAACCGCATCGGCGACTTCGGTTTTCTCCTTGCGATGTTCCTCCTCGTCCGCGAGTTCGGCTCCCTCGACTTCAGCCACATCTTCCAGGCGATCAACGTCAATCCCGGCTGGCACGGAGGTATCCTCACCGCGATCGCACTCCTGCTCGTCCTCGGCGCAGTCGGAAAATCCGCACAGATTCCGCTGTACGTCTGGCTCCCCGACGCGATGGAAGGCCCCACCCCCGTCTCGGCCCTCATCCATGCCGCAACGATGGTCACGGCCGGCATCTATATGGTCGCCCGCTGCCACGTGCTCTTCAACCACAGCCCCCACGCGCTCGGCGTCGTCGCCATCATCGGCGCGGCCACGGCCATCTTCGCCGCCTGCATCGGCATGGTGCAGCACGACATCAAGCGCGTCCTCGCCTACTCCACCGTCTCGCAGCTCGGCTACATGTTTCTGGCCTGCGGAGTCGGCGCGTACACGGCAGGCATCTTCCATCTGCTCACCCACGCCTTCTTCAAGGCGCTGCTCTTCCTCTCTGCCGGCTCGGTCATCCACGCGCTCTCCGGCGAGCAGGACATGCGTAAGATGGGCGGCCTCCGCAAGCGCATCCCCGTCACTTTCTGGTCCATGACAATGGGCGTCTTCGCTATCGCCGGCATTCCCCCCCTAGCGGGTTTCTTCTCCAAGGACGAGATCCTCTACCAGGCCTTCGTCTCGACCAATCCCATCGGCAAACTGCTCTGGCTCGTCGGCCTTATCACCGCCGGCATGACCTCCTTCTACATGTTCCGCCTCTGGTTCAAGACCTTCTTTGGCCCGGAGCACTTTGAGGAGCACACTGATCTCCACGCCCACGGAGCAGCCGTCCACGCTCACTCCGGCGGCCACACCGTGATGGTCGTCGACCCGGAAGACAACCACGCGCACGGCGTTCACGAGTCCCCTGCGATCATGACCGTTCCGCTCGCCATCCTCGCGCTGCTGTCGATCATCGGCGGCTGGGTAGGGGTTCCCGCCGCTATGGGTGGCCACAACGAGATCGAACACTTCCTGGACCCCGTGTTCAGCACAGACGCAGCGGTCGAAGCAGCAACCACCGCTCATGGCTCCGAGCTTGGCCTCGCCGTAGTCTCCGTCCTTGTCGCTCTGGCCGGCCTCGGAATCGCCTACCTCTTCTATTACAAGAAACCGGGCACCGCCGCAGCGCTCGCAGCAAAGATGCCCGCTCTCTACAACCTCGTCGCTCACAAGTTCTACGTCGACGAGATCTACGGCGCCCTCATCGTCTCCCCGCTGCTCATGCTCAGCCGTCTCTTCCTCGGCGGCATCATCGACGGCGGCATCGTCAACGGCTCAGGCGCAGCCGCTGGCGCAACTACCCGAGGCCTCAGCTCTCTCGTCCGCCGCGTTCAATCAGGAAACATTCGCTCCTACGCCGGCTGGCTCGCACTCGGGGCCGCCGCCGTTCTGCTCGTTATGATCTTCGGCCGCTCCATTTGGATGCACTAAGGAAAAGCGCGTTTTTACCGGCATCTTGTTTTTGCAACACCAAAGGAAACGATGAATATCGACCACACCATCCTGACCGTCCTCATCTTCGTCCCGCTCGCGGGCGCGGTCCTGCTGGCCTTGCTGCCCGACAAGGGCAGGCTGATGCAATGGGGTGCGCTCGCCGTCACCCTGATCACCTTTATCTGCACCCTGCATCTGCCCGCAAACTACGACTACTCTGCCGTCGCCGGCACCTTCCAGTTCGAGCAGAATCACGAGTGGATCACCTCGCCCGCCATCCGCTATCACCTCGGCGTCGACGGCCTCTCTATGTGGCTGGTCGTGCTCACCGGCTTCCTCGCTCCTCTCGGCGTCCTCGTCTCCTGGAACACC
This sequence comes from Edaphobacter lichenicola, assembly GCF_014201315.1. Classification (NCBI taxonomy): domain Bacteria; kingdom Pseudomonadati; phylum Acidobacteriota; class Terriglobia; order Terriglobales; family Acidobacteriaceae; genus Tunturiibacter; species Tunturiibacter empetritectus. The sequence continues at coordinate 1,115,276 of NZ_JACHDY010000001.1, forward strand.
ATCGGCGATCGCAAGAAGCTCTTCTACACCCTCTTCCTCCTGCAACAGGTCGCGATGATCGGCATCTTCGTCTCGCTCGACCTCTTCCTCTACTACGCCTTCTGGGAGCTCTCGCTGGTTCCCATGACGCTGCTCATCGCCACCTTCGGCCGCGGCGCCAACCGCCGCCGCGCCGCCATCAAGTACTTCCTCTACACCTTCATCCCGTCTGCGATTCTGCTCGTCGGGATGCTCTGGGTCTACGCCCGCACCGGCACCTTCCAGCTGCCCGAGCTCGCCCAGCTTGCCGCCGCCCACAATATCTCCAGCAATAACGCAGCGCTCTGGCTGGCCTCACTTGCCTTCCTCGTAGCCTTCGCAGTCAAAGTTCCAGTCTTTCCGCTTCACGGCTGGCTCTCAGACGCAATCGCCGAAGCCCCCACCGCAGCCGTGATGGTTCTGGTCGGCAAACTCGGCCTCTACTCCATCCTGCGCTTCTCCTTCAGCATCTTCCCCGAGCAGTCCCGCCAGATCGCTCCGCTTATGATCGCCCTCGGAGCCATCGGCATCGTCTACGGTGCGCTCATCGCTCTTGTGCAAAAAGATCTCAAGCAACTGGCCGCATACGGAGCACTCGGACACGTCAGCGTCGTCGTTCTTGGCATCTTCACCTTCACCATCGCCGGCATCGACGGCGGCATCTACGCCACCCTCAACGAAGGCATCGGCGCCGGTGCTTTCTTCATCCTTCTCGGCATTCTCTACGAGCGCTACGGCACCTACGATATGCGCGACTATGGGGGTCTCGCCGCCAAGCTCCCTTGGATGGTAACCCTCTTCGTCATCACCACGCTGTCGGTGATCGGCTTGCCGATGCTCAACGGCTTCGTAGGCGAGTTCCTCGTCCTCACCGGCGGCATGCAGTCCGCCGTCACCCACCACACTCGCTGGACGGTGCTCGCCACCACCGGCGTCATTCTCACCGCCTCGTACATGCTGTGGATGATTCAGCGCGTCTTCTATGGCGACCTGAACGAGAACACAGCCGACGTACCGGTCCCTGACGTCACCGCGCGCGAGCATCTCGCACTCTGGCCACTAATCGCTGTCATGCTCTTCATGGGCATCGCGTCCCCCTACTGGCTGCGCGCCATCGACACCGCAGGTACCTACCTCGCGCAGGAACCGCAGCCCATCGAGCCCGCAGCAACCGTTAACACCATCGTCCCAGAGCCACAGACATCCGCCGCCCAGGAGGCCACGAAGTAATGTCCCCTAACGTCCTGGCCCTCCTTCCCGAGCTCATCCTCACCCTCGTCGGTGTCCTCGTCATGCTCGTGGAGCCATGCCTGAAGCCGGGCTCCAGCCGCAAACCTCTTGGCTGGCTCGCGATCGTCGGCACCGTCGCCGCTCTCGCCGGAAGCTGGTATCAGATTCAGTTCGGCACCCTCCACGCCTTCTCCGGCACCATTCAGGTCGACGCCTTCTCGGTGCTCTTCCACTTCGTCATCGGCTCCGTCGTCCTGGTTACCCTGCTGGGCTCAATAGATTTCTTCGAAGGCAATGCCAGCCACGCCGGCGAGTACTTCGCACTTATTCTCTTCGGCGCAGTCGGCATGATGCTGATGACCTGCTCGGTCGAACTCCTCATGGTCTTCGTCGGCCTGGAGATCTCCTCGATCTCGACCTACATCATGTGCGGCTTCCGCAAGGGTCAGGCCACCGGCACCGAGTCCTCTATCAAGTACTTCCTGCTCGGCTCCTTCGCCACCGCTTTCTTCCTCTACGGTGTGGCCCTCTCGTTCGGCGCGACGGGTTCTACCAACATCTACGCCATCGCCCACGGCCTCGAGACCACGGCAACCCCTGCTTTAGCTTTCACGGCCCTCGCGCTCATCCTTATCGGTCTCGGCTTCAAAGTCTCCGCCGCCCCGTTCCATGTCTGGACCCCGGATGTTTATCAGGGCGCACCGGCCCCAGTCGTCGGCCTCATGTCGACCGCACCCAAAGCCGCCGCCTTCGCCGTCCTGCTCCGCATCACCTTCACCGGCTTCCCGACCTATCAACATCGCTGGGCCATCCTGATGTGGGTTCTCGCCGCACTGTCAATGACGGTTGGCAATCTCGGCGCTCTTATGCAGCGCGACGTCAAGCGCATGCTCGCCTACTCCAGCATCGCTCACGCCGGCTATCTTATGGTCGCCTTCACTGCCTTCCCCTTCGACGGTATCGCCGCGGCCTGCTTCTACACCGCGACCTACGCCGCGATGAACGTTGGCGCCTTCGCGGTTGTCACGCAGATTGCCGGCTACGACGAGCGCGCTCGCAGCATCGACGACTTCACCGGTCTCGGCCAGAAGCGCCCCTACCTCGCCGCTCTGCTCAGCTTCTTCCTGCTCTCGCTCATCGGAATCCCCTTCACCGGCGGCTTCTTCGGCAAGTTCTACGTCTTCTCCGCAGCGATCCACGGCGGCAATGTGTGGTTGGCCGTTATCGGTCTGCTCAACAGCGGCGTCGCCTGCTTCTATTATCTGCGTCTGCTGGCTGCGATCTACACTCGTCCCGGCAGCGAGAGCACTCGCCTCAACCAGCTTCGGCGCATCAGTGTTCCTGCGGCGATTGGGATTGGTCTTGCTGCTGTGGCGACGGGGGCGCTTGGCATTGTGCCCAGCGGTGCGGTCTCCTTTGCGGAGTACGCCAGCCACTCTACTCTCATCGAACAGGGCCGACAGGAGTGTGCCGCCTCTCCCGATAGCTGCCATCTTCAGCTGCAGTTCGACGAGAAGTAACTACGTCCTGCCGGACGGGCCTCTGCACTCAGTCACCCCGCAAACGAAGACCTGTTTGCGGGGACCCCGATTCGGCGGCCACTTCGTGGCGTGTATATCGGTCTTGGCAAGATGATAGTCATGGGTCCTCCCGTTGGTCGGCATGGATTTTCCTTCCGGCCAACGGGATGACCAACAAGGTACACAAGTCACGAAGTGACCGCCCCACGCGCAGTGGGCCCGTCCGGCAGGACAAATAGGCAAACAAGAAAGCCTCCGCGAACTGCGGAGGCTTTCCTTGTCACAAACTTCAAAGGCCAGAAGCTTACTGGACCTTGAGGAAGATGATGACGAACGTGAACAGCGCGAGCGACTCAATAAACGCCAAACCAAGAATCAGGAAGATAAAGATTCCAGGACGAGCACCCGGGTTACGTGCCAGCGCCTCGGTTGCCGAAGCGGTCGCCTTACCCTGACCCAGACCGCAAAGACCAGCAGCCAGCGCCATGCCCAGACCAGCAGCCAGAGGAACCCACTGGGCTCCGGGGCTTGCAGCGGCAGCGCCCTGCGCAAAAGCCGGCGTTGCAAACAGCAGCGCGGCCAACGACATAAAGAGATATTGCAGCTTCTTCATCGTGTTACTCCTGCCTCCGTGGATACGCCGCCAGTGGGTGGTTGATGCTCACCGTGCTGGCACCCTCACGCTATGCGGCGTTGTTGCACACTGCGAGAGGAGGCCCCAACGCAGCGAAACTTGGTAGCCAAGGTTGGTAGCCCAATGCTTTAGCTTTGGTCTCCTTGGGTGATGCGAAGCATCAATGATCGTGCGCCGTTGCCAGCGAGAGATAAATCGCCGCCAATAAAAAGAACACGTAAGCCTGCACCACAGCCACGCCAAGGTGCAGCCCCAGGAAGATCAGCGGAATTCCAACCGGAACCAGCGAGAAGAAGGCAATCGTCACCAGGTCTCCCGCAAACATATTCGCGTAGAGACGAACCGTCAGCGAGAGAACGCGAGCGAGGTGCGAGATGATCTCAATCGGCAGCAGCAGCGGGTACAACCACCACACCGGCCCCAGAAACTGCTTGATGTACGCCCAGCCGTTCTCGCGAATGCCATGGTAGTGGTAGTAGATGAACGTGACCAGCGCGAAGCCCAGCGGAACCACGGCATAGGCCGTAGGCGACTTCAGCCCCGGAATAATACCCATCAGGTTGGCCAGCAGAATGAACAGCCCCAGAGACGTCAGGTAGCTCGTGAAACGCTCCGACCCGTGGCCGATGATCTGCTCGCCCTGCTGGGAGACAAACTCATGGGTCATCTCTGCCAGATGCTGCGCGCCGGCTGGCTTCTCAACGCTCAACGTCATCCGTACGAGGATGAAGTAGGCAATCAGAACGAAAAACACCAGCAGTTCCATCGCGAACGAGTCCGTAATTGGATAAGCCGGATACTTCGGATGCACATGCACGGCCTGCAGCAGTGAGGTCGTAAACGCACCGAAGTGCTGATTCAAAAATTGGGTGAAGAGTGTCTGTGTCGGCATATAAATAAAACTTCTGTCCCATCAAATCCGCGAACGCCCGGCCTAAACCGTCCACGCCTTCATCAGCCTCAAACCCTCGACTGTCAGTGCAAACACACCCAAAGCGAGGCCTGCGGCAAGCGCGTAGACCGAACCATTCAGAATCTTAAGGCTAACATAAAGCAGCACTACCGTCAGCCCCAGCCGCAGGAAGAAACCGAACAAAATCAGCCCCATCGGCTTCGCCTTTCCTCCGCCATCCATGCGGACCATCACTGCCGTCATCAGCCGCAGCCACTCGAACAGCCCCGACCCCGAGATCAGCGCCCCCACCATCAGCAAAACCGCAGACTGCCACCCCATCTTCCACCACACCAGCGGCGCCGCAACCAAGGTAATCACCACCAGCAGCCGCAACGCGCTCAAAATCGTCCGTTTGAAGTCCGCGTCGCTGAAGCTATCCATCGTCTTCACAAGATCACCCTCACCTGCGCTCTTATCCACGCTTGATATACCGCGACGCCGTCCGAAAGATCTGTACGAATCCCGCCGCCGCCCCAATTAGTATCCCTACAATCGCGATCCAGCCCTGATGAAAGTGCCGATCCAGCCAACTCCCCCCCAGCCACCCGATCAAGCACCCAGCCGGCAGTGCGATAGCCAACTGGATCATCGACTCAGCCTTCACCAACTCGCCGAGCGCACCCTTCCCGCCGCCACCCGCATCGTTACCGCCGTTCCCTGCTCCATCATCCGCCATAGCAGGACTATTACACCACGCACAGCACCCACTGACACACCGAAGTATCCTTCGCAGCCCTCATGCCTCGCTATACTGGGGTGTCAGTAACATCCAGCCAAAGGAATCCCTGTGTACGAGTCGGAGTTCGAAAAAAATCTTTACCAGCAGCGCCGCGACAAGCTGCAGCAGATCGCCGCCCTGGGTCAGCTCGAAGGCCTCAGCCTCGCGGAGGCGACCTATCCCAATCACTACGCCGCCAGCCACACCATCCCCGAGATCCGCGCCGCCTACGACTCCCTCACCGCCGAGCAGTTCGATGTTGACCCCATCCTCGTCAGCATTGCTGGCCGCATCATGGCCATCCGCGTCCAGGGCAAGGCCGGCTTCGCGCAGCTGCAACAAGGTGGCCAGCGCTTCCAGATCTACGTCCGCAAAGACGACGTCGGCGAAAACACCTTCGCCCTCTACAAACTCCTCGACCTCGGCGACCACATCGGCGTCCGCGGCCATCTCTTCCGCACCCGCACCGGCGAGCTCACAGTCCACGTCGGAAGCTTCGACAATCTACCCGCCCTGACCTTTCTCACCAAGGCCATGCTCGCCCTCCCTGACAAGTACCACGGCCTCGAAGACACCGAGCTTCGCTACCGCCAGCGCTACGTCGACCTCTTCATGAACACAGGCGCCACCAAACACGCCACCCCGGAAGAATCGCGAAATGACGGAGCGCAAAGCGAACCACTAGAACCCGAAACTCCAAACGTTCGCGAGGTCTTCGTCAAGCGCGCCGCGATCCTCCGCGCTATCCGCAAGTTCTTCGACCGTCGCAGCTACCTCGAAGTCGAAACCCCGATGATGCATCAGGTAGCCGGAGGCGCAGCCGCACAGCCCTTCACCACGCATCACAACGCGCTCGACCTCGACCTGTTCCTCCGCATCGCGCCCGAGCTCTATCTCAAGCGGCTCGTCGTAGGCGGCCTCGACCGCGTCTACGAGATCAATCGCAACTTCCGCAACGAGGGCATCAGCACCCGCCACAACCCCGAGTTCACCATGCTCGAGTTCTACCAGGCCTACGCGAACTATCACGACCTGATGACCCTCAGCGAAGAGCTCATCATCTGCGTCGCGAAAGAAGTCAACGGCACCACTATCACCCACTTCAATGGCCACGAGATCGATCTCGGCAGATGGACCCGGCTCTCCATGCGCGAGGCCATCATCAAGTGGTGGCCGCCGAACGCGCCTATTCAACCAACCGTAGAAGATTTTTCTTCCGAGGAAAAGTTCAGGGCGCTCATCAACGAGGGTGAAAAGTTCGCCGACCCGGAGAAGTCCTCCTTCGATCGCGCCCTCAATCGTCTCGGTGCAGACTGCCACTTCGTTCGCGAGTTCGTCCTCGATAAAGGCGCACCGTACGGCAAAGCCATCTCCGATCTCTTCGAGCTGAGAGCCGAGGCCCTGCGAGGCGGAGAGATGGGCATCGAAGAACCCCTCATCCAGCCCACCATCATCTACGACTTCCCTCTGGCCGTCAGCCCCCTCTCGAAGATCAAGCCCGACGAGCCCGACTGGGTCGAGCGCTTCGAGTTCTACATCGGCGGCTTCGAAGTCGGCAACGCCTTCTCCGAACTCAACGACCCCGACGACCAGCGCACCCGCTTCGAGCAGCAGATGGCCGAAAAAGCCCGCGGCGACGACGAAGCCCACCAGATGGACGAGGACTACGTTCGCGCCCTGGGCTACGGTCTCCCCCCCACCGCGGGCGAAGGCATCGGCATCGACCGTCTCACCATGCTCCTCACCAACTCCAAGTCCATCCGCGACGTCATCCTCTTCCCCTTGCTCCGACCCCAGGTGAAGCAGGCTGACGCAGCCGACGCCAAGCATGGAGAGTCCGCCGAATAGCGCACAAGCGGCGACGCCAACCCCGTCGCCGCGCCCCAAACGCGTTATCCTTACTCTGTGGCCACCTCCGCGACAACCGATGCAGTCCTCGCGCCCGCGAAGCCCCATTCGCTGCTCGCCGACTACGCCACCCTCTTCAAGCTCCGCGTCTCCACCATGGTCATCATCACCGCCGGAGCAGGCTTCTACCTGGGCAGCCTTCAAAGCGGCATCAGCCCCTTCCACGCCGGTCTCCTCCAGGCTCTCGCGGGAATCGCCGTCGTCACCTGCGGCAGCAGCGCGCTCAACCAGGCCCTGGAACGCAAGACCGACTCGCTTATGCGCCGCACCGCCTCACGCCCCATGGCAGCCGGCCGAATCTCTCTCACGCACGGCCTCATCCTGGGCTTCGCGGCCATCTTTCTGGGCTCTCTCTACCTCGCCTACACCACCAACCTCCTCACCGGAACCCTGACTCTTCTCACAGCGATAGGCTACGTCGCCATCTACACCCCGCTCAAGCGCGTCACCACCATCAACACTTTCATCGGCGCATTCCCCGGAGCACTGCCGCCCCTCATCGGCTGGACTGCCGCACGCGGCATCATCGAGTGGCCCGGCGTAGCTCTCTTCGCCATCCTCTTCGTCTGGCAGTTCCCTCACTTCATGGCCATCGGCTGGATGTACCGCGAAGACTACGCCCGCGCCGGCATCCGCCTCACGCCCAACCTGCCCAACACCCAGTACGCCGCGCAGAGCACGGTCATTCAGGCGCTCTTCTACGCGGTCCTCATGATCCCCGTCAGCCTGTGGCCCGCAATGTTACACACCACCGGCTACTTCTATGCGGCAGCAGCGACGATCCTCGGCACAGGCTACCTCTGGTACACCATCCGCTTCGCGCGCATCCTCCGCAATCCCGACTCCGACTCCTCGCGCCTCGTAGCCCGCGACCTGCTCCGCGCCTCAGTGATCTATCTCCCACTACTCTTAGCCGCAATGATGCTCGACGCCAAAGGACGCCTGCTCTTCTAGACCCATGCCCTCATCGACACAACAAGTCAATCCGGAATACCGCACTCCCCCTGCTGTCATCGCTTCGATCATCGCCGTTAGCGCGATCGCATCGCTCTTTCTCGCGTGGCTTGTCTATTACCACCCTCCGGTCGACGTAGCAGGCACTCATCTCGCCTTCCTTCCCGCGCTCGACGCCGTCCTCAACGCCCTCTGCGCCGTCTTCCTCGTCATCGGATATCGTTTCATCCGCCGCCGTCAGATCACCGCACACCGCAACAGCATGTTCGGCGCCTTCATCGTGTCGAGCGTCTTCCTCGTCGCCTACATCGCCAACCACGTCCTCCACGGCGACATGCTCTTTCCCAAGGCTTATCCCACAGCACGCTTTATCTATCTCTGGATCCTGCTGACGCCGCACATTCTTCTCGCGATCATCTGCCTGCCCATGATCCTGATCACCTTCTTCCTGTCCCTCACCGGCCGCTTCCCCGCGCATCGCCGCCTCGCTCGCTGGACCTATCCCATCTGGCTCTATGTCTCGGTCTCCGGAGTCATCGTCTACGCGATGCTCGCCGCATACCGGTAGCCCCTCCTTGAACACGCAAACTCCAAGCACGACTCTTATGCAGCCAGACACCCGCAAGCTCCTCCGCACCGGCCTCCTCATCTTCGGGACTGGAGTCGTCGCAGCCGCACTCATCTTCACCAGCTTCGGCGGCGTCACCCGCCATCAGGGCCCCCACACCAACCTCGGCTGGCTATCCCTGATGCTAGCCATGGGCTGCCTCCCCACCGGCTTCCTCACGCTTCTTCTGGCAGCTATCAAACTCCTCGGCGACCGCCACCGCTGACTCTCCGCTCAATAAAAAAGCCCCGATCATCATGATCAGGGCTTCCTCATCAAACCATTTCACAACGAACAAAACGCAGAAGCATTACTTCCCGAGCGTCGGAGGATTCGAGCTGCTACCCACCGCCGGCCCGGTCGCTCCCGTGCTCACGCCATCGAGTGACGCCTGGTACGAGATGATCGTCTTCAGCGTCTCGTACGGAATTCCAGCCAACGGCAACAGATGCCCGTTCACCGCGAGCATCGGAGTCTGGTCGATGCCCACATCCTGCGCCAGCTTGATCGAAGCATCTACCTGATCCTTGGTCGCCGGAGTCGCCGCGCACGCATCGATCGCCGCCGGATCCAATCCAGCCTTGGTCACCGCATCCTTCAGCGTCTGATTCCCCGTCTCGTTCGTCAAAGCAGCCTGCGTATCGAACACCGCGGCAGAGTAGACAAAGAACGCATCGTTCTTCTGCTTCTGCACGCAGTACCCATAGGCCGCTGCCTTGAACGCGAAGGGGTGCAGGTCCACCAGCGGAAAGCTCTGGTACACCACACGTGCGTTCGGGAAGTCCTTCACCAGCTGGTCCATCGTGGACTGCGCCTCTTTACAATGCGGGCACTGCAGATCGGCAAACTCCACTAGAAGAAGATCCTTGCTCGTCGCACCGCGCGTCGCACCATCTGCGCGAGCCTGCAGCGTCTTACGCAGATCAGCAAACGGAGTCGCGCCAAACGGCACCACCGTGTCGCCCGCAACCGCATGCTTTCCATCCGGCGTCACAAAAAACACCGTAGGCTGCACCTTCGCATTGGGACCCTTGCCCGACACAAACACCACCACCTTGCTCACACTCGGCGCCGAGGTGGTCTGGATCGCCTCCACCCGCCAGATACGGTCCGGATCGTATCCCCACAGGGCCTTCAAAAACGCATTGACCGTATCCACCGTAGGCGTAGACGCCGTAAAGTACTTCTGATTCACCGGAGGAAACGGATCCGCCTTGGTATCCTGCCCCAGGCTCTGCAGCTTCAAGGGAGCGTCAGCCTTCTGTGCCGCAGGAGCCGTCTGCGCCGCAGGAGCCGCTGCAGTCTGGGCCCCGGCCACTGCCGTAACGCTGAGAGCCGTCACCACTCCCGCCAACATCCAATTCGAAATCTTCCCGTTTAAAATCTTCCCATTTAAAATCTTCAAAGACACCATCCTCCGCCGTCGCTATCCACGCAGCTTCTCTATTACACCTGAACCTTGACCGCAATGGGAAACCGCCGCCCCATTCCGAACGACTTTCTCGTAACTTTCAACACCGGAGCCGCCTGCTGCCGCTTGTATTCGCTCTTCTCAACCAGCTGCAGCACCGACCTCACCAGCGCCACATCCAATCCCTGCTCCTCGGCGATCTGCTCCGCCGAGCAATACCGCTCCACATAAGCCTCCAGGATCGGGTCCAGCACCTCATACGGCGGCAGCGAGTCCGTGTCCCGCTGCTCCGGCCGCAGCTCCGCCGAAGGTGGCTTCGAGATCGTCTCCCACGGAATAACTTCTTTGACGCGGTTCACATACCGGCTCAACGCATACACTTTCATCTTCATCACATCGCCAATCACGGCCAGCGCACCAACCATATCGCCGTACAGCGTGCAGTATCCGGTCGACATCTCGCTCTTATTCCCGGTCGTCAACACCAGCGCGCCAAACTTGTTCGACAGCGCCATCAGCAGCGTCCCACGAATCCGCGGCTGCAAGTTCTCCTCCGCAAGCCCAAACGGCGTCCCCGCAAACAGCGGCTGCAGCACATGCTGAACCTGCGCGAACACATCATGGATCGGCAGCAGCTCAAACCTCACGCCAAGGTTCTTCGCCAGCTTCCGCGCATCCTGAATCGACCCCAACGATGAGTACTCCGTCGGCATTCCCACACCTATCACATTCTCCTTGCCAAGGGCCTCCACCGCAATCGCCGCAACCAGCGCCGAATCAATCCCCCCACTCAAACCCACCAGCACCTTGCTGAACCCGCACTTCCGCACGTAGTCCCGCGTCCCCAGCACCAGCGCACTCCACATCGCAGCGACCTCGTCCACCTGAATCGCAGCCGCGATCGCCTCTCCATCCCGTGTATCGAAGACCACCAGATCCTCAGCAAACGAAGCCGCCCGCGCCACTACATGACCATCCGGCCGAATCACCAGCGACGAGCCATCAAACACCAGGCTGTCGTTCCCGCCCACCTGGTTCGTCATCGCCACAAACGCATGATGCCGCCGTGCCAGCGCAGCCAGCATGTTTTGCCGAACCTGCGGCTTTCCCTGCCAATAGGGCGAAGCCGAGATATTCAGAATCACCCGCTGCTGCCCCACCAGCTCCTTCGACTGCGACTCCCACCGCCCCATCAGCTTCTCAACCGGATCGACCGGATACATCTGCCGCGGCCAGAATCCCTTGTCGTTCCAGGCGTCCTCGCAGATCGTAATCGCCAGCGGCTCCCCGCCGACACACACCAGCGTCTGCTCCGTCGCCGGCTCAAAGTATCTCTGCTCGTCGAAGACGTCGTAGAACGGCAGCAACATCTTCTGCTGCACAAAGCTCACCCTGCCCCCATCCATCAGCGCCGCGACGTTCCTCACCTGCTTGCCCACGCTGGCCTTGGTAGCCATCACCGTGCCACACAGAATCGCCGGTCGACCCGCAACAGCGGTCCAGCCTGCAAGCTCCGCAACCACCTGCTCTGCCCTCGCAACGAAGGAAGCTTTCTCAAGAAAATCCGCCGGCGGATACCCACACACCGCCAACTCGGGAAAGACCACAAGACCCACGCCTAACGCCTCGGCACGAGCCGCATATTCAAGAATCTTCTTCGCATTCCCGGCGAAGTCCCCCACCGTCGGGTTGATCTGGGCAAGCGCTATCTTCACCCTTCAAGTCTACCGCTTAGGAGCCTGTCCCGCTCAACACCACACCCACCGTGCGCGCCAGAATCCGAAGATCCATAATCAGACTCCAGTTCTCGACGTACGCCGTATCCAGCGAGATATAGCTGTCGAACGAGGGATCCTGCCGCGCCTCCACCTGCCACAGCCCGGTAATGCCCGGCAGCACATCCAGCCGCCGCAGATGCGCAAGATCGTACTGCTCCACCTCAGCCGCCATCGGAGGCCGCGGCCCCACCAGGCTCATATCGCCCTTCAGCACGTTATAAAACTGCGGCAGCTCATCGAGCGAATACTTCCGCAACACCCTGCCTACCTTCGTAATCCGAGGGTCCTTCTTGATCTTGAACAGCACGCTGTCGCGCTCGTTCATGTGTTCCAGATCGGCCTTCAACTTATCCGCGTTCTGCACCATCGTTCGAAACTTGTAGCAGGAGAACGCGCGACCTTTTCGCCCAATCCGCTGCGCCTTATAAAAGATAGGCCCCGGAGAGTCCAGACGAATCGCAACGGCAATCGCCAGCATCACAGGCGCAGTCAACACCAGCCCAATCACTGAAACTGTCGTATCCAGCACCCGCTTCAGCAAAAATCCGCCGATAGGAAAGTCTCTGCGGTGCAGCGGAATCGTCGGAAACTGACCGACATATTCGACCTTCGCATTCCACGCCAGGCCGTCATACATATCCGGAACCACGCGGACATCGATGCCGGCGATCCGAGCCTCTTCCACCATGCGGATCACCATCTTCTCTTCCGCCGGAACGGAAAAGAAGATCTCATCCACAAACAACGATCGTGCCAGCGACAGGCAGTTCCTCGCATCGCCAATCACATCCGCGTTGCCGGACTCCGCCTCACGCTCGGTCAACGCCACAAAGCCCTTGAATCGAAAACCCAGATGCTGCAGCGTGTCGATATGGTTCCTCAGCGCGTGCCCCACGCGCCCTGCGCCCACAATCAAGACATTCCGCGTCTCAATGCCTGCCCGGAATCGCCGATAGACCATCCTCCGCCACAACGCGCGCCGCAGACACAGCAGCACCGTCGTAAACACCACCATCAACCCAACCACGATTCGGGAGATCGCCTCGCCGCTCGACAGGTAAAGCGTCCCGCACAGAAGCAGGCCCGAGGTCAGCGATGCCTGAATCGTCATCCTCTGTTCATGCAATCCGCTATGGTGCTGAATCGTCCCATACAGCCCATACGACCGCGTAAAGAAGATCAGGCAGATTCCATACCAGCCAATATAAAAAAACAGAAGATTCGGGGAAGACCTGATCAGATGCGGGAGCACATGCAGCGTAGGCACATCCGCGGGTGTCGCTACACGGAACCTTAGAGCTACAACCGCCGCAATCACCACGGTCAGCAGGTCCAGCGAGGCCCACACCGTGCTCGTGATCGACGGCCTGCGGAAGACCCCGTCGCCGGCCCTTGACGCGCGTCTTCCATTCCCAGCGTATTTTCTCTCTGAAACGATGACCTGCTGCAGATAATCCGGTGTCGCCATAGCGAACGCCTTTCAACTCAAATAGTCCCAGGGCCTTATAGTCGGTAGGATGCCCAAAGTTGAAGCTCAGGGGTATCGTCGATAAAAAAAGACGCCAAATAATACAGTGCTGCGGGTCATTGAAAATTTTGGATGCTATCTGGAGCATACGTCTCAGACCGGGGCTTGGCAACACATACTGCAACAGTTTGCAGAACAGCTATAACACCTTCATGGGAGTCGCTTTAACGGAGCCGCGCCTTGCCTCATGCCATAACCCTAGACCGGAGTCACCAACTCATCCAGCGCCAGAAACTCCTGAAGGATCGGATCCCGACTGCGTTCCATCTCTTCCATCGTTCCAAAGAAAATCGCTTTGCCTGCGCTCAAAAACACCACTCTATCTGCGAGCTTCTTCGCCAGCCGCATGTCGTGAGTCACCACAATGCTGGTGAGATGCAACTGTTGCTTCAACCGTTCAATTAAATCTCCGAGAAGATGTGCCATCAGCGGGTCCACCATCGTCGTCGGCTCGTCATACAGCACCGCCTCCGGCTGCGACGCCAACGCCCGCGCAATCGCAACCGACCGCTTCATCCCTGTCGAGAGGTCAGACGGCAACAGGCTTTCCATCCCCGCGACCCCCACCATCTCCAGCAGCCCCTTCACCACCTGCAGAATCTGGTCCTCCGCCATCTCCCCGCGCTCCCGCATCGGAAACGCGACGTTCTCTCCCACCGTAATCGAGTCGAACAGCGCTCCGTTCTGAAAGACCATCGTCACCTTGCGGCGAATCTCCTGTAACTCCCTCTCCCCGAAGCCACAGATATTCTCCCCCGCAACCTTGATCATCCCCTTATCCGGCTTCAAAAAGCCCAGCAGCATCTGCAGCGACACCGACTTACCCACGCCGCTTCGTCCCAGGATGCACAGCGTCTCCCCCGGCAGCACGTAGAAGCTCACATCCTCCAGCACCACAAACTCGCCGAACGACTTGTACACATGCTCAAACGAGATGTAGGGCCCCGGCTTGTTCTTCACATCCGGCACAGCCTCGGCAGCAGCCTCATTCTGCTCCGCCGCCTGCTGGATAAAATCGCCCACCTCCACCGACACATCCTCCGACACGCTCTCAATCAGCGGAGTATCCGCGGTTACCTCAGGCTGCTGTTCCTCGATCTTGTCATCCGGCTCTGCCATCTCAGCGACTCCCACCAACCAAATCAAGACACAAATCTAGCCTAACCCATCGCCCCCGCTATGTATCCCGCTATGTATCCAGTGCATCGACATGCCGCTCCGCCTCCGCAAACTCCTCCGGCGTATTCAAATTCGCAAACCAGAGATGCTTCGCCGCCTGCTGCGCCTCGGTCGTTGCCAGCCAGACTTCTTGCCGCGGACCGTATAGATTTGGCGTCGCCTCAAACTTCGATTGATCGCTCCATGGCAAATTGCGGAATGTCATGCCGAGCACGACTCCCTGCTTCTCGGCCAGTTCCCTGCCCGCCCGCTCCAATACCGGATACAACTTGAACTCCCCCCGCTCTACCGCACTCGCCACAAAGGGGGCGGCGTCCCGGTGAACCATCGCCAGCGTGGGCTGCGGAAGGCCATCCACCGTAAACATTGCCAGCCTCGCTCCCCTTTCCTTCTCAACCAGCGTCCTGCGAACCCAGTGGCGCAAAAACGCCGAAGGAAGAAACGGCATATCCACCGGCATAAACAGATTCCACTCAAAGACCGAGTGAGCCAGCGCCGCCTCCATCCCCCCCATTGGCCCGCAACCGGGATGCAAGTCAGCCACAATCGGCGCGTACGCCGCAAGCTCTGGGTTGCCGCTCAGAATCCGTACATCCATGCACACCCGTCGCAGCTTCGTCACCGCATGGCGCACCAGCGGCTTACCCGCCAACTCCAGCAGAGCCTTGTCCCGCCCCATGCGCGAACTCTTCCCACCCGCCAGCACATATCCGCCGACCTCTTCCGGGACCGGGCAGGCCATCAGGCACCCACGCCACTCAAAAACCGCACAATCGACTCGATGCCGCGATGAAAGTTCGCCAGATGAAACTTCTCGTTCGGCGCATGAAGGTTGTCATCCGGCAGCCCGAATCCCATCATCACCGTCGGCACCTTCAGCTCCCGCACAAAGTCCCCCACAATCGGAATCGACCCCCCGCCACGCACAAACACAGTCTCCTTCCCGAACACCTCGCGCATCGCCTCCGTCGCAGCCTTCACGTAAGAGTTATCCGTGCTCACCACAATCGGATCGCCCGCATGAATCAACCGCACCTCGAGCTGCACTCCCTTCGGCGCAATCGACTCCACATAGGCCTTGTACCTCCGAAAGCTCTCCGCCGGAGTCATATCCGGCACCAGCCTCATGCTCACCTTCGCCACGGCCTTCGCGGGAATCACAGTCTTAGCGCCCACTCCAACAAACCCGCCCGGCATCCCATGCACATCGAGCGTCGGTCTCGCCCACGTCCGCTCCTGCACACTCAACCCCGGCTCGCCCGTCAGCACACTCGACCCAACCTCCGTCGCGCAATAGTGCTCTTCATCAAAAGGCAGCGCCTTCCACGCCTTCAACTCATCCGCCGTCGGCTTCTGCACCTCGTCATAAAATCCCGGAATCAAAATCTTCCCGTTCTCATCCTTCAACTTCGCAATCACCTGAGCCAGCGCGACAAACGGATTCGGAGCCGCCCCGCCATACATCCCCGAGTGCAGATCCGTCTTCGCCCCGCGAGCCTCAATTTCGGTGTAGATCATCCCGCGCAGCCCCACGCACAGCGTCGGCAGCTCCGGCGCAAACATCTCCGTATCGCTCACCAGCGCCACATCCGCCTTCAGCTGATCGCCATGCTCCCGCACAAACGCAGCGATCCCCTCCCCGCCAACCTCTTCCTCTCCCTCAACGATCACCCGCACATTCACCGGCAGCGTCCCACCGCCCGCAGCCATCAGCGACTCCAGCGCCTTCACATGCATCCACATCTGCCCCTTGTCATCCACCGCACCGCGAGCATAGATATTCCCATCCCTCTCCGTAGGCTCAAACGGAGGCGACTTCCACTCATCCAGAGGCTCCGCCGGCTGAACATCGTAGTGCCCATAACAAAGCACCGTAGGCTTGGCCTTCCCATCCGCTCCCGGCGCCGCATGCAACCAGTCCGCATACACCAGCGGATGCCCCTTCCGCCCCGCAGTACTCGTCTCAATCAGACGCACGTTCTCCATCCCAATCCTCTTCAGCTCAGCCGCAACAAACTCCGCAGCCCCCCGCACATCACCCGCATGCTCCGGAGCCGTAGACACCGAAGGAATCCGCAGCAGAGCCTTCAACTCCTCAACAAAACGCCCCTTGTTCTCCCGCCCAAACGCAACCGCAGTCATCATCTTCGTCGTCACCGATTCACTCCCAGAGAGCATTCTCCCGCCGGCAAAATCCCTGCCCGGCAAAACACAAGTATATGTCCGCTCCCCCGGGCCCAATCATTCCCCTTGCATCTCATCCCTCACAAAGCGTAATTAATCCGGGCCGAGGAAAACAAAATGACCACCTCCCTCAAAGACGGCACCATGATCGACAAGATGGCGCAGTTCGACCTACCCCAGGAGATCGCCGACTCCGAGCAGAAGAAGCCCTGGCAATCCGGCCAGTACGCCAAGACCCTGTTCAAGAAACACGACCTCCGAGTCGTCCTCATCCTCATGGAGAACGCAGCCAAGATGAAGGAGCATCACGCGGACGGAACCCTCTCCGTCCAGGTCCTCAAGGGGCAGATACGTTTCACCGTCCACGGCAAGCCCCACGACCTCAAAACAGGAGAGCTCATCACTCTCGGCGCCTCCATCCGGCACGAAGTAGAGGCCCTTCAGGACTCCGCCTTCCTCCTCACCATCTCCTGGCCCAGCAATCAGGATCTGCTGGCTATGAAGCATCGCGGTTACGGCACCTAGCGTCGTTATCTCTGAAACACACATAATGTCCTGTCTGAAAGAAGCGCCATCACTCTTACGGGTCGGCGCTTCCTTATCCCCGCACAGAAAATTCTTATCTTCCTCGCAAAAAGGCGCGCGTCGGCGAACAATAAGCAGATGAGCGCCCACCTCAAAACCGGCCAAACCTGGAACACCGAAGACTACGCCGCCAACGGCCGCTTCGTCGCCACCCTAGCCTCTGACGTCGTCGCTCTCCTCGCCCCCCAACCCGGCGAACACATCCTCGATCTCGGCTGCGGCGACGGCGCCCTCACCGAACAACTCGCTGCCACCGGCGCCATCCTCACCGGCGTCGACGCCTCACCCACCATGCTCGCCGCCGCCCGTGAGCGCAGCCTCCACAGCGCCGTCAATTTTGCTGGCGCCCGCAGCTTTGCTGTAGAACAACAGGACGCAACCGCGCTCCCCTACAACAACCAGTTCGACGCCGTCTTCTCCAACGCCGCCCTCCACTGGATCACCGGCATCTCCGGCCATCAGGCCACGCTCGCCGGCGTTCACCGCGCCCTCCGCAGCACCAATCCACAAGCCCGCTTCGTCGCCGAGATGGGCGGACACGGCAACGTCGCCGCCATCCGCACCGCACTCCAGGCTACCCTCGCGCCCTTCCACATCGACGCCGAAGCCACCGCCGCCAGCTTCTTCCCCTCGCCCGCACTCTATCGCCGTCTCCTCGAATCCGCGGGCTTCACGGTCCAATCCATCGCGCTCATCCCTCGCCCCACGCCGCTCCCCAACGGCATGGAGTCCTGGCTCAACACCTTCCGCAACGGTGTCCTCGACCGCCTCAATCCACACGATCGCACAGCAGCACTCACTGACACCATCGCCCTGCTCGAGCCCATTCTCCGCGACGCCGACGGCAACTGGATCGCCGACTACGTTCGCCTTCGCTTCCATGCCACCCTCAGCTAAGCGCCACAAATCCCAAAGCAAATCCCAGAGCAGATCCCCAGAGCAAGCCCGCATCTTACTCAAATCTCTCGCCGCACCCGTGCCCAAGAATCAATTAAAAGTCGATGAATCATCTCAGCCAGACCAAACATCATAGTTTTACGTCTAATGAACTAACTTAATACCTAATGCCTATGAAAATAAAATCAGGTCACTCCCTCTGCGCCACCAATTTGTTCCTGTCACTGTATCTTTTCTGCGGCAACGCAGGGGCACAGAACAGA
Source organism: Edaphobacter lichenicola (assembly GCF_014201315.1). NCBI lineage: Bacteria > Pseudomonadati > Acidobacteriota > Terriglobia > Terriglobales > Acidobacteriaceae > Tunturiibacter > Tunturiibacter empetritectus. The sequence goes on from NZ_JACHDY010000001.1 coordinate 1,133,645, forward strand.
CTGAACTCCCTCTCGGATAAGCCCGCCGCTTTCAAAACAGTCAGTATTGACACAGCCTCATCGTCCTCGCTCGACAACTCCGACCTTCCCGACGCTCCTCAGGCCCCGATCTCAGGCCCGGTCGCAAAGCAGGAAGGTGTTCAAACCAAGCGCATCCTCGGCATCTTTCCAAACTTCCGCGCCGTCAGCGCCAACGTTCACCTACCCCCGCAAACACCCCTAGAGAAGTTCAAAACTGCTACGCAGGACAGCTTTGACTACTCCTCCATCTTTCTTCCCGCAGCGGTCGCCGGCATCAATCAGGCTACAAACTCCACGCCCGAATTTCGTCAAGGCGCCGCAGGCTACGGACGCTACTACTGGCACGCCTTCGCCGACCAGGCCGTGGAAAACTACACCGTTGAGGCTATCTTCCCCGTCATCACCCGGGAAGACAACCGCTATTACACGCTGGGACACGGTGGCTTCATGAAGCGCGCTGGCTACTCTCTAAGCCGCGTCGTAATTACGCGGAACGACGCCGGAAATGAGACCTTCAACATCAGCGAGATCGTCGGTGCAGGAGCTGGCGCCGGACTCTCCAACCTTTACTACCCCTCGAGAGAACGTACTTTCGGCAATACCGCCAGCAAATGGGGGTCAAACATCGGTATCGACGCCGGCACCTTCCTCTTTCACGAGTTCTGGCCCGACATCAACCACAAACTATTCCACGGCAAACAACCCAGCCAGTAAACCAACGGCCTGCCTTCCCCACGGCAGGCCGTCCTGGCTTCTCTCCTCAGGCTCTACCGGCCGTCAGACTCCGGCCCAAGATTCGCAAGGCACTGCTCCAGCACCCCATTCAAAGCCTTGATCGAATTCTCCGCTACCCCCCGCCAGAGCTTCCCTTCGATCTCCTTCACCATCTTCTCCGCCGTCTGGAGCAGCTCTTCCCCCTCCGCAGTCAGTTGCGCCGTAAGAATCCGGTCATTCCCCCGCCCTTTATTCCGTACAATCCATCCGTCTCTCTCCAGCCCCGACAGCAGCGACTGCGCCGACTGCGGTGTCATGTAGCACAACCGCGCCAGCTGAGCCCCCGACAGCCCCGACTGCTCCCGAATCGTCTTCAGAATGTGCAACTGAGCCGTCGTCACGCCATGGGGCCGCAGCGCCTCGTCCATCTGGCTGCGGAAGTGGATCAGGATGCGCTTCATCATCTGCGCCGCCCGCCGTCTCTCCGCCTGTCGTTTCGTACCGTTAGAATTTAAAGAAACCATATCAGTCTCCTGATATCATATCAGGAGACTGATATGGCAACAATGACTGCACCTTCGTCCGCGCTCGCCCGGCCTACGCCCCCTGCCGCGCCCGCTGCGTGGAAGCCCCACCACAACCCCTGGGCCATCGCGCTCACCGTCACCCTCGCCACCTTCATGGAGGTCCTCGACACCTCCATCGCCAACGTCGCCCTGCCCCACATCGCCGGCACCCTCGGCGCCAGCTCCGAAGAGGCCACCTGGGTCCTCACCAGCTATCTCGTCTCAAGCGCCATCGTCCTGCCCATCTCCGGCTGGCTCTCCAACCGCTTTGGCCGCAAGCGCTTCTACATGGTCTGCGTCGCCCTCTTCACCATCTGCTCGTTTCTCTGCGGCATCGCCAACACGCTTCCCCTGCTCATCGTCGCGCGCATCCTTCAGGGCGCAGGCGGCGGCGGCCTCGCCCCCAGCGAACAAGCCATCCTCGCCGACACCTTCCCCGTCGAAAAGCGCGGCCAGGCCTTCGCCGTCTATGGAATGGCCGTCGTCGTCGCACCCGCCATCGGCCCTACCCTCGGCGGCTGGATCACGGACAACTTCAACTGGCACTGGATCTTCTTCATCAACATCCCCATCGGCCTCATCTCGCTCTACCTCAGCAACCGCATGGTCGAAGATCCACCCCACCTCAAGGAGCGCATGGAGCAGGCCAAGCACCTCAAGATTGACTTCCTCGGTCTCGGCCTCGTCGCACTCGGTGTAGGCTGCCTCGAGTTCACCCTCGATAAAGGCCAGGAGAAGGACTGGTTCGGCGATCCCATGATTCGCACCTTCGCCATCCTCGCCGCAGTCACCCTCATCTTCTTCACCTGGTGGGAGTGGCACCACCCCGACCCCATCGTCGACCTCAAGCTCCTCAAGAACCGAAACTTCGGCACCGCCGTCTTCCTCCAGCTCATCCTCGGCATGGTCCTCTTCGGCTCGACGGTCCTCATTCCTCAGTATCTCCAGGGCCTCCTCGGCTACACCGCAGAACGCGCCGGCATGGTCCTCTCCCCCGCAGGCTTCGTCATGATGATCATGATGTTCGTCGCCGGCCGCAGCCTCGGCAAATTCGACCCCCGCCTCATGGTCTGTCTTGGCTACCTCGTCACGGCCATCGGCATCTTCAACCTCACCCGCCTCGACCTCAACGCAGCCTTCGGCACCGTCACCCTCTGGCGCATGCTTCAGGTCATCGGCCTCGCCTTCATCTTCATCCCCATCAGCACGCTCAACTACGTCGGCGTCCCTGCCAGCAAGACCAACCAGATCTCCAGCCTCTCCAACTTCGCCCGCAACCTCGGCGGCAGCGCAGGCACAGCACTCCTCACCACCTACCTCGCGCGCAACGCCCAGGTCCAGCAGGTCACTCTCTCGGCCAACGTCGTTCGCGGAAGCGTCCCCTACAACCTCTACATGGACCGCATGAAAGAGATGCTGATGTCGCAGGGTATGTCCGCAGCCAACGCCTCACAGATGGCCGTCGGTCAGGCCTACCAGCAGATGCTCCGTCAGGCCTCGATGCTCAGCTACAAAAATGCCTTCGCCATCCTCGCCTGCACCATCTTCCTGCTCACGCCGCTGCCCTTCATCATGCGCCTCCCACCCAAGCGGGCCAAACCCGACCCCGAAGCCATGGGCGGACACTAACTCCCTGGCCTCAACGCCCTAATCCAGCATCTCGGACACACCCTACAGCGGCAAAAAACCGGGTGCCCCACATCTCGATTTTGAGATGTGGGCTCTCGGCGACGCCTTTGAATAAGCGATGAACCCCTAACGAGCCGCATCCAGCTGCATGATCGTCTGAGCACGCTCAAACGCAATCGGGCTCACCGACACCGAACCCTCAAACGGCCGCGCCAGGTCCGCAATCGCAGTCAGCGTCACCGCCACCACAAACGTCAGCGCCAGCACCTGGCAATAGTGCAGCCACTTATTGTCATTCCCCAGCAGACACGAAGACCCCACCGTCGCGCCCCCGCCCGCCAGTAGCAAAATCCACAACACAACCGGCAGCCGCACACGAAGCTGCTCCTCCCGCAGACTGCGCCTCTCCGACAGCTCACTCAACACCCGCGTCAGGTGGTCCACGCTGTTCGCCGCGCCGGCATCGTCCTTCAGAGCCGCGAGCAGCTTCCACATATCCACCTCAATCACCTCTCCCGCCCGGCTCTCCTGCTGACGCTGCATCGCCGGCCACTCCTGGTGCACCACCGCATCCGCGTACTTCAGCCCCAGCGCGCGAAACGCCTCTCTCTCCGCAGCCGGCAGCGCCGAGGCCACCCGCGTAACGGTCAACAGAGAGCTAGCCTCCTGCGCCGCATTCACCTCCGCCGCTCGAAAGTCTATCCAGACGGTATAAAGCATGAAGCCCAGAATCACTCCATACGTCGTGCCCAGTATCCCCAGCTGCCATCCCGTCACATCATTGATCAGCTTGCGATTGGGAATCGGCCACGCCCGATTGAGCACCAGCACCATCGCCACCGAAACCAGCATCGCCAAAACCACCAGCAAGCTACTCTGCACGTAACTCAGCATAAGATTCCCGCCTGAACGAACTGCCGCAACTGACAAGTCAGCTTACATCCCGCCTCCGCTTCCCGCCATTCCCAAAGTCACTCGAAAACATCTCACCAGATTCACAAAGAAAGACTAAAATTCTCGCAGTGAACAAACCAGCCTCCAACGCGGTCTATGTAGTCGTCGCCGTGGTTCTCATCCTCGCCTCTTCAGCGAGCGCGACTCCGCTGCCCTCCGCGTCCACCCTGCTGGCCTGCACCGCCGCGCAGCTCTCGCTCTCCTTCGACGGCGAAAACGGCAACTTCGACGGCATGTCGCAGTCCGGCACCCTGCTGGTCCTTCGCAACATCGGCGGCGAAACCTGCATCGTCCCCGGCCGCCCCACGCTCGCCTTCGAAGACGCCTCAAACACCAAACTCCCCATCTCCCTCGAAACTCCGCCTGGCATGCACCCCGGCCCGGTCATCCTGCCCGTAGCGATCCCTGCCAACGCAGAAGCAACAGGCGAACTCCACTGGGTCTCCGGCGAAGTCTTCGACAACAGCAAGTGCTTCACCCCGGCCTTCGTTGCCATAACCTTCGCCGCCGAAACCCTCCGCGCTCCCTTCACCGGCCACCTCTGCGCACCCTCAGGACAAGACGCCAAGTACCGCTTCGCCTACCTCAAGCGCGACCCGGTCTACGTCCGTTCGAAATCCTAGCCGCTCGAATCCCTCACTCGCGAGCTTCAGATTTGCCGTATCTCAAACGGCCAACATCACTTCCAACCGCGCCACCCATACCAGTTACACTAGTATTTGGGACAAAGTGCGCCCCCGAAGGATACCGTTTTGCTCAACTCAGTCATTGCAAAAGTCTTTGGCACCAGTAACGAACGCGCCGTCAAGCGCATCCAGCCCACCGTCGCGCAGATCAACGCGCTCGAGCCGACCATTCAGGCGCTCTCCGACGAGGCTCTGCGCAACAAGACCGCCGAGTTCCGCCAGCGTATCGCCGACGCCATCTCCCACATCGCCGACACCCCAGAGAACGCCGACGAGCGCAACGCCGCCGAAAAAGAAGCCCTCACCGCCATCCTGCCTGAAGCCTTCGCCGTCGTCCGCGAAGCCGGCAAACGCGCCGTCGGCATGCGCCACTTCGACGTCCAGCTCATCGGCGGCATCGTCCTCCACTCCGGCAAGATCGCCGAGATGAAGACCGGCGAAGGAAAGACCCTCGTCGCCACGCTCCCCTGCTACCTCAACGCACTCGCCGGCCGCGGCGTCCACGTCGTCACCGTCAACGACTACCTCGCCAAACGCGATGCCGAATGGATGGGCAAGATCTACGGCTTCCTCGGCCTCACCGTCGGCGTCATCGTCCACGACCTCGACGACCAGCAACGACGCGACGCCTACGCCTCCGACATCACCTACGGCACCAACAACGAGTTCGGCTTCGACTACCTCCGCGACAACATGAAGTTCGAGCTCAAGGATCAGGTCCAGCGCGGCCACTACTACTGCATCGTCGACGAAGTGGACTCCATCCTCATCGACGAGGCCCGCACCCCGCTCATCATCTCCGGCCCCACCGACCAGACCACCGACAAGTACGCCCGCGTCAACGTCATCATCCCCAAGCTCGAGCTAGGCGAACTCATCGAGACCGTCGAAACCAAAACCTGGTCCGGCGACTACGTCGTAGACGAAAAGACCCGCTCCATCACCGTCACCGACGAAGGCTGGGAGAAGATCGAAGGCCTTCTCGGCATCGGCAACATCGCCGACCCCGAAAACTGGGACCTCAAGCACCACGTCGAAGTCGCCATCAAGGCCCACTCCCTCTACAAGCGCGACGTCGAGTACGTCGTCAAAGACGGCGAAGTCATCATCGTCGACGAGTTCACGGGCCGCCTCATGCCCGGCCGCCGCTGGTCCGACGGGCTACATCAGGCCGTCGAAGCCAAGGAAGGCGTCGCCATCCGCAAGGAAGACCAGACCCTCGCCACTATCACCTTCCAGAACTACTTCCGCATGTACAAAAAATTAAGCGGAATGACGGGTACTGCGGAGACCGAAGCCGCCGAGTTCGACAAGATCTACAAGCTCGACATCGTCGTCACCCCCACCAACCGCACGATGCGCCGCATCGAAAACGCCGACGTCGTCTACCGCACCGCGCAGGAAAAATACTTCGCAGTCGCCGACGAGATCGCCCGCCTCCACGGCGAAAAGCAGCCCGTCCTCGTAGGCACCACGTCGATCGAAAAATCCGAACTCCTCTCCGAGATCCTCAAGCGTAAAGGCGTTCGCCACGTAGTCCTCAACGCAAAGTTCCACGAGAAGGAGGCAGAGATCGTAGCGCAGGCCGGTCGTCTCGGCATGGTCACCATCGCCACCAACATGGCAGGCCGCGGCACCGACATCCTCCTCGGCGGCAACGCCGAGTTCATGGCCCGCCAGGACCTCGTCCGCAAACAACAAGCCCGCGCAGTCTCCGCAGCCGAAGGCATCATCAGCCCCGTCGCCGGCCCCGGCATGGTCCGCTTCTACTACACCGGCCAGGAGTTCGAAACCACGCAAGCCAACTGGGACGCCGCCACCGCAGCCCACGAGGGCGCAGCCAAAGCCGAGCACGAGAGCGTCATCGGCGCAGGCGGCCTCCACATCCTCGGCACCGAGCGCCACGAGTCCCGCCGCGTCGACAACCAGCTCCGCGGCCGCGCCGGCCGTCAAGGCGACCCCGGCTCCTCGCGCTTCTTCCTCTCGCTCGAAGACGACCTCATGCGCATCTTCGCCCGCGAGTGGGTCTCCACGCTCCTCCAACGCCTCGGCATGGAAGAGGGTGTCCCCATCGAATCCGGCATGATCTCCCGCCGCATCGAGGCCGCGCAGAAGGCCGTCGAAACCCAGAACTTCGAGTCCCGCAAGCACGTCCTCGAGTACGACGACGTCATGAACAAGCAGCGCGAAGCCGTCTACGGTTTGCGAAGGCAGCTCATGGAAGGAGTAGACCAGAAGCAGCTCATCACCGAGGATTACACCTCCACCATCCTCTCCAACATCCTCGACGAAAACGCCCCCGAAAAGGTCCACGCCGACGAGTGGAAGCTCGAGCCTCTCTTCGCGCAGATCTACGACATCTTCGGCGCACACCTCGAAAAAGAGATCGACGCCACGGCACTCAACCGCCACGAACTAGGCGAAGCCATCTTCCAAAACCTCCGCGCCCGCTACGACATCAAAGAAAACATCCTCGGCGCCGAAGCCATGCGCTACCACGAGCGCATCGTCATGCTCTCGGTCCTCGACGGCCTCTGGAAGGATCACCTCCTCGCGATGGATCACCTCAAAGAGGGCATCGGCCTCCGCGGCTACGCGCAGCAAGACCCACTCGTCGCCTACAAGAAGGAGTCCTTCGAGATGTTCGAAGGCATGATGATGCGCTTCCAGGAAGACACCGCCCGCCACCTCTTCCGCATGCAGATCATCGGCCCCGACGGCACCCCCATCGAATCCGCAGAGCAGCTCGCTCAAGCCCAGGCCCACGCGCAGGCTCTGGCTCAGGCCCAACAAGCCCAGCAGCTATCCGCAGCCAACGCCCAAAACGCACTCCCACCAACCGGCCCACCGCAGCACACCAACGCCCCAGCCGCGCGTCAAAACGTGCCAACCGCACCACCCAACCGCGCACCCTCCACCACCATCGACGCCCTCGAGCGCGAGTTCCAAAAGAAGAAGCAGCGCGAACTAGAGCAGGCCCGCTCCGTCAGCTCCTCCTCTGCCGACACCAACGGCTCCGGCCCACGTCACGCCGGCGAAAAAGTAGGCCGCAACGACGAGTGCCCCTGCGGCTCCGGCAAGAAGTACAAAAAATGCCACGGAGCCAACGCGTAGAACGAGCAAGTCAGCGCGGAATGAGCAAGTCAGCAAGTCGGCGATAAAATCCGTCAGCGAGTCAGCAAGCAGTTGCCCACCGCAAGAACTCCGCTGACTTGCTGACTCGCCAACCAGCTTTTCCGCCGACTCGCTAGTAGGGCAGGACAATCACCTTGCCAATCATGCCAAGATTGTCATGCAGCGCGCATATGTAGTTGTACGTTCCCGCCTCCGTGAAGGTAATGCGAAAACGCGTATTGCCCGGAGGTGACTGCGGCACGCCAACCTGGTTCTCCGGCGACGCGACAATAAAGCCCGAATGCACGTTGTCCCCCTGCGAATTGATCGTCGCATGCAACACTCCATCCGCATCCGGGATCAACGGCACATTGCCGGAAGGAGGCCCGGGATTCGGCGGCTCCTTTCCGAACGTGATCGTATGCGGCAAAGCCGGGTCTAAATTGGTCCACTCGATCGTGTCTCCCTTACGGACCTCAATGGTTCCCTTCAGAAAACGCACAACCGAAAGCGACTCAAATCCAGCGCCGGTCACCGTCATCTCTCCAATGCCGGCGGTCACGCTGTTCTTGTTTGCGAGCACGTGCGCCGAGAGCATGTCATCCATGTCCCGCTGCTTGTCGGTATCGGTGAGCAGACTCTTCCGCTGGTCCGCTGCCTTCGCGTCATAAAAGGCCTGATCGTGCGGAAGAGCCGCCGACGCCGGGAGGACGTGTATGACTCCGGTCATGTGCGGGTGGACCAGACAGACAAGGCTATAGTTGCCGGGTTTAGGGAAGTTCACGGTAAAACTTTGCCCCGTCACCAACGGAGGCGTGCTCACGCACTTAGTGCCATCGAAACTCGTGCCACTGGGCGAGTATCCAGGACAACCCACCATGAAATTGGTATACGCCTGACCGGCTATCAGGAATGACACGGTATGAATCTCGCCGGTCCCAGAGGTCCAGGTGATGTTGTCGCCCTCGTGGATCCAGAGCTCGTTGGGAAGAAAGGCGATAGCCTGTTTGCCCATATCTTTATTTTGACCGCCAAGCACTGCCTTCCAGTTCTGCTGGGCAGATACGCTACCTGGGATACAAACTGCTAGCGCCGTCAGCGCCACCAGCGAGAGACACACCGAGATTCTCGATTTCATGATCGCCTCTTGAACTATAGATTTTGTGGGAGCAGGCCCCGAGCCCGGCCAGAATTATAATCCGCGTCGCAGTTGTGTCAACTTCGTCTTTGTTCGAAGCACCGCGACCACGCCATCGCTCAAGACGCGCCAGCTCGCAACCTTTTGACAGCGGCGAGATCGCGAAACGGCGATCCCCAACAAATCCGCTAGTGGAACAACGACTAACCCCTACTTCTCCAGATCATCCAGCAGCAGCTTAGCCTTCGTCGCCAGCGTCTTCGCCCCCTCAGCATCGCCGGACTTCAACGCATCCTGAGCATCCTTCCAGAAGTTCCGCACCTTACTCACCTGGGCCTTCTGCTCTTCCACCTTCTGCGCCGGCAGCGCATTCAACCTCTTGTCGATCGAAGCGATAAGATCCTCCGCCTCCTGTTTCGTCTGCGGATTCGTCTCTCCCCCCGCCGTCAAAGCACCCACCGCAGCATCGGGCGACGGAGCAGCAGCGGCACTGGCCACCTGTGTCTCCGCTGGCGGTGGTTCAACCGGTGCGACAACCTTAGGCGTCTTCTTCCTCTTCTTCGGCTTCCCTGCCTCGGTCGACACCGGCACCACCGGCAGCTTTACCGGCGGCTCCTCCACCATCGGCAGATCATCCGGCTCCGGAATATCCTCAAGCGCTACCGGAGCCATCACTGGCGGCAGCGGCGCGAGCTGCGGCTTATGCCGGCATCCCGCCATCCCCATCGCCAAACCAAACCAGAGAGTCGTCCATGCGATCTTTTGCGTAATGTTGCCCGTACCCTTCAAACCCGTTCCCCTAGCTCTTTCTGAAATGCTCCCGCGGCCTTCCTGCTCTCGCCGCCAACTCCCGCCGCAGCCGGCAGCCGAAACGTAAAGGTCGTCCCACGCTCGACCGAACCCGGGTCGGCATTGGATCGAACCTCCATCGCTCCGCCATGCAGCTGCAAAATCCTGTACGTCATCGCCAGCCCGATTCCGCTGCCCTTTGGTTTGGTGGTGAAGTACAGTTCGAAGATACGCGGTAATAGCTCCGGAGGTATACCCTCTCCTTCGTCAATTACTTCAACCACCGCCAGCTGGTGGTCCCGCCGCATCCGTACCACCATCGCCCCGCCCTCGGGCATAGCCTGCATACCGTTCAGCAAAAGGTTCAGCAGCGCCTGCTGCATCAGCTGCGCATCCACCCTCACCATCAACGGATCCTTCGGAGCATCCACCACCACCCTCACCCGACTCTCCTGCATCTCGGCCGAGGTCAGCTCCATCACAACCGCAACCACCTGCCGCAGGTCATGCTCCCGCAGATGCAGTTCCATGGGTCGCGAAAAGTCTGCCAGCGTCTGCACCACTCTGTCCAGCCGCTGCATCTCGCCCGCCAGAATCTCCACATGCCGTTGCGCCCCGCCAAACGCCTCGGCCCCTCCGGGCGCCAGCTTCCCGCGCAGCAGCTCCAGGTGCAACACCATCGCGTTGATCGGGTTCTTTACCTCATGCCCCACCCCGGCCGTCAGCCTCCCAATCGCCGCCAGCCTCCTCGCGACCTCCAGCTCCTGCCCTAGCTGCGCCACCGACTCCATATCCCGCAGCGTCAACAGCGTCGCCACACTCCCCACCCCGCTCAACCGATCGTCGATCCGGTCCAGCGAGAATTGCACCTGCCGCCCGTCCTCCAGCGTCACCGCCTGCGCACTCACCTGGCCGCCCTCGGCGAACGCCTCCAACACCGCCTCTCCGAGCACGCTATCCGGAGCAAAGATCTCTTCCAGCCGCATGCCAACCAGCTTCTCGTGATCTTCGTTCAACGGCGCTCCCAGAAAATAAGCCACCGCATCCGACACCATCACCGCCCGTCGATCCGCCGTAAACAGCAGAACGCCATCTCGCAGCGTATCCAGCATCTGGTTCAGATTCGCCTGCAGCGCAGTATACCCGGCCTCCTGCGTGCGCATCTGTTCTCCCAACCGGTCCAGCGTCCTGGTCACCCGCACCACCGCGTCATTCCTTACTCCGCTGTCCAGCAACCTCTCCGGAATCGCGCCTCCCGTCAGCGTCAAGCTCTCCAGCCGCGCACTGATCGCCTCCAGTGGTCGCAACGCCACATTCGCCAGCAGCCCAGCCGACAACATCGCCGCCAGCGCCGCCAGCGCCGCAAAGATCAGCGCATCCAGTAACCACGGCTCATAGGCGTTCTTCAAAAACGTCGACCGCACCCCAACATGCACCACCAGAAACGGAGCCCCATTCCGCTCCAGCGACTGCGAGATATCCAGCACCCGCGGCTTGCCGAACACCACCCTCATCTGCCGCGAGATCGGCCCGTTCTGCACACTCGCCAAACTGAATCGGAACACCGCCGGCTGATCCACAGAATCCGGGTCCGTACTCAATAACGTCAACCCATGCGCATCCGTCACGCTCACGTCCTGCACAGTAGGCGAGTAGCGCACGATCGTATTCATCACCTGGGTCAGAGCCGTCTGACTCCTCAGCGCATCCACCACCGCCGCATGCAGCGCCTCGTCGCTCCGGTCCACCGGCGGATTCGCCCGCAGCCCCGTCTCGACCGCCTTCCGCATCTCCAGCCAGACCTCGTGCACCAGCACATCATTCGCCGCTGCCGTCTGCTCGATCCTCTGCCGCAGCAGTTCGCTCACGAACAATGCCGAAAGCACCAGCACGATCGCAAACGTCAACCCCGTTGCCGCGAGAACCAGCTTCGTCTTCAGCCGCATCGTTACTCCGTTACAGCAGCGTTCGAATATTCCTTCAGCTTATTCTGCAACGTCTTCGAACTGATCCCCAGGATCTCCGCGGCCTTGGTCTTGTTGTTGTGCGTCGCCACCAGTGTCTTCAGAATCAGCTGCCGTTCTGCCTCATCCACCGTCGTCCCCACCTCCACCCGCACCGAGTTCGACTCATCCAATCGCCTCTGACCATCCTCAAATTGAGCCGCATGCGCAGCCGCAGCCGCAACAGCAGCCTCCACGCCACCCACCCGATTAGGAGGAGGCGCAAACCCCGGCTCCCCAAAGTGCGGCGGCAGATGTTCAATCCCCAGCATCCCCGACCCCGCCAGAATCACCGCCCGCTCAATCGTGTTCCGCAGCTCCCGCACATTGCCCGGCCACTTGTAACTCTCCAGCCGCGTCATCAACGAGTCCTTCAGCCCCGCCACCGTGCAGTGGTGCCGCTCATTCATATCGTCGATCATCTTCTCCGCAATCGCCGAAACATCCATCAGGTGATCCCGCAGCGGAGGCATCTGGATATTAAAAACATTCAGCCGATAGTAAAGATCCCCGCGCAGCTCCCCACTCGCCACCGCCTTCTCCGGATCTTTATTCGTCGCAGCCACCACCCGCACATCCACCGGCGTCTCAATCTTGCTGCCCAGCCTGCGCAGCTTCCGATCCTCCAGCACCCGCAGCAGCTTCGCCTGCGTCGCCATCGGCATCTCGCCAATCTCATCGAGCAGCAGCGTCCCCTCCTCCGCCAGCTCAAAGCATCCAGCCCGCCGCTCCAGCGCCCCGGTAAACGCGCCCTTCTCATGCCCGAAGATCTCGCTCTCAATCAGCGTCTCCGGAATCGCCGCGCAGTTCACCGCCACAAATGGCTTCAGCCTGCGCGCACTCAGGTCATGCAGCGCCCGCGCCACCAGCTCTTTTCCCGTCCCGCTCTCGCCCGTCACCAGCACCGACACATTCGACGGAGCAATCCTCTCGATCATCGAAAAGATATCCACCATCTGCGGCGACGACCCCACCATCGGCCCCAGCACGCCCGTGTCTCTCAGCTGCCGCCCCGTAGCCTCCAGCTCTGCATCCGCCTCCCGCTGCCGGCTCGCATTATGCAGAATCGTCTTCAGCCGAACCGGATCTACCGGCTTCGGAATATAGTCGTACGCCCCCATCCGCATCGCATCCACGGCCGACTCGATCGACCCCTGCGCCGTCAGCATCACCACCGCAATCCTCTGCGGCAGTTCGCCAATCCGGTTCAGCAGCTCCATCCCATCCATCCGCGGCATCTTCAGGTCCGTCACAATAATCGCGGGAGCCCACGCCACCGCCTTCTCCAGACCCTCCATCCCATCGGCCGCACACTCAGCCCTGTAGCCCCAGCTCTCAATCAACTCCGTAAGGCCACTCCGTGCGTGGACCTCGTCTTCAACAATCAGCACTTTCTCCAATACACTCTCCAAACCAAAACCATTCGTCGAACCCAAGACAGTCTCCAAGGCAGTCTCCAAGGCGGTCAGCGTCCGCAATTAAATTCGTGAGCTTCCACAGGATGCACCCTGCTCAACCGCATCCCCAGCCCGGCACGCTCCGCGGAACCGCCAGAATTAACCCAATCCTCATCGAAGCCCCCCTGGCGGGACCCTGTGCCTGATGCCATCTCTAAGGATATCCTTGAAATCATGCTAGAGCCCGAAATTACCGCAGAAGCCTTCTCCGCCCTCCGCCAGCAGCCCAACGCCCCTCTCCTATTGGACGTCCGCGAGCCCTGGGAGTTCGAGACCGCCCAGCTCCCCGGCTCCACCCTCATCCCCATGGGCGATATCCCCTCCCGAGCCCACACCGAACTCGACCCCGACGCCCCCATCGTCGTCCTCTGCCATCACGGAGCCCGCTCCCTCAGCGTTACGATGTGGTTGCGTAATCAAGGCTTCGAGCACGTCCAGTCCCTGGCCGGAGGCATCGACGCCTGGTCCCGCTCCATAGACCCCACCATCCCCCGCTACTGATCGAGCGTCGCAAACCGGCTGGAGGCCTCGAATTGAACAGACTTCTCCCCGTAATTCTCCTTCTATCAGGCACGCTTCCCATCTTCGCGCAGAGCAGCAGTTCGAGCCTCCCGCCCAACTACCAGACCATCCTCACCAACGACACCTTCAACGTAATCCGCGTCCACTACGGCCCACACGAGAAGGTCCCCGTCCACGACCACCCCGCCACCTCCACCGTCTACGTCTACCTCAACAACTCCGGCCCCGTAAACATCATCCACGAGAACCCACCCCAAACCATCACCCGCCCGCCCACCCACCTCGGAGCCTTCCGCATCAGCCGAGGCCTCCTCGAGCATCACTCCATAGAAAACCTAAGCGACCTCCCCTCAGACTTCCTCCGCGTTGAACTCCCCCACCTCAACCTCGGCAACACCCCCGACTTCCGCGACCCCGCCCCCACCGACCTCACCCACAACCTCACCTCCACCGAGTTCTCCGTCCCCGGCCTCTCGGTCCTCAGAGTCCTCTGCGCCACCCCCACCCCATGCCCCGTCCCGCCCTCGTCAGCCCCCTCCGTCGTGGTAGCCCTCTCCGGCACGTCCATACTCCACAACGGCCAACCCACAAAGATCGGACCAGGCACCGTAGTCGCCATCGCTCCCAACCAGCCCTTCCAGATCGCCCCAGCCACCCCCTCCGAGCCAGCCCACGTCCTGCTCATCTCAAGCCACTGACCCATCACCGACGGGCGCCCCACCGAAGCACGGGTGCCCCATTCATGCAGTCTCATCGCATGAGTGGGCATTCGCGCCACGCGCGAACCGCCTTCCCTCACGCGCCACGAATCTCAGGGTGCCCCATCCATCGCAGTCTCACCGCGATGGGTGGGAATGTAAAATTTTGCCTCGCCTGCCTTGAAAACCCAAGCCACCCACACGCACGCGATCGTCAAATCGCTAAACCGGGTGCCCCATCTTCGCGACAGTCTCATCGTCGCTTAGGTGGGCATTCGCGCCACGCGCGAACCGCTCTCCTCTAACCTAGCGAAACTGTCAGATTCGTCCAAGGACTAAACCACGCACAGAGAGCCCATTCCAAGTAAACTCGTAACCCTTACATCAAAGAAAAAACTCACCTCTGCGGCTGGGGCTGAGCAGGAGTCTGATCCGGCTCGGCGTTCCCCTCAGGAGACGCAGGCTCCTCCGGCTCAGCCTCCTGCATCGGCGCAGTCGGATTATCCTGAATCCTCTGGCCAGGCACTCCCGGCAGCGGCTGATTGATCGGAGCCTCCGGAGCCTCCTGAATCCGCGGCTCATCCTGCTGAGCCTGCCGAATCTTCGCGCTCCGCTCGACCACCCCATTCAGCTCCTGTTGCTGCCGCTGGGAGGCCGCCTGCTGCCGTTGCAACAGACTCGCATCCCGCTGCCTCTGCGCCTCGGCCAGCGCGTCCAGGTCAACCACCGGCTGCACAACCGGCACCACAACAGGCGCAGCCGCCCGCCGCACCGGGTGATGCGTCCCCTTATCGGCGACCAACGGCTCAGGCGGCGGATCGTCCGGGAAGTCCGGCGGCGCAGGCCGAGGCACCGTCCGCACCACAGGCTGCTCCGGAGCCGGAGCCTGCTTCTTCTTGCATCCCTGCCCCACGATCAAGGCCAACCCCACCGCCGCCAACCCCGCACCCTTCGCCAACCGTGCCAGCATCCCGTACCTCGCCCTCATTGGATGCAGCCGCCCCTCCCGCCGCACCTTCCTCCGGCAGATTCCTCCAGCCAAATGCCTCTCTGCGGTTGTTGTGCCATTCCTCTCGACGCCCGCAAAAATCTCACCGTTTCCGAGAGATTCCCGAGAGATCAAACCAACTCCTCTGCCGAACAACCGCTCCGCAAGAGACTCCGTCAAGCCAAAAAGAGTCAACACTTAGCAGTGCTCTCTTCAACATGAAAAAACGTTGAAACTTCCAACCCATTTCCACGCCCTATAATCCAATTGCAAGTACGCTTTCACCAACGAATCCTCCCAACTCCCAGGAAGACCGGTAAGCCAATGCTTGAAAACATTAAAGCCTTTCTAAAGAACGTCCCTGTGCTCGGCCACGGTCTCCTTCAACTTCGCCGCGCGCAGTTCCGCAACTCGGTCGACTACTGGGATCAACGCTACCGCAAGGGTGGCGACTCGGGCGCAGGCAGCTACAACCGGCTAGCCGAGTTCAAGGCCAACTTCCTCAACACCTTCGTCGAGCAGCACCACGTCTCCTCCGTCATCGAGCACGGCTGCGGCGACGGTGCCCAGCTCCAACTCGCCCGCTATCCCGCCTACACCGGCGTCGACATCTCCCCCAAAGCCGTCGAGATATGTCGCACCCTCTTCGCCGGCGATCCCACCAAACGTTTCTTCGAAGCCAGCCTCCTCCCCGCCGCCATCAAGGCCGACCTCGCCCTCTCACTCGACGTCATCTACCACCTCGTCGAGGACCACGTCTTCCACGCCTACATGCAAGAACTCTTCGCCTCCGCCAGCCGCTTTGTCGTCGTCTACTCCAGCAACATGACCCAGGACTGGCCCTACAAGCACGTCCACCACCGCACCTTCACCGACTGGGTGGCCAAAAATCAACCGCGCTGGTTTCTCCAGTCCAGAACCCCCAACGACTACCCCTACGACCCCGCCAACCCCGACGAGACCTCCTTCGCCGACTTCTACGTCTTCGCCGCCACCAGCTAGCAAGCACCCAAACAAAATCCAGACACGAATCCAGACACGAATCCAGACACGAAAAAAATCTCAAAACTCTGTCACTTTTTCCCCCACCCCAAACAACACCATCAACCCACCACGAACTCACCACAAACCACCACATCCGCCCCATCAAAAAACCACGTTCAAAACACCATTTTCCGCAAAACCCCCAGCAAAAACCCCCACACCCACAAAATTAAAAACTCCCAGCCATCCAGCGCCAGCGAATCAATTCTGTGACGAAGGAGTGGCAGTCGGACGCGGAGGAAGAAGCACAACACGTCGTCGAAGATCATTCGAGGACAAAAATCTCACTTCGCCCGAGGATGCGTCTCGTCATACACCTTCTGCACCTGACCCACCGTCAGCTGCGTATACCTCTGCGTCGTCGACAGCCGCTCATGCCCCAGCATCTCCTGAATCGCCCGCAGATCCGCACCCTCCTCCAGCATGTGCGTCCCAAACGCATGCCGCAGCGTATGCGGATGCACATCCGCCGCCAGCCCCCGGCTCAACGCAATCGCCTTCACAATCCGCCCCACACTCCGCGTCGTCAGCCTGCAATCCCCACGCATTCGCAGGTTCATCATCAGCGGCCCCTCATGCACCAGCGCGCCCTTGCCCGCCGCCACCAGCTTCGCCTCCCGCAGCGGCAGATACGCCCGCAGAGCCACCGCAGCCTCATCCCCCAGAGGCACCAGCCGCTCCTTCCGGCCCTTGCCGCGCACCAGCACCGCATCATCCCGCCACTTCACGCTGCCCATATTCAAACCCACCAGCTCCGAGTTACGAATCCCGCACCCATACAGCAACTCGAAGATCACACGATCCCGCTCCGGCCACGCCGAAGCATCTCCCTCCTCCGAATCGCCACGACCCTCCGGGTGCCCCATCCTTCGCGCACTTTGCGAAGGGTGGGAGACGATCCCGCCCATCCCGCCAGCCCTCTTCTCGGTCGAACCATCCAGCGAGTTCAAAACCCGATTCACCTCTTCCATACTCGGCACCCGCGGCAGATGCTTCGGCAGCTTCGGCGTGCTCACCAGCAGCGCCGGATTCTGCGCCACCTTCCCCTCCTTCGCCAGCCACTTGAACCAGCTCCTCACCGCCGCCAGCGCCCGCGCCGCACTCGCCTTCGTCAACCCCCGCTCATACAACGCTCCCAGGTAAGCGCGAATATGCAGATGCTCCACCGCACTCACCTTCGCACCCTTCCCCAAAGTCTCCTTCAGATAAGCCGCAAAGCTCCGCACCTCGCGCGCATAAGCCCGCACCGTATGCTCCGACGCTCCACGCTCATCCGCGAGCATCGCCAGAAACCCTTCGGCCAATCCCTCAATCTCGCCAGCCTTATCCCGCATTTCGCCTCTGCCTTAGCCTCTGTCTTTGTCGTTGGCTTTGTCGTTGTCTTTTGTCGTTGTCTTTGCTGTTGTCGTTGCTGTTGTCGTTGCCGTTGTCGTTGTCGTTGCCGTTGCCGTCATCCTGAGCGGAGCGAAGGATCCCGAAGACCTCCCTCGCCCCAACATCCCCGAACCTTTCAGCCTCAATCCTTCAAACCACCGCCGGGTGCCGGGTGCCCCATATCTCGATTTTGAGATGTGGGCATCGTGCGCAGCACGACCGTTCCCACCCCTCTACGGCTAACCTCAACCCGCACCCACCCGCCGCTTCCCCCGCGGATGATGCTCCCGATGCACCTTCTTCAAATGCCCCAGCGCCACATGCGTATAAACCTGCGTCGTGGCAATATCGGCATGCCCCAGCAAAGTCTGCACACTCCTAAGATCCGCACCATGCTCCACCATATGCGTCGCACAGCTATGCCGCAGCATATGCGGACTAGCCTTACTCCCCGTCCCCGAAGCCGACCGCACCATCTCCCAAATCCACTGCCGCGTCAGCTGATTTCCCCGCACACTCAAAAACAGCGCCCGCTGCACCGGATAACTAGTCCGCTGCACCGCATGACCAGCCCGCTCCAACCCACTCCGCACCAACCCCGGCCGTCCCACCACCAGATACCTCTCCAAAGCCTCCACCGCCGACCGCCCCAGTGGCACAATCCTCTCCTTATCGCCCTTCCCTCGTACCTGCGCCCGCGCCTGGTCCAGATGCAGATCCTCCACCCGCAGCGCACAGATCTCCCCTACCCTCAATCCACCCGCATACAGCAGCTCCAAAATCGCATGATCCCGCAGCGCCAGCCCATCCGCTCCGTCACTCCGGGCAGCAACCCCGGTCCGCTCCAGCATCTCCGCCACCTCGCCCTCGGCCAGCGACTTCGGCAGCACCTTCCAGCTCGCAGGAGTCGCCACATTCACCGTCGGGTCATGCGCAATCCGTTTATCCATCAGCAGCCAGCGATAAAACCCACGCAGACAACTCAGCTTGCGCGCAATCGACCGCGACTCCACCGCATGCCCCCGCAGCCTCTCCATAAACCCGCTCACATCCGCCTGAGTCGCCCCCACCAGCAACCCATTTCTTCGCTCGACATGCTCCGCAAACTGCTCCATGTCCCGTTGGTACGCCTCACAGCTAGCCGGCCGAAGGCCCTTTTCCACCCGCAGATACGCCACAAACTCCCGCACCGTTCGCGCATTCCCGTCGGCCTGACCAATCTCGTGCATAGAAGTCGATTATCCCGCTCCGCAAACCTCCGTGCCTGCCGACTCGCAACCCGAACCAACCTAACTACGCACCAAGCCCGTCACTTGCGTCCTGCCGGACGAGCCTCCTGCGCGGAGGGCGGTCACTTCGTGACGTGTATACCGGTCGTGGCAGCATCATCTGCAACGGTCCTCCCGTTGGTCGGCGCAATCTCTCCTCCGACCAACGGGAGGACCACGCGAAGCAGTAAAAAGGCGTGCGAACGCCCGCCCCACGCGCAGTGGGCCCGTCCGGCAGGACAAGCTTCCCTAAAAAAGTCTCTTCTCTCCCATCGCGGCATGGGGTATCTTCCATTCAAATGCGTTCTACCACTTTCAGGCCCGCTCTCCTCGCTCTCTGCCTCTCCGTCCCCACCCTCCAACTCCCCGCCCAGTCCTTCCTATTGCCCCCAATCACCTTCACCGGCGCGCCGGCCTTCTCTCAGGCCGAACTCCTCAAAGTCAGCGGCCTGCAGCCAGGCGCCACCGCCACCCAGGCAGACGTTCAATCCGCCGCCCAGCACCTCAGCGACACCGGCCTCTTCACCGACATCCGCTTCGAGTCCAACGCCACCGGCCTGGTCTACGATCTCAAGCCGATGCCGCCAGAAAATCTCCTCCCCGCCACCTTCACCAACTTCGTCTGGTGGTCTCCCGCCGAACTCACCTCCGCCCTCAAGGCCCGTGTCCCCCTCTACACCGGAGTCGTCCCCACCGCAGGCAACCTCCAGGACAGCATCTCCTCCGCCCTCAAAGCGATGGTCGCCGAAAAAGGAGTCACCGCCAACGTCGTAGCCATCGCCCACAGCGACCAGCCCGGCGCCACCCCATCTTCCATAGCGTTTGCAATCGAGTCCCCCGCAGTCCGCGTCCATTCGCTGACCCTGGTTCACGCCTCTCCGTCCATGCAGGAAAAACTCGACAAAGTCATCAAAGAGCAGACCGGACAACCCTTCACCAGCGACATCACCCGTCCCGCCATCACCACCGCACTCACCTCGGCCTACCACAACGAGGGCTACCTCGACATGGCCGTCCTCAATCTCACCCAAGCCCCACCCCAGGTCACCCCCACCGGCGTCGATCTCGACTTCACCGCCACGCTCAAAGAAGGCCAGCCCTACCAGCTCTTCGAGCTCACCTGGCCCGGCTCCGATATCATCAGCACCGCCGACTTCAACAAACAAGTCAAGATGAAGGCCGGAGACATGGCCTCCGAAGCAGCCCTCCGCCAAAGCCTCGCCATCATCGCCGGCGCGTACTTCGCTAAAGGCTTCGAGGACGCCAAGGTCAAAGCCCCCGCCACCTTCGACCACATCAGCCACCGCGTCTCCTACAACATCACCGTCGACCCCGGCCCCCAATATCACATCCACAGCATCAAAGCCCTCGGCCTCTCCACCGAGCAGCAGAAGCAGTTCGACTCCGCCTGGCATATGAACCCCGGCGACTTCTACGACACCACCTACCTCACCGGGTTCCTCCACAACAACAGCGCCATCCAGTCGCTCGCCGGCTACTCCGCCACCTACAACGCCATCGCCGACCCCAACACCCACCTCGTCGATCTCACCATCACCTTCGCCAAGGGCGGCGTCCTCAACTAGAGCCCACTTCGTGGGGTGTATACCGGCTTCGCCCCGAGCCTTCCGATGGTCGGCAGAGAATTTCATCGCGACCAACGGGAGCGCCAACCGAAGGAGTATACAAGTCACGAAGTGACCGCACCGCGCGTAGCGGACCCGGCCGGTAGGCCATTCTCTTCACCAAAAAAAGAACTTCCCACCAGAGAATATGTCGACACGCCGTAGTCGATCAGCCCGCGCTCACCATCCGCCCCCGCTTCCCTGTAAACTTGAAGCAGTCATGTTTGAAAACCTAAGCGACAAACTCCAGCGTTCCTTCAAGACCCTCCGCGGCCAGGGCACCATCTCCGACGAGAACATCTCCGACGCCATCCGCGAGATCCGCCTCGCCCTCCTCGAGTCCGACGTCAACCTCACCGTCGTCAACGAGCTCGTCGAGCACATCCGCACCCGCGCCATCGGCGAAAAGGTCGCCACCGCCCTCAGCCCCTCCGAGCAGATCGTCAAAATCGTTCACGACGAGCTGGTCAACCTCCTCGGCCGCGACACCGCCCGCTTCCAAAAAAGCTCCCAGCCGCCGAGCGTCATCCTCATGGCCGGCCTGCAAGGCTCAGGAAAAACCACCACCAGCGGCAAGCTAGCTCAGTGGCTCAAAAAAGCCGGCCACCGCCCCATGCTCGTCTCGGTCGACGTCTACCGTCCCGCCGCCCGCGAGCAGCTCGCCATCGTAGCCCGCTCCATCTCCGCCCAGCTCTACGAGGGCAAGCTCACCGACTCCGATATCGCAAAACCCGGCACCGAAGCCGTCCTCCGCCTGGCGCGCGAAGCGCGCAAAGACGCCGCAAACTTCGGCTGCGACATGCTCATCGTCGACACCGCCGGCCGCAACCAGATCGACGCCGCATTGATGCAGGAGATGGCCGAGCTCAAAAAGCTCCTCAACCCCTCCGAGATCCTCTTCGTCGCCGACGCCATGACCGGCCAGGACGCCGTCAACTCCGCCAAGGCCTTCAACGATCTCCTCACCATCACCGGCGCCATCCTCACCAAGATGGACGGCGACGCACGAGGCGGCGCTGCCCTCTCCATCCGCCACGTGACGGGAGCGCCGATAAAGTTTTTGGGAACTGGAGAAAAGCCCGACGCCTTCGAGCCCTTCCACCCCGACCGCATCGTCTCCCGCATCATGGGCCACGGCGACATCGCCACCCTGCTCGAGCGCGCCGAATCCACCCTCGACCGCGGCAAGGCCGAGCAGTTCGCCAAGAAAGCCCTCTCCGGCGACGGCTTCACCCTCGATGACTTCCGCGACCAGCTCCGTCAGATCAAAAAGATGGGCTCCATGAAATCGATCTTAAAAATGTTGCCCTCCGTCGGCCCCTTCGCGGGCATGCAACAAGCAGTAGAAAACGTAGACGAAGGCCAGTTCACCCGCGTCGAATCCATCATCAACTCGATGACGCAAAAAGAGCGCCTCGACCACGAGATCATCAACGGCAACCGCCGCAAGCGCATCGCCAAAGGCTCAGGCACCACAGTCCAGGACGTCAACAACCTCCTCCGCCAATATGCCCAGATGCGCAAGATGTTCAAGTCCATGGGCGGTGGCGGCGGCATCAAAGCCCAGCAACGCATGATGAGCCAAATGCAAGGCCGCCAAAAATTCGGACGGTAATAAGGAGTCTCCATCGCACTAAGAGTTTACTTAGATGGAAGCGGAACCTTAGCGGATGACTACATCACTCTCGCTGCATTTGCGGCAGAGGATAATCTGTGGTCAGAATTCGACAACCAATGGTTACAAATGCTTTCGACTCATTTACCAGCCGCTTCATACATACATATGAAGGAGCTGGCGCACCAGCAGAAAGCTTTCGGAAAAGAACTCGGTTGGGACGACAAATCTGCTTTTGGCCTTGCAATCAAGTGCTTGATGTACATGCAGACCTTGGATAAAAAACGGTTTCGAATGTTCTACTGTGCGGTCGATCTCAAAGCATGGAGACGACTAAAGGCGCTGACATTTGATCTGGTTGATCCGATCGATATTTGCAACACCTGTGTGCCAGAACTAGTTCTTGATTGGTACGCCAAAACTTACCCGTCGTTGACACGTCCTGGAATCGATGTTTTCAAATACTATTTTGATCGCGGCGAGCTGTTCTTGGAAGCCTTCAAGCGGAAATGGATTGCGGAGAGAGATAGACCACATAGCAATTCAGAGCTAAACCTCTGGAGCCTCGTGGAATCTGTAAATGAGACTGACATGAGGCTAGCGCCTGGGATTCAAGCGGCAGACATGCTTGCTTGGTCTCACAATCGTGAGACTAGAAGTCCTGGATCTAAGGGCAACCACTTGTGTCACTTGATGAGAACCGTCATTCCATCACTGCATATCATTTGGGATGAGGCAAAGCTACGTCAGACTTGCCGGCCGCTCATCTACTTACCTCCATTCTAAAAAAGGTGGCCGGTGGCGGGTGGCCCATACATCGGGTGCCCCATTCATGCGGTGTCATAGCATGAGTGGGCATTCGCGCTAAGCGCGAACCGTTCTTTAAATCAAACGGTACGATAAAATACCTCTAAGACGGAGGCCACACATGATCGACATCACCAAAGACATCCAGCCCCTAACCACCTTCCGCAACAACTCCGTCAAGATGATGCAGCGCCTCAAGAAGACCCGACGCCCCATCATTCTCACCGTCAACGGAAAACCCGAAGCCGTCGTCCAGGACGCCTCCGCCTACCAGCGCCTCCTCGACCTCGCCGCCGCAGCCGATGCCAGCGAAGGCATCCGTCAGGGAATGGAAGAGATGCGCCAGGGCAAAGGCCGTCCAGCCACAGAGTTCTTCGAGGAGATGCGCCAGAAACATGGCATACCTCGTTAGAACCATGCCCCGCGCCGAACGGGATTTAGAGGCAATCTTTCTTTACATTCAAGCCGAGAGCACGCCGCCAGCTGACAAGTGGTTCAGAGGACTTGTCGAAGCCCTCGAAAGTCTCGCTCACCATTCCCAGCGTAATCCCATCATCGCCGAAGACCGTACCCTGCGCCATCTCCTCTACGGCAACAAACCGCACATCTACCGCGTCATCTACTCGATCGACGTCTCTAACGCGGAGGTGAACGTAGTTCATGTCCGTCACCGCGCCCGTAATACTTTCGAGCCGTTTGATAGCGATCAGCAAACCTGAATACGGCAGGTGGCCCACACGTGACATAGCGCCGATACCGCGGGTGCCCCATTCATGCAGTCTCATCGCATGAGTGGGCATTCGCGCGAAGGCGCGAACCGTCTCACCCCGAGTGCTACACTCATCGCCAAAAGGAGACATCCATGAAGTCCCTCACCTGAGCCGCGCTGCTCGTCGTTGCTTCGCTCAGCACCTCTGCCGTCATCTCGCAGGTCGCAAACAAAGCGGCCCAGACCCAGCGAACCCCGCAATTCGAAAACGAAGATGTAAAAGTCTGGAAGACAGTAGTCTTTCCCAACCAGCCCCTCGCCATGCACCACCACGATCATCCCCGCGTCATCATCGCCCTCACCGGCGGCACCATGAACATCGTCGAGCCCTCCGGCGCAAGCGAGACCCACGTATGGGAGACAGGCAAAGCCTACTGGCTCCCCGCCATGGCTCCCAACACCCTCCACTCCGACATCAACGCCGGAGACAAGCCAATGGAGGTCATGGTCGTCGAGCTCGAAAAGGAAAAATAGCCGGCAACAAGAGGAGACCATCTTTCATCCATCCAAACTTGGGAAAACAGCCCATAAATCGCATGTCAAGCCCCATACACGCGAAAACCCGCTCCAGACGCGGCTTTTCACGTGGCGTATCCCCCGCTTCAAACAGTTATCCTGTTAACAGGGGTCGTAGAAGTGGCAGCGATGAAGTTGCGCCTAAGTGGGCGAGGTAGGTATTTGGCGCGACAGAATCTCCTGTAACTCATTCAAAACAAGTATTTTACACACAACCAATTTCGTTTGAATACTTTACAGACATAACACCCCTGTAACCATATGCAAACAAACAACTTCCGTACAAGATACCCTAGGGGGAGGGGGAGGGGGAGGGGGACCACCACTCCAAACCCACCCGAAGACAATCGGGATGAGAAGGGGATATGAGAGAAATTGTTATTGCGTCTGTAACAAGATCTGCATCACACCTCCATCGGGCGAAAATTCGCCGAATGGAGAAAACTAAAGATGCTTATCCTTCTGCTCATTCTGATTCTGGTGTTCGGCTTTGGCGGCTATCGCATGGGACCTGGCCTCGGCTACTACGGTGGCGGCGGTATCAGCCTCATCCTGCTCATCGTTCTCATCCTGCTTCTACTGAAAGTGATCTAGCCGGGCAGGCTCATTCCGCGCAGCCTCAAGCTACGAATGGGCCAACCCAGCCTCCGCGCTCTGCCCCTCTAGTTGAGACTATCTTCGCAACACGCTAGGATAAGACGCTAGCGAAGCCTGCTCATGCCATCCACCATCCAGACCCGCAACACCCGCCAGAAAGACGCCATCCGCGCCGCCTTCCTCGAGGCCAATCGCCCCCTCTCCCCGGACGAAGCCCTCGCTCTCGCCCAGAAAGATGTCGACGCCCTCAGCATCGCCACCGTCTACCGCAACATCGGCAGCCTGGTCGACGACAAGTGGCTAACACCAGTCGACGTCCCCGGCCACTCCACCCGCTACGAGGTAGCCGGCAAGGCCCACCACCACCACTTCCAGTGCAACACCTGCGGCACAGTTCATGAACTCGAGGGCTGCGAGATGCAGTCCAGACCGAAGCTCCCCCGCGGCTTCAAGTACTCCAGCCACGAGTTCTTCGTCTACGGCACCTGCTCCTCCTGCGCCAAATAGCCGCCCTTACCTCTTCGATCCACCCAGCAACGATCCCAGTACCCCGCGGATCAGCTGTCTCCCCACCGTGCTCCCCATCGTCCGCGCCGCGCTCTTCACCGCAGCCTGCAGCACCGTATCCCCGCGCCGCGAACTCCCCTGCCCCAGTACCCCGCCCAGCGCAGTCCCCGCCGCCTCCAGACTCCCCATCCAACCCGAGCCCGAACTCGCCGGTGCGCCCGCTGGACCAGCAGCCCCACCCCCCGACACCACAGCCTTCCCCTTCAGCCGCTCATACGCCGACTCCCGATCCACCACCGTCTCATACACCCCCGCCACCACCGAATTTTTAATAATCGCCGCTCTCTGCTCCGGAGTAATCGGCCCAATCTGGCTGTGCGGAGGGCACACCATCGCACGCTCCACAATCCCAGGAATCCCCTTCTCATCCAGAAACGAGATCAGCGCCTCCCCCATGCCCATCTCCGTAATCACCGTCTCCACATTCAACTTCGGATTCGCCCGAAACGTCTGCGCCGCCGCCTTCACCGCCTTCTGATCCCGTGGCGAAAACGCGCGCAGCGCATGCTGAACACGATTCCCCAACTGACTAAGCACCGTATCCGGCACATCGACAGGATTCTGCGTCACGAAGAACACCCCAACCCCCTTCGACCGAATCAACCGCACCACCTGCTCGATGCGATTCTGCAAAACCGAAGGCAGATCGTTGAACAGAAGATGAGCCTCATCGAAGAAGAACACCAGCTTCGGCTTCTCCTGATCTCCAACCTCCGGCAGCTTCTCAAACAGCTCACTCATCAGCCAAAGCAGAAACGTCGCGTACAGTTGTGGCGACTGCAACAATTGATCCGCCGCCAGAATATTCACCACGCCCTTGCCACTCGAATCCACCTGCAGCAGATCATCGATATTCAACGCCGGCTCGCCGAAGAAAAGATCTCCTCCCTGCTGCTCCAGCGCCACCAACCCACGCTGAATCGCGCCGATACTCGCCGCCGAAATATTTCCATACTGCGTCTGATACTCCTTCGCAGCTTCACCGACATGCTGCAGCATCGCCTGCATATCTTTCATGTCCAGCAACAGCAACCCACTGTCATCGGCAATCTTGAAGACAAGAGTCAGCACGCCCGTCTGCGTATCGTTCAGATTCAGAATCCTGCTCAACAGCAGCGGCCCCATCTCACTGACGGTAGCTCTCACAGGATGTCCCTGCTTGCCGAAGACATCCCAGAACACCACGGGACACCCCGCAAAGCTCCACTCCCCCAGACCCATTGCCGCAACCCGCACATCGAACTTTGGCGAACTCTTCCCCGCTTGCGAGATTCCCGACAGGTCTCCCTTCACATCCGCCGCAAACACTGGCACCCCAATCGAACTCAATGCCTCCGCCATCACCTGCAGCGTAACCGTCTTGCCCGTACCTGTGGCCCCCGCCACCAGACCATGTCGATTCGTCATTCCCGGCAACAAGTAAAGTTCATCCGTGCCCTTCGCAATCATCGGCATCTCAATCATCGGTTCACTCCCAACTCTCAATCTGCCTGAAGACTACACGGCGTCGTGCCAACATCAAAGCCATGCCGCTTCACCATCCGCACCACCTCAATCGCCTCCCCACTGCCAACCGGAACCTGCCTCCGTTCCACCTCTCGATATCCCCGTCGCGCATACAGGGACACACCGGTCAAGGTACTGCCCATCTCAAACTGGGTGAAACCTTCCGCCACCGCCGCCTCCTCAGCAGCCGCAAGAATCAGCCCCCCCAACCCCTTCCGCGCATAATCAGGATGCACAAAGATCGCCCGAATCTTCGCCGCATCCACCACCGGATTCAACCTCTCCGGAGCAATCTTCTCCACCTGATGGTCGCCTCCATACAGCGTCTTCCGGAAGCTCCATCCACCACACCCTGCAACCTTACCGCCTTCAGCAATCGCGACAAAGTAAGTACCATCCGCAATCAACTGGCTGTCCACCGTAAACACCGTCGCCAGCGCGCCCTCCCTCTGCACCGCGGAATAATCCTCCACTTGCAGTCCGCGCACCGAAGCCTTGATTAGCTCGCGAATCGCCGCCACATCCTCCGCTGTAGCCACTCTCAATTGAAATCGCATCGTCAGCCAAGTATAAAAGCCCAGAACTAACCTTGGTCATGCACCGGAACGACACTTTGTGAAATTTCTAGTCACGGGAAGTTCAGGTCACCTGGGTGAGGCTCTGGTTCGAACTTTGCATAGTTTGAATCACGAGGTGGTGGGACTCGATATTTTGGAATCTCCCTTTACGACTCACATCGGCTCGATATCGGAGCGGTCTGTCGTAATGCATTGCATGAGCCCAGTCACGTTGCAACCCATAGCCGACAGGAGTTTGTCGACACCAATATCACCGGTACGCTCAATCTGCTGGAAGCCGCTGTCTCCGCAGGCGTCAAGTCCTTCGTCTACACGAGCACAACCAGTGTGTTTGGTGACGCTCTGGTGCCCCCTCCTGGACTTCCCGCCGCATGGATCACCGAAGAGGTAACGCCCGTACCCGAAAATATCTACGGCGTGACCAAGGCAGCCGCCGAGGACCTCTGTCAGCTATTCCATCGCAATCAAGATCTCCCATGCATCGTGCTAAGAACATCTCGATTCTTCCCCGAGGAGGATGACAACAAGGAAGTGCGGGGAGCCTTCTCGGAAGAGAATTTGAAGGCGAACGAATACACCTCTATAGGCGTGTTGATATCGAAGATGTAGTGAGCGCACATTTGCTGGCTGCAGAACGCGCACCGGCTCTCGGGTTCCGAAGATATATCGTCAGCGCAACAACCCCATTCCACCAGGGCGATCTCGAACGCCTCCGAGACGATGCACCCGAAGTCGTACGTGAGCGTGTTCCAGGCTACGAGGTCCCATACCGTCAACGAAGCTGGAAGATGTTTCCAGGTATCGAACGGGTTTATGTGAACGAACGTGCCCGCAACGAACTGGGATGGTTGCCGCATATGATTTCAGCTCTGTCATCAGTCACCTCAACGCCAGGGCTGATCTGCAAAGTCCCCTCGCAAGAGCAATTGGAGCCAAGGGCTATCACCACGAAGCATTCTCTCAGGGACCATATCCCGTGGATGAGGTCCCCACCAAAGCCTGACGAAAACCCCTGCGCCTTGTCGAGTCCTTAGCGCAGGACTAAACTCCTCCCATGCGCCGACCTGCTCTGCACCTCCTAGCCCTCGCTCTGCTCCTCCCCCTCACCTCTACGATCCACGCGCAGGACTGGGCCAAGACCCGTCTCGAAGCCTCACCCCGCCACCACGAATACGTCCCGCTCAAACACGGCGACCGCACCGTTCAGGCCTTCGTCGTCTATCCCGAGGTCAAAACGAAGGCCCCCGTCGTCATTCTCATCCACGAGATCTTCGGGCTCAGCGACTGGGCCAAAGAGATGGCCGACGAGTTAGCCGCGCAGGGCTTCATCGTCATCGCTCCCGACCTGCTCACCGGCTTCGGCCCCAACGGCGGCGGCTCCGACGCCTTCCCCAATCAGGACGCCAGCGTCAAAGCCGTCTCCGGTCTCGATCCCGT
This sequence comes from Edaphobacter lichenicola, assembly GCF_014201315.1. Classification (NCBI taxonomy): domain Bacteria; kingdom Pseudomonadati; phylum Acidobacteriota; class Terriglobia; order Terriglobales; family Acidobacteriaceae; genus Tunturiibacter; species Tunturiibacter empetritectus. The sequence continues at coordinate 1,162,627 of NZ_JACHDY010000001.1, forward strand.
CGTCGTCAACGCAGACCTCGACGCCGCCGCAGACTACGGCAAAAAGCTCCCCGCAGCCAACGGCAAGCTCGCCGTCACAGGCTTCTGCTGGGGAGGCGGCAAATCCTTCGCCTTCGCCGCTCACCGCAAAGATCTCTCCGCCGCCTTCGTCTTCTACGGCCCCGGCCCCTCGGACGTCACCACAATCACCGCCCCTGTCTACGGCTTCTACGCTGGCAATGATGCCCGCATCGGTGCAACCCTGCCCGCCACCACCGAGGCTATGAAGGCTGCCGGAAAGAAATATGAACCCATCACCTACGACGGTGCAGGCCACGGCTTCATGCGCGCCGGCGAAGACCCCGGCAACACCGTCCCTGGCAACAAAACCGCACGCGAACAGGCCTTCACCCGTCTCGTCACGCTTATCAAGGAGATGAAGGCAGCCCCCGTTGCCGCCAACGCCAGCCACAGCAAAACCGTAGCGCAAAGATCACAGCCCGCCGTCTCCTGCCACGCCACCACGAATACGGCGAAAGCCAGCCCAACATCACAACCCACAGAGACAGCTGCAATAATGTAACTGTGGCCGCTGCTCTCAACATCTCGCTTCAGGATCAACTGGATCGCATCACACAGAATACGCGTGCCCTCGTCCAGCCAGAACGCCTCGCCATCTCGGAACGGGCGACCGAAGACCTCTTCAACACCGGCATCGAAGACCGCATCCTGAAAGCCGGGGCACAGGCTCCGTCCTTCACGCTCGAAGACGCCCTCACTCACAAGCCCGTCAGCTCAGCCGATCTCCTCGCCCTCGGCCCGCTCGTCGTCAACTTCTTTCGTGGCCGCTGGGACCCCTACTGCGTCACCGAACTCGAAGCCTGGCGCGACCTTCACACCGACCTCCGCAGACGCGGCGCCATCTTCGTCGCCATCTCTCCGCAAACCACCCGCCAAAACAACTTCACCCTCGAGCAGCATGGCCTGCAATACCCGCTCCTCTCCGACCCCGGCGCAACCACTGCAGAAAAATTCGGCATAGCCCACACCATTCCACAGGACCTCCGCAGCTACTACCAGTCCATCCTCATCAATATCCCCTTCAACAACGCCGGCCTCAGCTATCACAACGCCACCGAAGCCAGCTGGCGCCTCCCGATCCCTGCCGTCTTCGTCATCGACCAGACCAACACCATCGTCTTCGCCGAAGGCCACGCCGACTTCCGTGTCCGTCCCGAACCTGCCGACATCCTTGTCGCTCTCAATCGCTAATCAATTCCTCCGCGATTACGACAGCTGGCCAAAATCTTCACGAGGTATCTGAGCCGGCTCACGGCAACATCTTGCGATATTCGAAACGTGCGTTTATCGTAGTGATAGTCCGTCTATCGAACGCCTGGTTTGGTAACGTCACGGAAAGGGAACCGCATGAGCCTCACCCCCCGCCACCCCCTCGCACCGTCCACTGAATCCCTCCCACCCGCTCCTCCCGCAGCACCCAAACCCACCCCCGCCTCCTCTCTCGACATCTTCACCGGCGATCCCAACTTCATGACCTCGTTAGCCCGCGGTCTCATCGTCATTCAGGCCTTCACCCAGCAATCCCCGCAGATGACCATCTCGCAACTCAGCGTAAAGACCGGCCTCTCTCGCGCCGCAGTTCGCCGCTGCCTCTACACCCTCACCAAGCTCGGCTTTGCCGGCGCAGAAGACGGCTCGCGCTACTCCCTCCGTCCGCGCATGCTCACCCTCTCCCACACCTACACCACTTCAAACACTCTCTCCACCGCCGCCCAGCCCATCCTCGAGCGCATGTCCGCCGCTCTCCGCGAGTCCTTCTCCGTCGCCACGCTCGACGGCGAAGACATCGTCTACATCGCCCGCACCCAGGTCAACCGCGTCATGGCCGTCGACCTCCACATCGGCAGCCGCCTGCCCGCCTACTGCACCAGCATGGGCCGCATTCTCCTCGCCTATCTCCCGCCTGAGCAACTCGAGCAGTATCTCGCCAAAGCTGTCCTCACCCCCCACACCACGCGCACCATCACCTCCGTCGAGAAGCTCCGCCTCACCCTGCGCAACGTGCGCCGCAACGGCTACGCCCTCGTCGACCAGGAGTACGAGGTTGGCCTCCGCTCTCTGGCCGTCCCCGTCTTTGCCGCCTCGGGCCGAGTCGTCGCCACGCTGAACCTCAGCGGCAACGCCCCCCGTCTCTCCGTCCTCGAGATGCAAAGCCGCTTCCTCATCCACCTCCGCAATGCCGCGAACGAGCTAAGCGCCTTCCTCAACTAGCATCGGCAACTAGCATCAGCAAAACTCCGGCGAACGAAGCTCGCGCGTCAAGCCATCATCTCCGCAAGCTTCAAGACCGTCCGCCAGTTTCGCATCGTGCTCACGGTCTTCAGCTTCGAGTCAAAATACGCATTCGTCAGCTTCGTCTTCGCCGCTCCGGTCACGAGCTTCATATAAATCTCCCTCCCGATGACTGCAAACTCGTCCGGGGCTGACCGCATCGCATCTAGCCCAGCCACCAGATCCGGCCCCGGCCGATCCGCCAGAAATGAAACATGCAGCATCTCTTCCGCAGCTCCAGCCTTCAAGAACGGATTTCCCCGAATCGCCGCCTGCATCTCCGAAGCCCTTCGCAGCACCACCGGCACCTTCAATCCGAACTGTAACTCCACCTGTTGCGTAATCGCGCTCTGCAGTCTCCCCACCACGTTGTCGTCAGCGCAGAAGACCACATTCCCACTCTGAATGTAGGTCGCCACCTCGCCACATCCAGCAGCGACGAAGAGCCCCGCAAGCTCCTTCATCGGCAGCATATTCTTACCGCCAACGTTGATGCCGCGCAGCAAAGCAACATATTTGCCAGTCGCTTTCGCTTTCATCACGTCACCTCTTAAACCTCTTAGACCGGCGCCACGCAGCGCGCAAACGAAACTCCGGCCTTCGTCTCCACAACCACATCCCCATCTCCCATCGGCACCACCACAGCCCTCCCGGGAGTCAACTCCAACTCTCCGTCCGGTGTCCTCACCACGCCGCTCCCCGCCAGGCCAACAAGACAACCCGCTCCCGCAAAAGCAACCGTCCGTTCCCTCGTCGCAGAGATCTCAAATCGATCCACCACAAAATATCTCTGCTCAATCAACCTCGTAAAGCCGCCCATCTCCTGCGGCACCACCTTACCCGCCTGTGTCTCAGCCTTGATCACCTGCAAGCCCTTCTCCAGATGCAGCTCCCGAGGCCGTCCATAGTCATACAGCCGATAGGTCACATCGCTGGTCTGCTGTGTCTCCAGCAGCACCACCCCAGGCCCGATTGCGTGCACGGTCCCAGCATCCACAAACAGCATGTCCCCCACCGACACCGGCACATGCTCCAGCAGCAACTCCATCGTCCCGCTCTCCACCGAAGCCGCAACCTCCCTCGCGCCCACGCCCGCCTTCAACCCCAACGCGACCGTCGCACCCGGCTCCGCCTCCAGCACGTACCAGCACTCGGTCTTTCCCCGCGTCTCCCCCATCGCCTTCGCCTGCGCATCATCCGGATGCACCTGCACCGAAAGCTTATCCGCCGGAAACAGAATCTTTACCAGCAGCGGAAACTCGCCCCCCATCTTCTCCGCAACCGAAGCCAGAGTCTGCCCCTTTAACGGTCCACTCTCCACCAGACACTGCGGCCCAGTCAGCCAGGCCTCCCCTACCAGTTCCGTCGTGCCGGTCTCTTCATACCAGGGCTTCAGATCGCTCTTCCCCCACACTCTTTCGCTAAACCACGGCTTCAATCCAAACGGCGCAACTCTGGTCCCAATTGTCATACTTCAAGGGTATCAACTCCCACCTTTGGGTGGCATTACAAAAGTCTTACACCACGTCTCCCTTCACCCCTGATAGCGTCAGTATTAGCAGTTCAGAAGCACTCGAAACACAAGGACAGCGATACCATATGACCCCCCTTAGCACCATCGAAGAGGCCCCGGTAAAGGCGCCCAAGCTCGCCGCCGTAGTTCCAGCCGTCGCCGAAGTCACCCATAAGATCAAGCAGGACCTCCGCATGGGCCGCGAGCACCAGGAAGGCCGCATCAACTGGATCACCACCATCGCCATGGGGCTCTTCCACGTCGGAGCCATCGCTGCCCTCTTCTTCTTCTCCTGGAAAAATCTCGCCGTCTTCCTCGTCATGTACTTCTTCGCGATCAACGTCGGCATCGGCGTGGCCTATCACCGCCTGCTCACCCATCGCGGCTACAAAGTTCCCAAGTGGGTCGAATACTTCGTCACCATGTGCGGCTGCCTCGCGCTCGAGGGAGGCCCGATCTTCTGGGTAGCCACCCACCGCGTCCACCATCAGAACTCCGACCAGGAAGGCGACCCGCACACGCCGCACGACGGCACCTGGTGGGCTCACGCCGGCTGGATCCTCTCCGGCCGCGCCCTCCACTCCGAGACCGCTCTCCTCGGCCGCTATGCCCCCGACCTCACCAAGGACCCCGTCCACGTCTGGCTCAGCAAATACCACTACGTTCCTCTCGTCGCCACCGGTCTCCTCCAGGTAGCACTCGGCGCAGCCCTCGCTCCGGCAGGCCATCACGCAGTAGGTGCGCTCGGTATGGTCCTCTGGGGAACCTTCCTCCGCGTCACCATCGGTCTCCACGCCACGTGGCTGGTCAACTCCGCCACCCACCTCTGGGGCAAGCGCCGCTTCGAGACCAAAGACGACTCCCGCAACAACTGGTGGGTCGCCATGCTCACCGGCGGAGAAGGCTGGCACAACAACCACCACGCCCATCCCGTCAGCGCCCGCCACGGCCTCGCCTGGTACGAGTTCGACATCAACTACTACTGCATCTGGCTCCTTGGCAAAGTCGGGCTCGCAGAAAAAGTCCAGATCGCCAAATTCGATCCCAAGAATCCCAAACCCGCCGGCGTCCTCTAAAGCGGTCTTCTAAACCGAACGTCAGCAAAACAAAAAGGCCGTCCTCCGAAAGGGGTGACGGCCTTTTAAATCTCTGCATCCAATCTCGACAAGCATCCAACTCCGCGCTATCCTCATCCGGAACTGCAACCGCTTCAAGGGCCACTGACAATCTTCAACGCGAAAGAGGCAAAATGAAGCGCACAACGAAGCTCCTCCTGACAGCCATCTTTCTTATCGCCGGCGCCTGCGCCACACCCACCCCCGCAACCGCGCAACCTGGTTACGGCGGCCCACCCCCCAGGATTACTTGCTCCTCCGACGACGGCCGCAGAAACTGGTGCGATATCGGCCCCTCTCGCGACGTCCGTCTGGTCCGGCAGATCAGCGACTCCCCCTGCGTCCAGGACGACACCTGGGGCGTCGAACGCCGTGGCCTCTGGGTCGACCGTGGCTGCCGCGCCGAGTTCTTCATCGGCCGCAGAGAACCACCTCCTCCTCCCATTACCGTCACCTGCTCCTCCAACGATGGCCATAGAAACTGGTGCGACATCGGCCCCTCTCGCGATCGCGATGTCCGCATGGCCCGACAGATCAGCGGCTCCCCTTGTATCCAGGACGACACCTGGGGCGTCGATCAACGCGGCCTCTGGGTCGACCGTGGCTGCCGCGCCGACTTCCTCGTTGGTCGCTTTGAACCGCTACCTCCTCCCGTCACCGTCACCTGCTCCTCCAACGACGGAGAAAGAAACTGGTGCGACATCGGCTCCCGAAGCGAAGTTCGTCTCATCCGGCAGATCAGCGGATCTCCCTGCGTCCGCGGCCAGACCTGGAACGTCGACAATCGCGGTCTGTGGGTAGACCGAGGCTGCCGCGCCGACTTCGAAGCCCGCTAGCCGCAATGCTTCGCACCATTCCTCTAGCCAAGCATCAGCAAACCAAAAGGCCGTCCTCCGAAAGGTGTGACGGCTTTTTAAAATCTCTGCAACCAATCTCGACAAGCATCCAACTCCACGCTATTCTCATTCGGAACCGCAACCACTTCAAAGACCGTGCCAATCTTCAACTCGAAAGAGGCAAGATGAAGCTCACAACCAAGCTCCTCCTGATAGCCACCCTCCTGATCGCGGGCACCTGCGCCACACCCACACCCGCAGCCGCGCAACCCGGCTACGGCGGTCCACCCCCGAGAATTACCTGCTCCTCCGACGACGGCCGCAGAAACTGGTGCAATATCGGGCCGTCTCGCGACGTCCGCCTGGTCCGCCAGATCAGCGGCTCCCCCTGCGTTCGCGACAGCACCTGGGGCGTCGATCGTCGTGGCCTCTGGGTCGACCGAGGCTGCCGCGCCGAGTTCATCGTCGGCCGCGCAGGTCCACCACCTCCGCCGCCTGGACCAGGCTCCGGTGCTATCGTCACCTGCTCCTCCAACGACGGAGGCAGAAGATGGTGTGACATAGGCCGCAGCCGCGATGTAAGACTCGTCCGGCAGATCAGCGGTTCACCCTGCGTTCGTGGCCAGACCTGGGATGTGGACCGACGAGGCCTTTGGGTTGACCGAGGCTGCCGCGCCGACTTCCGAGTCCGCTAACGCTCGCCCGCAGGAAGTCGATTACACCCGAATCGGCTTCCTGCGGCTACACTAAGCAGCAATGCTTCGCACCATTCGCGCCACTCAGTATGTCACCGCGCTCCGCGAAGGCGGCTCTCTTCCCGCAATTATCGAGGCCGACGACCTTGGCCTTTACGTCGTCAAATTTCGCGGCGCCGGTCAGGGTCCCCTCGCGTTGGTGGCCGAACTCGTCGCTGGCGAAATCGGCCGCACCCTCGGTCTCAACATCCCCGAGCTTGTCTTCGCTCACGTCGATCCCGCCCTCGGACGCAACGAGCCCGATCAGGAGATCCGCGACCTCCTTCGCGCCAGCGCCGGACTCAACCTGGCCCTCGATTATCTCCCCGGCTCCTCCATGTTCGACCCCGCAGCCGGCGACAAAGCCAACCCCCACACCGCCTCGCTCGCCGTCTGGTTCGACGCCTTCACCCTCAACGTCGACCGCACCCCCCGCAACGCCAATCTCCTCAACTGGCACAGCCAGCTCTACTTCATCGACCACGGAGCCGCCCTCTACTTTCACCACAACTGGCCCGACGCCAGCCGCCTCGCCGACTCTCCCTTCGCCGACATCCGCAACCACATCCTTCTGCCCTGGGCATCGAAGCTCGAAGAAGTCGCGGCTCAAGCAACCACCCGCCTCAACTCTTCGGTCCTCAACAAAATCCTCGCGCAGATCCCCGACGAGTGGCTCCAGTCCAGCCATCCCACCCCTGCCGAGGCACGCGCAGCCTATCTCGATCTCCTCACCCGCCGTCTGGCAGCATCCCCCATCTTCACCCAGGAGGCCATCCGTGCTCGCGCCCATCTCATTTGACTACGCAGTCATTCGCGTCGTCCCCCGTGTCGAGCGCGAAGAGTTCCTCAACGCAGGGGTAGTCGTCTTCTGCCTGCAGCAACGCTTCCTCGAAGCCCGCATCCACATCGACAATCAACGCCTTCGCGCCCTCTGGCCAGACCTCAACCTCGACCTGGTCCGAACTCACCTTGAAGCCTTCCCTCGCATCTGTAGCGGAGATCCCACAGCCGGCCCCATCTCCCAACTCAGCCAACGCGAACGCTTCCACTGGCTCGTCTCTCCGCGCAGCACCATCATTCAGGTCTCCCCCGTCCACACCGGTCTCTGCAATGCCCCAGAAGACCTCATGGACAATCTCGCCCGGCGTTATCTGGTCCTCTAGACCCAATGCCTAAAGCACTCAAACATCACGAGGCACGGTGCAACCTGTACGCCCGACTCTCATCCTTCGGGTCTGCCACCAGATCCGCCACCCGGTCGTCCTCTGACATCTCAATCGCCTCACACCAAACCATCTCAAATCCGTCTTCAAAGACCGCCGCCTGCTCTGGCTTCTGATATATCACTTCGAGATCACGCGGCCTCTCGGCAAATCGACTCCTAAGCCTGTCAACCAGGTGCCGCATCACCTGTCCTTGAAATGGGTTGTACAGATACACCACGCAAGGCCCCGCCGGCCACTCCAGTTCCAACGCATCACCACACACAATCCGTATCGGCGACAGCGCCTTACCAGCCTTCGTCCACACCTCTGCATTTTCCTGCGCGAGTTCAGCCAGTCCCGTATTCAACTCCACCCCGACGACCTCGCGAAATCGCATCTCCGACGCAAGCAGCACCGCGCGCCCCTTCCCACATCCAAAGTCGATAAAGGTGTAGTCCTTGATTGCATGCGCAGGCCCAGACTCAAGCCATTTCTTCATCGCTCCTCGAAAGCGCGAAGGTGGGATCGCCGCGTATCCCGCAATAAATCTGTCGTTGGCATGCCCGACCGCCAGATCATGCCCGGGGATCAATCCATCGGTCCTCACTCCGTGATGTACGTCAAACGGATGAGCCGCTCGCACCTCAGGCCGCCTCAACTTGCGTCCTATGCTCTTGGCGGCCGACGTCACCGTTCCTGCCATTCCACGGTTTTCCAGCGACCACCGAACCTTGTCGAAGACTCCCACTGCCACCTCGCCGAAAGCATCCTCTCCACAAACCAAGCCGCAACCGACCCATGAGACTTACCAGTTATATTCTCATGTAGCTATGAACATCACCCGACGCCGCGGAGCTATCGCTTTCTTCATCACCCTCGGCGCTCTTCTGGTCGGTGGCCTCGTCACTCTCAACATCACGTGGATCATTCTCAACAAGCGCACCGTAGCCATCGCCGTCCTCGGCGTGATCCTCTTCGCCGCACTCATCGCAGGCGTCGTCCTCAACACCGTCTTCCTCGTCCGCGAGATCCGCCGCAACGAGCGTCAGGACTCCTTCCTCAACGCCGTCACCCACGAGCTTAAAACCCCCATCGCCAGCATCCGACTCTATCTCGAAACCCTCCAGCGCCGCCCCATCGAGGAGCCCCAGCGCCAGGAGTTCTACAAGATCATGCTCTCCGACTCCGACCGTCTCCTCGCCACCGTCGAGCAGGTCCTCAAAGCCGGCCAGCTAGGCCAACGCCACCGCCAGCAAAATCGCACCCTCATCGACATGCAGTCCCTCGTAGCCGACTGCATCGCCATCACACTCCAGCGCCACCACCTCCCCGCTGAAAGCATCATCCTCGAACCCCTCCCCGGAGTCGTCCGCCCCTACACTCAGGGCATCGCCGAAGACCTCCGCACCGCCGTCCTCAACGTCCTCGACAACGCCGTCAAATACTCCCCCGAAGGCGTTGCCATCCGCTGCTCGCTCGCCATCTCCAACTACACCTGGGTCGCCCTGCGCGTCACCGACACCGGCGTCGGTCTGCCCGCCAACCAGTTCAAGCGCATCTTCACGCGCTTCTACCGCGTCCCCGGCCGCGCCATGGCCAAGATCAAGGGCACTGGTCTCGGCCTCTTCCTCGTGCGCAACATCGCCCGTCAGCACGGAGGCGAGGCAACTGCCACAAGCCCCGGTCCCGGCCTCGGCACCACCATCTCCATTTCCCTTCCCCTCGCCGCTCCAGCCTCTTCCGCAACTCCTAACTAGAGCATCTCCGCTACTTCGTCTCAGGATAAAAACAAAGCAGTCATCTCGACCGACGCTACTCACAGTCTCATAGTGAGTCGCGCAGTGGAGAGATCCCTGTATTTGTCTGCTTTGCACCCATTCACCATTTCGATCGCACTATCGTCACCCAACGTACAATCACATCAAAGCTCGTAGTTCATCTCAACCGACTTCGTGACCTCCATGTTTCTGCTCTGGAAATACTTCGCCCTGGGATTCAGCGCGCTTCTCCCGCTCGTCAACCCCCTCGGCTCCGCGCTTATCTTCCTGGGCCTTGTCGGCGCTGCGCCCATCGACATCTACCGCGGCCTCGCCCGCCGCATCGCCATCAACACCGTCATCTTCTTCGCCGTTATCCAACTCATCGGTTCTTATCTGCTTGGCTTCTTTGGCATCTCTCTTCCCATCGTTCAAGTCTCCGGCGGCATGGTCATCGCAATGATCGCATGGTCGCTCCTGAATCAACCGGACAGCACCCCGAGCCCGGAGAAGACCGAAGCCGCGGTCCCTGCCGTCACACCCGCAGAGATCGACAGCCTTCAACAAAAAGCCTTCTATCCCTTTACCTTCCCGATCACCGCCGGCCCTGGCTGTATCGTAGTCATGCTCACCCTCAGCGTGCACAACGAGCAGACAACCCTCGAAGACAAAGTCCTCGCCCACGTAGGCCTCTTCATCGCCGTCCTCGTGCTCAGCGCTCTCATCTATCTCTGTTACGCCTATGCGCCAAAGATCGCCCGCACCATCTCACCTGCCACCGCGCACGGCATCCTCCGCGTCGTCGCCTTCATTCTCCTTTGCATCGGAGTTCAGATAGCATGGAACGGCCTCAGCGACCTCCTCACGCCTCTACTGCAAAAATCGTGACTACAACAGTTACATAAAGAAAATCGGAAACACCATGACCGAACCCATCGCCCCACTCATCGTTCTCGTCGAAGACGAAGAGCATCTTGCCCAGGGCCTCCTCTTCAACCTGCAGGCCGAAGGCTACCGCACCCGCCACGAATCCGACGGCGATGCCGCCCTCGCCTATCTCCTCGCCGAAAAACCCACCCCCGAAGAACGCATCGCCGCCATCATCCTCGACGGCATGCTCCCTGGCGCCGACGGTTTCACCATCGTCCGCGCCCTCCGCGAAGCCCACCACTACACACCCATCCTCATGCTCACCGCCCGCTCCCGCCCCGAAGAGGTTCTCGAAGGCATCGAAGCCGGCGCCGACGACTACCTCGCCAAACCCTTCGACCTCAACATCCTTCTCGTCCGCCTCAAATCACTCCTCCGCCGCACCGCCTGGCAGAACGCCTCAACGCCAGAGACCCCACCACCTGCTATCGCCGATCAGACTGACGAGTACGCCTTCAATCACCGCACCATCCGCTTCGACACTCTCGAACTCATCGCCCCCAACCGCATCACCCACCTCACTCTCATGGAGGCCGATCTCCTTCGCTACCTCACCGAGCGGGAAGGCCAGATCGTCTCGCGATCCGCCATCCTCGAAGACGTCTGGCGAGTCCACGAAGACACCGATACCCGCGCCATCGACAACTTCATCGTCCGTCTCCGCCGCTACATCGAAGACGATCCCGCCGATCCCCAACACCTCGTCACCGTCCGCGGCATCGGCTATCGCTTCCTCGCCAACCCCTAGAGCATCTAAATTAATGGGAGCCGTGAGGCCCACAGACGATGCTCACAGAAAACGTCCGACAGTCTGCCGCCAAGTCCTCCCCGAAACCCAGTCAGGAAAAAACATGAGCCTGCTCCAAACAGAGAACACACTCGCCGGTCTGCGGCTAGCCACCACCGAGGACGCCGACCGGCTGGTCCCTTTCATCAACCGCACCTTCGCCCCCGACAACTACTTCAAGAGTACCGAGCGCACCAATCCCTCGCAGGTCGCAGAGTACCTCCGCAAGGGCTTCTTCCTGCTCCTCGAAGACGCAGGCGGGTTGTTCGGTCTGGTCTACACCGAACTGCGCGAGAACAGCCGAGGTTATATCGGAATGATCGCGACCGATCCCGACCGTCAGCGCGGCGGAATCGGAACGCATCTACTGCAGATTGGCGAAGAGTTCTGCCGCAACCGTGGCTCCTGTGTCATCGAGATCTCCGTCGTCAATCTCAGGCCAGACCTCGTCGCGTGGTATCAGCGGAATGGATATCAAATCGTCGGCGAAGCCGCCTTACGTCCGCCCCGAATTTCTTATCCTTCCCTGCCACTTCATCCTCATGGAAAAAAGTCTCGCTCCGACTTCCAACGCCGGCGCAGAAAACTCCAACTAACGCCGCCAGGTAAACGCCAATCGGCAGCCCAACCAAGGAAAGCCTACCGCGCTTCCTTCCACCTTCGCGCCTCCGCCGGTGCAAGAATCCGATGCACTTTGCTTAGCAACTCCGGCAACCGGAAGGGCTTCGCCAGGAAGCTCCAACCCTCCTGCTCCAGCCGCAACTTCTGCGCGCTGTCCACCATCCCACCCGAGATCATCAACACCGGCAGCCCGTTACGGATTGTCTTCAACTCCCGCGCCAGCTCCATCCCCGACTTGCCCGGCATATACAGATCCGTCACCAGCAGATCGATCTCGGGCACGCTGCGAAAGATCTGCGCAGCCCGCTCGGCATCGCTGGAGCTAAAGACTCCATAGCCTTCGTGTTCTAAAAACGTTCGCGTCAGCGCTCGCATATCCGGATCGTCATCCACCAGCAAAATCCTGCTCGGCGAAAGCTCAGTGGCACGACGCTCAGAGGCAAAAATATCTAACGACATCGGCGAATCATCATAGTTGTTCTGAATCTTTGCTCCCACTTCCACCCTCAAACTCTCGGCTCGCATTCGGCGTCAACAGCCACGCGAAGTCCTCGCATTCAGCATGTTGCTCTCAGAGGATGGAGTGCACAATCTCTCCGCGAGTTGCCTAGGCCCAAACACAATGCCTAACTCCTTCTCTCTCAATCAGTAATTTTCCACACACGCGATACACTTGAACCAGCTTCACCAAGCAGCAAACAAATGCGCATCATCACCCGCTACATCCTCCGCGAAGTAATCTCGCACGCCCTCCTCGGCGGAGCACTCTTTACCTTTGTCATCTTCATGCGCGACCTGGGGCGCATCCTCGACTTCGTCGTCCGCGACTCCGCCACCATGGGAGACGTCGCACGCATCATCCTCTTCACCCTCCCCCCAGCCCTCACCGTCACCATCCCCATGGCCGTCCTGGTCGGCATCCTTCTCGGTCTCTCCCGCCTCGCCGCCGACAGCGAGATCACCGCCATGCGTGCCAGCGGCATGGGTGCCATCGACTTCGTCCGCATCGTCTCCATCGTCTCCGCCGTCGCCCTCGCGCTCGGCCTCTTCAACTCCCTCTACCTCGCCCCCCGCGCCGCCTCCGGCCTCATCGCCTTAGGCGAATCTCTAAAGTCCTCGCAAGCCTCCTTCGAGGTCCAGCCCCGCGTCTTCTACGAAGAGTTCAAAGACCGCGTTCTCTACATCCAGGACGCCAGCCCCGCAGCCGGAGCCGCTCTCTGGCATCACGTCTTCCTCGCCGACCTCACCGAGCCGGCCGACCCGCACATCACCACCGCCGACCAGGCCATCGTCGTCAACGGCACCCCCAACTCGCCCGACGCCCAGACCATCCGCCTTCACCTGCTCAACGGCGGCCAGCACGACACCTCCTCCACCGACCCCAACCAATACAACATCTCCACCTTCACCAGCACCGACGTCCCCATCGAGACCGAAGCCCCCGAAGAAGCCCATCTCGGCCGCGTCAACACCCCCATCCAGGCACTCTCCCTTCCCGAACTCTGGCGTCGCGCCAAAGCCGCCCAGGCCACCAGCGGCCACGAGTCCTCCATCTACCGCATCGAGTTCAACAAGCGCTTCTCCTACCCCTTCGCCTGTCTCGTCCTCATGCTCGTCGGCGTTCCGCTCGGCATCTCGTCCAAGCGCGGAGGCAAATCCACCGGCTTCGTCCTCACCATCCTCCTCGTCTTCATCTACTACTTCCTCTCCTCCGTAGGAGTCGCCTTCGCACAATCAGGCAAGCTCTCGCCCTTCCTCGGCGTCTGGGGAGCGAACCTTCTCTTCGCCGCCGCCGGTGCGCTTCTCCTCTATCAAATGTCCCGCGGAGGCATCGCCCTCAGCCTCGTCTCCACCGTCGGCGTCTGGCTCGGCAAGCTCATCACCCGCCTCACCAGCAACGGCCACGAATCCGCCAACGCCCGCTCCAACCACGACGTCGCCACCCTCCTCCGCCGCTTCCGCAGCATCGTGCGCATCCAGTTCCCTCTTCTGCTCGACGACTACGTCATGCGCGAGTACGCCACCAACTTCGCCATCGTCCTCAGCTCCTTCTCCACCCTCTTCCTCATCTTCACCTTCTTCGAGCTCATCGGGCCCATCTTCAAAAACCGCACCCCACTCATCACCGTAGGCGAATACCTCGTCACGCTCATCCCCTACATCCTCTACAACATCACGCCCCTCTGCGCGCTCGTCGCCGTCCTTGTCACCTTCGGCTCCCTCAGCCGCACCTCCGAGCTCACCGCAATGAAGTCCAGCGGCATCAGCCTCTACCGCATCATCACGCCAGTCCTCATCGTCACCATCCTCATCTCCGCCGGCCTCTTCGTCTTCGACGAGCTCTACCTCCCCGCCGCCAACCGCCGCCAGGAAGCTCTCCTCTCCATCATCAAAGACAAGCCCACCCAAACCTTCTCGCGCCCAGACCGCCAGTGGATCTCCGGCCAGACCAACAACGCCGGCGAACCCTCCCGCATCTTCTACTACCAGTACTTCAACGCGGAAAAAGACACCTTCGCCAACCTCACCGTCTTCGAGTTCGACCCAGCCTCATTCACACTTCAACGACGCATCTTCGCCGCAACCGCCCAATGGGACCCCAAAGTCAACAACTGGGTCTTCGACAACGGCTGGCAGCGCACCTTCTCCGGCGAAACCATCGCCAGCTACCAGCCCTTCACCGTAGCCACCTTCCCCGAGATCCGCGAGCAACCCACCTACTTCAAAAAGGAGTACATCCCCTCGCAGGAGATGAGCTACACCGAGCTCTCCCGCTACATCACCGATCTCAAGCAATCCGGCTTCGACACCAAGCGCCTCAGCGTCCAGCTCAACAAAAAGATCGCCTACCCACTCATCACCCTGGTCATGGCCATCCTCGCCATACCCTTCGCCTTATCCATGGGTAAAAAAGGCTCCCTCACCGGCATCGCTACTGCCATTGGCCTCGCCATCACCTACTGGGTCGTCGCGCTCATCTTCGAGTCCCTCGGCAACGTCAACACCCTACCCGCAGTCCTCGCCGCCTGGACGCCCGATCTCCTCTTCGGCATCACCGGCACCTACCTCCTCCTCCGCACACCCACGTAACTTCAGCAACAGTACAAGTCAAGCAGCAGCGGACCCACCCGTCCGCCGCCGCTCTTTTCATCAGGCCTCGATAGCTGCGGCCAGCTTGTTAAACAAGCTCTCCCAGCCCATCGCATGACCATCTCGCGAGCCTTCCGTAGCGAACTGTTCATGCCGCAACCGAATCTCCGTTCCGCCCTCGACATCTCTCAGAAACACCGTCACCATCGAGGTCTCCGTCGGAGCCCAACTTCCGTTCCACGTAAACTGCAGCAGCTCGTTCGGAATTACCCTTAGATACTCCCCGCGAACAGCTACCTGACGTTTTCTCTCTTCCTCCGTCATCCCCTCCTTGGCACACATCATCCCCTGCGATAAAACTTCGTAAGTTCCTCCCTCACGCACATCGAGCGTGGCGCTCACAAAGTTCATATCTCCCGGCGCATGCCATTTCTGCAGAATCTCCGGCCGCGTCCACGCCTCGTAGACCTTTGCCCGGCTCGCCCGGATCACTCGCGTCAACTCAAGCTTCAAAGCGCTGCTCTCACGCCCATCATCCTTCTTCTGTTCCAGTTCCAGAGTTGCCATTCCGCACATCCTCTCCCGGCGTCTCCGCCGTCTCCAGGTAATTCTGAAGGGCATCCAACTGGCCCGTCCAGAAGGTTTCGTAGTAGGCAAGCCACTCCTGCGCCGCCCGTAAAGTATCCGCGTTCAACCACACGAACCGGTAGTTGCCCTTCTTCTCCCGCCGAACCAGCTCCGCCCGTTCCAGCACCTGCAGATGCTTCGAAACGGCCGCCAGCGACATGCTGTAGGGCCCAGCAATCTCCCCAACAGTCTTCGCCTCCCGGCTAACATCCCGCAAAATCGCCCGACGCGTAGCGTCCGACAGAGCATGAAACACAGAATCCAAAGCAACCGTTGATTCAACCATGTGGTTGAATATATACGAACACTAAAAACTATTCAACCAAATAATTAAATAGATTGACCACAGCACTAAAAACCACCAGTTCACCTCCGGCTCGTCCAAACGTCCTAAACTGGAAGCACAATGACTGCAAAGCTCTCCTCGATCGCCCTCCTGGCCGCTCTAACCACCGCCGCCACCGCCCAAACCACCCCGAAGGCAACAACGACCACCCCGCACCACACCACCACCGCCGCAAAAACCTCCGCCACGCCTCCCAACATCCCCAAGGTAGTCGGCCTCCCCAGACCCCTCTACACGCTCCGGTACATCGACACCAAGATCGGCACCGGCGCACCCGCCGAAGAGCGCAAGTACTACACAGTCCACTACACCGGCTGGCTCACCAACGGCACCAAGTTCGACTCCTCCTTCGACCACCCAGGTGGCGAGCCGATCACCTTCCCCTACGGCGCACACCGCGTCATCATGGGCTGGGACACAGGTTTTCAGGGCATGCATATCGGAGGAAAGCGCCGCCTGTTCGTCCCATACCAGTTGGCCTACGGCGAATCTGGCCGTCCCCCCGTCATCCCGGCCAAAGCGGACCTCATCTTCGACGTCGAACTAGTCTCCATGTCCGACACGCCGCCCCAACCCAAGACACCTCCTGCCGCACCAACTGCGCCCGAATCCCCTCAAAAGACCGTACCGACTACTCCGTCGACTCCAACCACTCCGACTACTCCGTCGACTCAAACCACCCCGACAACCCCAACGACTCAAACTACGCCGACAACTCAAACCACCCCAACCACACCAACTGCTCCAAGTACCCCAACCACTCCAACCACCAATCCTCCGCACCCTGAGACCCTATAACCTCATCTGATCCCTAGGAATCCCAAGGACACTCAGAAACCAATATGTTGGAACGACTTAAACCGCTAGCACCCTACCTCAGGCGATACTGGAAGAATCTCGCCTGGGGCGGGGTTGCAGTCATCCTCTACAACACCATCAAGGTGCTCATCCCCATCGTCATCGGCCACGCCATCGACGACATGCAGCACGGCATCACCGAAACCAAAGTCGTCCACCACACCCTTCGCCTGCTCCTCATCGCGGTCCTCTCCGCGATCTTCCTCTACATCACCCGCCAGGTCATCATCGGTGCCTCCCGCGAGATCGAGTTCGACCTCCGCAACGACCTCTTCAGCAACCTTGAGCGCCAGGCCCCCAGCTTCTATCACACCACCCGCACCGGCGACATCATGGCGCGCACCACCAACGACCTCAACGCCGTCCGCCAGCTCCTCGGCCCTGCGATCATGTACAGCGCTAACACCATCGTCTTCACCGCGGCCGCGTTGCCCTTCATGTACCGCATCAGCCCCCGGCTCACCTTCTTCGCCTTCGTCCCTCTCCCCATGGCCTCGGTGCTTGTCCAGTACTTCGGCAACCGCATCCACCGCCGCTTCGAGCGCATCCAGGCCATGTTCTCCGACATCTCCGCCAAGGCCCAGGAGAACTTCTCCGGCGCCCGCCTCATCCGAGCCTTCGCGCAGGAAGACGCCGAGATCGACTCCTTCGAGACCGCCAACCTCGAGTACATCAAACGCAGCCTTCATCTCGTCCGCCTCATGGCCATGCTCTGGCCCACGCTCGAATTCGTCCTCGGCCTCTCGCTGATGATCACACTGCTGGTAGGCGGCCACGAGGTCGTATCCCATCACATCTCCGTAGGCCAGTTCACCTCGTTTAACGTCTACATGGTGCAGCTCACCTGGCCCATGATCGCCGTAGGCTGGGTCGTCAACCTCTTCCAGCGCGGCACCGCCTCAGTCGTCCGCATCGACGAGCTCCTCAAGCAGCAACCAGCCATCACCGATCAGGACGTCACCCCGCAACAACTCCGTCGCTTCGAAGACGCAGAAGAGATCACAGGCGACATCGAGTTCCGCAATCTAACCTTCGCCTACCCCGACGCGCCTGCGGTCTTGAAGGACATCAACCTCCGTATCCCCGCCGGATCCTCTCTAGCCATCGTCGGCCCCACGGGCTCCGGAAAATCAACCCTCGTCGGCCTCATACCACGCCTGCACGACGCAGCTCCCGGCATGGTCCTGGTAGACGGCGAACCCATCCGCTCCTACCCCCTCGCCGACATCCGCCGCCAGATCGGCTTCGTCCCGCAAGAGACCTTCCTCTTCTCCGACACCATCCGCCAGAACATCGCCTTCGGCAGACCCGACGCCTCCGAGAAGCAGATCCAGGACGCAGCCAGCGTCGCGCACATCGGCAACGAGATCCTCGAGTTCCCCAAAGGCTTCGAAACCATGGTAGGCGAGCGCGGAATCACCCTCTCCGGCGGTCAGAAGCAACGCACCGCCATCGCCCGCGCCATCATCCGCGAGCCACGCATCCTCATCCTCGACGACGCCCTCGCCAGCGTAGACACCTACACCGAAGAGCGCATCCTCAACGGCCTCCGTCAAGGCATGGGCACCCGCACCACCATCTTCATCTCCCACCGAATCTCAACCGCCCGCAACGCCGATCAGATCGCCGTCCTCGTAGCCGGCCGTATCGCAGAGCTAGGGACCCACGAAGAACTCATCGCGCGCAATGGCTACTACACCAGCCTCTTCGAAAAGCAGCGCCTCGAAGAAGAACTAGCCGTAGCCACGTAGCAGCGAGTTAGCGAGTTAGCGAGTTAGCTAGTCAGCATGTTGGCAAATTCAGCATATTGGCAAACGCGATTCGTCTTCTCGTCAGGCTCACAGCTAACTAGCTGACTTGCTGACTAGCTAACTCGCTGACTCGCTGAGCCTCAAGCCGACCAACCCGAAGCCGCAGCCTCGCCAGCAGGCGCATACACCTCCGCCTGCGGAACAAACCGCTCCTCCCGCGTCCGCAGCTCTCTCGGCAGCACCTTGCCGGCCTCCGGATCGCGTGCCACTACCATCCATGCCTGACGAACATTGCGAACAAACCCAATCACCTCTTCAAACTGCTCCTTCGACTCCAGATGCGACGCCTCCAGTGTCATCGTGAACATCGTCGCGTAGAAGTCTGCCAGCGAAGCAGCCACCGTTCCACCCAGATCCGGACGCAGCCGCGCCTGAAGATACGTCAGGATATCCAGCACCTTCTTCACCGCGATGCGCCGCCCCCGAACGTCGTCCTCCTCCACACACTGCATCGCCCGATAAAGAAACCGAACCGTACCATCGTAAAGCGCAACGATCTGCTCGACTCCGGTTGCGCCCGCCAAAGACTGCTGCTGATAGTTTCTTTCGCTCATTGATTTATCTCGGATTCTGGTTGAAGCCGGTAACGGCGCTGTAAATCTCATTCACCTGGTTCAGTTGGCTGGGAATGGACTGCAGGATCTGGTTCGCAGCATTCAGCTCATTCGTAAGCTGTGTCTTCTGCTCCGACAGCAATGTATTTTCGTTAGTGATGTCTGCATTCAGCGCCTTCTCCTGTGCTGCATTCTGCTGCTGCGCAAGATAGATCGCGCCATTGGGAGCCTGCGTGCCGAGATTATTCACCGCCGTTGTGAGCGTCTGGCCGAAGCTGCCTGAATTCTGAAAAAACCCGGTAACGTCGGAGAGATTCGAACTGAGCGCGCTGGTGAGCGTACTCGAGTCCAGCGTCAGAGTCCCGTCATTGTTCATACTGATTCCCAACTGGCCAAAATTGTTGATCGAGCCGCTCGCCGACCCTCCGAAGAGCGCCCCTGTAAGCTGGCTCTGCAACTGAGCCAATATCGGACTCCCCAGAAGAGCTGGAGCAGTGCCAGTAGAGCTATTCGTCTCCTCGGTATTAATGTCCTTGATCACCGTGTTATAGGCGGAGACGAAGTTACTCACAGCCGTTCCTATGTCTGTCGTGTTGTCGGTAACCTGCACTTGTACCTGCGTTCCCGGAGAGGCAGACGAAAGCAGCTGAAAGGTCACCCCGGAGATCGCTCCGGTCACCGTGTTGGACGGACTCGTGACCTGAACTCCATCCAAGGTTATTTGAGCGTCTTGTCCCTGCTGGCCGCTATTGGGAGGACCTGGAAACGTTATGCTGGTGCCACCATCGGCCAGGGTGCTGGTGATGGTGGCCAGCTGTCCAGCCGCACCGCTGGTTCCGCTTACAAGCGAGAGCCGCGACCCGGAAGAATCCGTAATCACACTCGCTTTGACACCGATGGCAGCCGAGTTGATCGCGGAAGCCAGGCCCGTAAGCGTATTGCTGCCGCTGGTGCCGGTGTCAAACACTTTGCCCTGAATCGTCACGGTGCCGGTAAGGGTATCGCTGGCACTCGGAATCGCGGTCGAAACATCTGATGAGGTCTGCGCCAATTGGGTAATCGTGACCGTGTGACTACCGGCCACAGCCGACGAACCGGCAGAGGTGAGACTTAACAAATCGGTATTAGAACTCGATCCCAACTTCTCCGCAAAGACTCCGTTAAAATCCGTAAGCGCCTGCAAGGCTGTCGTGAGGCTTCCAAGGTCAGTCCCAAGCCCGCTGAAGACCGTATCCTGGGCCTTTAACGTAGTCAGTTGATTATTCCACGGAGTTTCAATCGCCTGTTCCGACGCCTGAATCGCCGTGACGGTTGACGCTACGTCAAACCCCTGGCCGCTCGTCGCCGATCCGAAACTTAATCCAACTGTACCCATGTCATCTTCCCGCTTTCCTACACGGCAATAAGCAATCACCGAGCCAGCCTGACGGCCCGTGAATTAGAGATCTCTAAGCGTGATCATCGGAGGCCCATAACCGAAGAAGCGGCGACCGGACCATCTCATCCGGCCGCCGCCTGCTTCCACGTCTTACTGCAGCAGTTTCAGAATCTCCTGCTGCACGCTGTTGGCCTGGGCCAAAGCGCTGATACCGGTCTGGCTCAGCACCTGGAACTTCGCCAGATCGCTGGTCGCCTGACCGTAGTTGGTCGAACGGATGCTGCTCTCAGCAGACGAGAGATTCACCTCTTCGGTGCTTGCAACGTTCGCAGCGGCGTTCAACTGGTTGATGTTCGCGCCGATCGCACCACGCTGGTTCGACACGTCGGTGATAGCAGAGTTCACCGCAGCCAGAGCAGCAGCCGCGCCCGTCACCAGGGACAAGCCGGAGAGAGTCGCTCCCGCACCGCCTCCGGTTGCCGTACCGACACTCGCTGTGGTCAACGCACCGGTCGTAGCAGCAATCGTCGTAGTTCCGGTTGCCGTCCCGTCGGTCACGACGAAGTTCGTCGCAGCTGCCGAGAAGACCGCGTTGCTGTTGAAGTTTGTAGCCGTGCCGATATTGCCAATTTCAGTAACGATGCTTTGAAACTCCGTATTCGCCGCAGTCGTCTGAGCAGCCGTCAAGCCGCCGTTCTGCGCCTCGGTCGCCAGCGTCGTCGCCCGGTCCAGCAGGTTCGTCACCTGCGACAGAGCGCCATCAGCGGTCTGCAGCAAGCCAACACCGTTCTGGGCATTCTGGGCCGACTGGGTCAGAGCCGCTTCGTTGGCATGAAGACCGTCAGCAACCGAAAGGCCGGCCGCGTCGTCCGCCCCGCTGTTGATGCGAGAGCCAGAAGAGAGCTGTTGAAGGACATTCTGGAGACTGCCCTGTGTCTGGTTGAGGTTGTTCTCTGCATAGGTTGCTGCAACGTTGGTAAGAATGCCCAAGGACATGGGTAAACGCTCCTGTACTGCTCGGTTTGAGTTACCGCGACGCCAGTCCCGGGTGTCCGACCGGCGAACTCACCGCCCTGCCGAAGCAGTCTGTGAGATCCGGTTCACCAAGCGGTAGGCTCCGCGTTCAAACCCCTCATCGGCGTCCTCCGCCCCGACTTTACGCAAATCTCATTTCGCTCCACCGTCACAGTCACCTGCCTCCCGCTCCCTATTGACCGCTACTTCCCTGCCGATGAGACATCTGGGAGGAGTCCTTAAACACATGATCGAACTGACACGCCTCAACGGTAGTCCTCTCGCCGTAAACTGCGACCTCATCAAATACGCCGAAGCCTCACCCGACACCGTCCTCACCTTAATCACCGGCGAAAAGCTCATCGTCCTCGAGCCCTGCAGCCAGGTCTCGCAGCTCACCCTCGAGTTCCGCGCCGCCGTCCTTCGCCAGGCCTGGCCCGAGGCCGCACCGGCTCTCATCGCAAGATCCGCGCACGACGCCGACCAGCAGCTTCGCAACGCAGACAAGAATCAAGACCGCAAAGCCTCTCACGAATAATCAACTTCACCCTGGAAGAGGAGACCCATGGACATCGCCAGCATTGGTGGCATCGCTCTCGCCCTCATCGGCATTCTCGCCGGCATGATGGTCGAAGGCGGCAGCATCGCCCAGATCACCCAGCCCACCGCGGCCATGATCGTCATCGGGGGCACACTCGGCGCCGTCATGCTCCAGTTTCCGATGAACATCTTCCTCGCCGCCATCAAGGCCGCCGCAAAAGTCTTCCTCCACAAAGGATCGAACGGCGAAGCCACGCTCGCTCAAATCGTAGCCTTCGCCAACAAGGCCCGCAGAAGCGGCATCGTCTCCCTCGACGCCGACCTCTCCACCGTCACCGATCCCTTTCTCCGCCAGGCTCTCATGCTCGCCGTCGACGGCACCGAACCCTCCGAAGTCCGCAAGATCATGCAGCTCGAGCTCGACAACAAATCCGAGATCGAAGAAAAGATCCCCGCTGTCTTCGAGGCCGCCGGCGGTTACTCTCCCACAGTCGGCATCATCGGCGCGGTCCTTGGACTCATCCAGGTCATGAAGAACCTCTCCAACATCGATGAGGTCGGCCGCGGCATCGCCGTCGCCTTCGTCGCCACCATCTACGGCGTCGCCATGGCAAACCTCATCTGCCTTCCCGCCGCAGGCAAGCTCAAATTCCGTCACCGCGAAGAACAGATGATCAAAGAGATGATGCTCGAAGGCGTCATCTCTATCCTCGAAGGCATGAACCCACGCATGATCGAGACCAAGCTCCGCACCTACCTCTTCGACTCGCATCCACCCAAACCCGGCAAAGCCACAGAGGTTGGCGCATGAGCAAAAAGAAACATCCCGAACACGTCAACCACGAGCGCTGGCTGGTCTCTTACGCAGACTTCATCACGCTGCTCTTCGCCTTCTTCGTCGTCCTCTTCGCCTCCAGCCAGTCGGACAAGAAGAAGCAGCTCAAGCTCTCCGAGGCCATGCAGACCGCCTTCACCCCCCTCGGCACCTTCGACGCCCACTCGAAGACGCCGCCGCTCACCGACATCAACGCCTCCGCCATCACCAACTCCATCCCCTCGCCGATCGTGCGTCCCCTCCCCGCAGCGAGCAGCACAGAGAGCCCACAGGAAACGTTGGAAGAGACCGAAGCCCGCCTGCGCAAACTCATCGCCGAACAGGTCGCCGCCGGTGGCATCCCTCCCGGCGGCATCGCCATGCGCATCACCCCCGATGGCCTCGTCATCTCCCTTCACGAAGCCGGCTTCTTCCCCTCCGGCTCCGCAGAGGTCCGCCCGGCATCGATCCCCATGATCTCGATCCTCGCCAACACACTGCCAGTTGGCCCACTCCGCGTCGAAGGCCACACCGACAACGTTCCCATTCACACCGTGCAGTTCGCCAGCAACTGGGAGCTCTCCACCGCACGCTCCACCGCCATCGCGCGCCTGCTCCTCGAACACGGCCCCATCGACCCCGCCAACCTCGCCGCCGCCGGCTACGCCGAGTTTCACCCCGTCGCCAGCAACGACACCGAAGACGGACGCACCCAGAACCGCCGAGTCGACATCATCCTCTTGCGAAAGCAGGCAGCTTCACAATAACCAGCTTCCAACAAAGTGACCATGTCCGAAAATCGCGAGTTTGCGCCTCTCATCATGAGAGACTTCGTACATGGAACTACCCGACAAAGAGACCTGTTACCGTGCACTCCAGAGCCGTGATCCGCGGTTCGACGGCCTGATGTACGTCGGCGTCAAATCCACCGGAATCTACTGCCGCCCCGTCTGTCCGGCCCGTACGGCAAAATACGAAAACTGCACCTTCTATCCCTCCGCAGCAGCAGCGCACGAGGCCGGCTATCGTCCCTGCCTGCGTTGCCGTCCAGAGACCGCACCCGAATTAGCCTCATGGCGCGGAACCTCCAACACCGTCTCACGCGCGCTCGCACTCATAGCCGACGGTGCCCTCGACGGCGAAGGCAAGACCGTAGAGGCGCTCGCCGAACGTCTAGGCGTCGGCGAGCGTCACTTACGCAGACTCTTCCTTCAGCACCTCGGAGCCTCTCCAATTGCCGTAGCACAGACCCGGCGCGTCCTCTTCGCCAAGCACCTCATCCACGAAACGCAGATGCCCATGACCGAAGTAGCAATCGCGGCGGGCTTCAGCAGCCTGCGCCGCTTCAACGAGCTCTTTCAAACACTCTTCCATCGCCCACCCACTGCCCTCCGGCGAAGGTCCTCCGCAAGCCGCCCAACCACCGAGGCAGGCATCACACTCCGTCTGCGTTATCGCCCACCGTACGACTGGGAGTCCATGCTCAGCTTTCTGCACGCGCGTGCCATCCCCGGCGTCGAAGTAGTCGAGAAAGGATGCTATCGCCGCACCGTTGAGATCGACGGATCGCGTGGAAGCATCGCAGTCACTCACCTCCCGCAGCGACAGAGCCTCAGCGTATCCATTCAATTCCCCGCCGTGCAGTCCCTGCCTGCAATCGTAGCCCGTGTGCGTCGCCTCTTCGACATCGGCGCAGACATCGAGACCATCGACGCGCACCTCTCGCACGATCCGCATCTCGCGCCGTGGGTAGCCCTACGCCCCGGCCTGCGTGCACCAGGCGGCTGGGACGGCTTCGAACTCGCGGTACGCGCAATCCTCGGCCAGCAGATCAGCGTCGTCGCCGCCCGCAAGCTTGCAGGGCAGCTCGTAGCGCTCCACGGCAAGCCGCTCCCAAAGAACCCCAGCACCCCTCCAGGCCTGACCCATACCTTCCCCACGGCGAAGCGCATCGCCACAGCAAAATCAATCGGACTGGGCATGCCAACCGCACGCCTCGCCTCCTTGAAAGCACTCGCGCATGCAGCAGCCGACGACCCCAACCTCTTCCGTCCGCTTGGGACGATCGAAGAGGTCATCGTAAAGCTGCGCACCATTCCCGGCATCGGCGACTGGACCGCGCAATACATCGCCCTCCGCGCAATCCGCGAGATGGACGCCTTCCCCGCATCCGACATCGGCCTGCTGCGAGGAGCAACGAAGCTCGACGGAGCACCCGCAACTCCAAAGTCTCTCCTGCATCGCGCCGAGTCGTGGCGACCGTGGCGCGCCTATGCGGCACAGCATCTCTGGGCCGCCAACACCAACGAAATCCCGCACACCGAGAGACCAAATGCATGAACCCCTGAAACTCCTGACAGATCAACTCGACACGCCGATAGGCGAGATGATCCTCGTGGCCGACCATGACGGCAACCTGCGCGCCATCGACTGGACCGATCACACCGAGCGCCTGCACAATCTCCTCCGGCGTCACTATGGCCGCAACGGCTTCACGCTCGAGCCTGCAAACAATCCGTCCGGCCTCACGAACGCGATCAAGCGTTACTTCGCAGGAGATCTCACCGCGATCTCCACGCTCCCGGTGCAAACAGCCGGCACGCCCTTTCAGCGCGAGGTCTGGCGCGCCCTGCGAGAGATCCCCCACGGCACAACCACCACCTACGGACAGCTCGCCGCGCAGATCGGCCGACCGAACGCAGTCCGTGCAGTCGGACTCGCCAACGGCTCCAACCCCATCGGAGTTGTAGTCCCCTGTCACCGCGTCATCGGATCCAACGGCTCCCTCACCGGCTACGGCGGCGGCCTCGAGCGCAAACGCTGGCTCCTCAATCACGAAGACACGAATCATCAAAACAAAGAACAAACCGCAAGCCTTCCCCTCAAACTCACTTGAGAATACAATCGCAACAGCAAAAATAATTTCCGGCGCAGAGGTATCCCTTGCCCGATCTCTTCGTCAAACCTCACAACGATGAAAAAAACTGTGCACCTCCTCGCAACGCTGCTCTGTCTCCTGACTCTTCTCGTCAGCGCAGCCACCTGCGTCAAGATCGCACAGCCCAAGCAATCCTCCTGCGATCACTGCCCCAGGCAATCGCCCCTCGATCAGCACCTTCCCTCCTGTTGCAGCGCACAGCAGCAAGCACCTGCAGTCGCCTCCACACAGATTGAGCCGCAGCTCCAACTCCACGCAGTCCCAGTCTCTGCACTCAACGACGAGATCCCATCCCCACTGCTCGCACCCGTCCTTCGACTCGCAGCACCGCCCCCACTCCCTCTCCGCACCCCACTTCGTATCTGATTCCCTCTTGAGCCTCCCCGCGTTACAGCGCCTTCACGCTGTCTCCAGATAACGCACGCCTCAAGACAAGGAACTCCCATGCGCTCCCTCCTCACAGCGGCCCTGTTTTCATTGGTCTTTCTCACTCCATCGCGAACCCAGGCTCAGACAAACCAACCCTTAATGCCAAACATGCCCGGCATGCAGATGGACTCCGCTCAACCATCCACGCCTGACAAGACCACCATGCCGATGAACATGAGCATGGACATGATGAAGCCGCCCACCACGCTCATCGACACCATCCTCAATCACACCACCTCCGGCACCAGCGCCGAACCGGCCTCCACGCCCGTCTCCATGCTCATGCGCAGCTATCGCGGCTGGATGCTCATGCTCCACGGCACCGCCTCCATCTCCGACACCCAGCAGCACGCCTCCAACCCCACAGGCGCCATCCCCGACGTCTGCGTGCAAAACGATCCCTGCCCCAACCCAGCAGTCACCCGCGGCGGCAACAAGCTCTTCTCCACCAACTGGATCATGCCCATGGCCATGCGCCAGCTAGGCTCCCACGGCCAGTACGGCCAGCTCACCCTCCGCACCATGCTCTCGCTCGAACCCGCCACCATCACCAGCCGCCAATTCCCCGAGCTCTTCCAGCAAGGCGAGACCGCCTTCGGCAAACCCATCATCGACGGCCAGCACCCGCACGACTTCTTCATGGAGCTAGCCGCCCTCTACGACCTCCGCCTCGGCAGCCACACCCTCCTCAGCCTCTACGCCGCACCCGTAGGCGACCCCGCCATCGGCCCCACCGCTTACCCGCACCGCCACTCCGCCTCCGAAGACCCCATCGCCGCCCTCGGCCATCATCAGGAAGACTCCACCCACATCGCCTTCAACGTCTTCACCGGCGGCATCACCTGGCGCTGGCTCCGCTTCGAAGAGTCCGGCTTCCACGGCGCCGAGCCCACCGAGCAGCGCTGGGGCTTTCAACCCTCCCCCAACGGCCACGCCGTCGACAGCTACTCTTCCCGCATCACCTTCGCCCCAACAAAAAACCTCAGCACCCAATACTCCATCGCCCACATCGTCAGCCCCGAAGCCCTCTACCCAAACGAGAATCAGCAGCGCCAGACCGCCTCCATCATCTACAACCTCCCCTTCGGCCACACCACCGCCGACGGCGACCACACCAACAACTGGTCGAACACTCTCCTCTGGGGCCGCACAAAATCCCTAACTGACAACAGCAAAGAAAATAGCTACCTCCTCGAATCCCTCCTCAACTTCCGCACCCGCAACTACGTCTGGACCCGAATAGAAAACGCCGGCCGCTCCAACGAGCTCCTCATCCCCCCCGGCTCCCCACTCCCCCCAAACTTCACCGAATCTCCCCTAGGCCACGTAGCCGCCTACTCCTTCGGCTACGACCGCGACTACCGCGTAGCCCCGCACCTCCTCGCCGCTCCCGGCGCGCAATTCACCACCTACACCACACCCAGCGCCCTAGTCTCCATCTACGGCTCCCACCCCTTCGGAGCCGTAGCCTTCGTCCGCCTCCGCATAGCCAAATAGCGCAAACAAATCGGGCCCCATCTTCATAGCGCAAACAAATGGGTGCCCCATCCATCGCAGTCTCACCGCGATGGGTGGGAATCCAAAACTTTGCCTCGCCTGCTTTGAAAACCAAAGCCGGGGGCCCCATTCATGCAGTCTCATCGCATGAGTGGGCATCGCGCCACGCGCGAACCGTCTTCCCTCGCACACGTACAAATCCCCGGGTGCCCCATCCATCGCAGTCTCACCGCGATGGGTGGGAATCCAAAACTTTGCCTCGCCTGCTTTGAAAACCAAAGCCGGGTGCCCCATTCATGCAGTCTCATCGCATGAGTGGGCATCGCGCCACGCGCGAACCGTCTTCCCTCACACGCGTACAAATCCCCGGGTGCCCCATCCATCGCAGTCTCACCGCGATGGGTGGGAATGTAAAACTCCAATACCGGGTGACTTCACCCACCATCCCGCAGCGTGTAGCCTAAACCCAAATGCCCGAGCCCCAAAGCCCTCCCATCCTCTACCTCGCCACCACCAACCCAGGCAAGCTCCGAGACTTCGCCGCCACAGCCTCGTCGCAGATCACACTCACTCCCTTACCCAACCTCAACCAAATCCCCGCCCCCGCCGAAGACGAGCCCACCTTCGAAGGCAACGCCCGCCTCAAAGCCATCTACTACTCCCACCACGCCCCCAACGAAATCGTCATCGCCGACGACTCCGGCCTTGAAGTCGACGCCCTCCACGGAGCCCCCGGCGTCCGCTCCGCCCGCTACGCCGAAGACCACCACTTCGCCCCAACAGACTCCGCCCATCTCACACCCGACGAGCGCAACAACCTCTACCTCATCATGAACCTCACGGACATCCCCCTCACCGAGCGAAGCGCCCGCTACCACTGCGTCCTCGCCGCCGCACGCAACGGACACATTCTCGCCATCGGCCACGGAGCCGTCGAAGGCGAGATCCTCGCCGCCCCCCGCGGCACCCAGGGCTTCGGCTACGATCCCCTCTTCTACCTCCCCGCCCAGCAAAAAACCATGGCCGAGCTCGACACCACCACCAAGCTCACCTTCAGCCACCGCGGCCGAGCCTTCGCCGCCCTGCTAAACTCGCTGCGCCCAGACTAGAACCCCCGCAAATTCAGTCGCACTCAACTTAATCGCACAAACCTAACGATAACCGCACAAATTCCCTCACTTTCCTTGACGCTGCTAATCCATGAGCGGAATAATCGCCCTGCTGCACTTTTTCCATCTCCACCAGTGCATCCATCACGATTCCAAGGAGTCCCCATGGCCACCGCCGCCACGCCAGCACCTCCTGCCACCCCGCCCAGCGAGTCCAAGCTCAAAGGCGTGCAGCCACTCCGCGCCGGCGAAGGCCACTCCTACCTCTGGCACAAACTCCACTCCCTCTCCGGCATCGTCCCCATCGGCGCCTTCCTCGTCGAGCACATCATCTCCAACTTCGAGACCCTCAACGGCCCCCTCGCCTACGCCCAACAGGTCAAGTTCCTCAACTCCCTCCCCCTCGTCCGCGTCCTCGAGTGGGCCTTCATCTTCATCCCCCTCGCCTTCCACGCCCTCTACGGACTCTTCATCGCCTTCCGCGGCCGCGTCAGTGTCAACGTCTACCCCTGGGCCTCCAACTGGATGTACGTCTCCCAGCGCATCACCGGCATCATCGCCTTCTTCTACATCGTCCAACACGTCTGGCGACAGCGCTTCAGCGGCATCTCCCTCCCCGAGAACCCCGGCGCCGCATTCCATAAAGTACAGGTTGAACTTTCGAACCCCTGGATGCTCGCCATCTACGTCATCGCCATGATCGCCACCACCTGGCACTTCGCCTACGGCATCTGGCTCTTCGCCGCCAAGTGGGGCATCACCCCCGGCGACAAGGCCCGCAAGCGCTTCGGCTACGTCTGCACCGCCTTCGGCCTCGCCCTCTGCCTCATGGGCCTCGCCAGCATCTACGCGGTCGTCTGGGAGTACCCCAACGCCCCCGCCAACGTAATGCCCGCCCAACCCGCCGGCATCGACTTACCCGCCCCAACAGTCCCCCCACCAAACTCAACAAACCCCGATCAGCCGGGTGAGGTCCGGTGAGCATGAGCACGTTGCGGCTTCTCGCTATCGCACCCTTCGCTCTGCTGCCGTTGGGAGGAAGTACACCTTCGCTGCAAGCTCAGACAGTCGTCGTTCCGGTTAACCTTTCTGTCTCTGAGGCGGAATTTTTCCAACATATGAAGGCACCCTCTTCGGTCTTGACGGATTCTCTTCCCTCCTCGCCACACGACTTCTACGTCGCTGTCAGAGTTGATAAGGACGGGAACGTAACTTCCGTCGTGCCCGATTACCCCTGCTCTCAGGATCACGGATGCGTTCAGATGTGCAACCTCCTACATCAGCAAAAATTTAAGCCTTTTGAAATTAAAGGAAAGCCTGTTCAAGCTATTGCAGACCTGCACTTCACCTCCAAAAAGACATAGCAAGAACGTAGACATCGCACGAAAGTGTAGAGGATAGCCGAATGGCAGCAACACCCAGAATCATCGTAGTAGGCGGCGGCCTGGCCGGTCTCTCCGCCGTCATCAAGATCGCCGAAGCCGGCGGCAAGGTCGACCTCTTCTCCATCGTCCCCGTCAAGCGCTCCCACTCCGTCTGCGCCCAGGGAGGCATCAACGCCGCCAAGGACCTCAAAGGCGAAGGCGACTCCGTCCTCAAGCACTTCGACGACACCGTCTACGGCGGCGACTTCCTCGCCAACCAGACCCCCGTCAAAAACATGACCGCCCAGGGCCCCGCAATCATCGACCTTCTCGACCGCATGGGCGTCCCCTTCAACCGCACCCCCGAAGGCCTCCTCGACTTCCGCCGCTTCGGCGGCACACTCTACCAGCGCACCGCCTTTGCCGGAGCCACCACCGGCCAACAGCTCCTTTATGCACTGGATGAGCAAGTGAGAAGGTACGAAGCCGAAGGCAAAGTCACCAAGTACGAAGGCTGGGAGTTCCTCTCCGCCGTCCTCGGCTCCAAAGGCGAAGCTCGCGGCATCTGCGCCATGGACCTCCGCACAATGGACACCCGCACCTTCCCCGCCGACGCCGTCATCATCTGCACCGGAGGCAACGGAGCCATCTTCGGAAAGTCCACCAATTCAGTAGTTTGCACCGGATCAGCTCAATCAGCACTTTATCAACAGGGAGCCTTCTACGCCAACGGCGAGTTCATCCAGGTCCACCCCACCGCCATCCCCGGCGAAGACAAGCTCCGCCTCATGTCCGAGTCCGCCCGAGGCGAAGGCGGCCGCGTCTGGGTCCCCCGCGACAAGAACGACAAGCGCGTAGCCCGCTCCATCCCCGAAGCCGACCGCTGGTACTTCCTCGAAGAGTGGTACCCGAAGTACGGCAACCTCGTCCCCCGCGACGTCGCCACCCGCGCCATCTTCAAAGTCGTCTACGAGCACGGCATGGGCATCGACGGCCAGCCCATGGTCTACCTCGACCTCACCCACCTCCCCGCAGAACGCCTCAACAAACTCGAAGGCATCCTCGAGATCTACGAAAAGTTCGTCGGCGACGACCCCCGCGAAGTCCCCATGAAGATCTTCCCCGGCATGCACTACACCATGGGCGGCCTCTGGGTCGACTTCGACCAGCGCACCAACATCCCCGGCATCTACGCCGCAGGCGAGGCCGACTACTCCATCCACGGCGCCAACCGCCTCGGCGCCAACTCCCTCCTCTCCTGCATCTACGGAGGCTTCGTCGCCGGCCCCCACGCCCTCGCCTACGCCAAGGCCCTCCCCCCGCAAGAGGGCGACGGAGGCCACGCCGCCGAGCTCGCCCGCCAGAAGGAGTTCAACAACCAGCTCCTCAACAACCCCGGCACCGAGAACCCCTTCAAGCTCTGGCGCGAACTCGGCGACACCATGACCAAGCACGCTACCATCATCCGCTATAACGCCGGCCTCGACGAAGCCGACGCCAAGATCGTCGAACTGCTCGAGCGCTACGAGAACGTCAACCTCTCCGACAAGAGCCAGTGGGCCAACACCAGCTTCGCCTTCACCCGCCAGCTCTACAACATGCTCCAACTAGGCCGCGTCATCGTCCAGGGCGCACGCCTCCGCGACGAGTCCCGCGGAGCCCACTACAAACCCGACTTCCCCGACCGCAACGACGAAAAGTTCCTCAAAACCACCAAAGCCAGCTTCAAAGACAACGCTCCCGCCTTCGAGTTCGAAGAAGTCGACATCAGCCACATCAAACCCCGCCCCCGCCGCTACGACGCCACCGCCTGATAAACGCCGTCCAGAGCATCGCAAACGCAGTTCACAGCCACGCCGTTTCATAGCCCGACAAACGCCGTTCGAAACAAATGCCAGCCTACCCAAAAAAATCGTCATCTCGACCGAAGGCGGCGCACTTTGCCGCCGAAGCGGAGAGACCCCCGTATTTGTATTTGTCGTTGCCCGTTCCTTTGTTGTCATTCCGCAGCGCAGCGGAGAAATCTGCTTTGCGTCCTGTCACCGCACCGGACCAAGCAACAAAAAGACCCAACACGACGGATCACCTCAAAACCCGCCAACACCATCTAACCGGGCATGGAAAACATCACTCTCGTCTACATCGCCCTTGCACTCATATACGCAATGGTCACGACGTATATGTTCCTCTACACCACGCACCTTCACCCCAACGAGCGGACCATGGCCCTCAAAGGCCGCCCTCCCGTCAGCAAAGAAGAAGGCATAGCAGTCGCCACACTGGAAAAAGAACGCCTCCACAAAACAGGCAGCTTCTAATCCACTCCGCACCGACTGCAGTCCTTCGCAACACACGCCTCCAGCTCACCCTCACGCTGAAGGCCCAGGAAATCTGCAGTCGCTAAGGAGCATTCATGGCACCCAGCACCATCAAAGTCGAGATCAAGCGCCAGTCCACCCCGGACGCCCCCTCCACCACCGAGACCTTCGCGATCCCCTACCGCCCGGGCATGAACATCACCTCGCTCCTCGGCGAAATAGCGCTCAACCCCGTCGACGTCTCAGGCAAGCCGACCACGCCCATCACCTACGACTCCAACTGCCTCGAGGAGATCTGCGGCTCCTGCGCCATGTTGATCAACGGCAAGGCCAGCATGGCCTGCTCCGCCCTCGTAGACAAGCTCACCGGACCAAATCACGACCAGACCATCACCCTGGCCCCGCTCTCGAAGTTCCCCGTAGTCCGCGACCTCGCCGTCGACCGCTCCGTCCTCTTCGAAAACCTCAAGAAGGTCAAAGCCTGGGTCCCAATCGACGGTTCGTATGATCTAGGAGCTGGGCCACGCCAAGCTCCGCAAATACAGGAGCAGCGCTACCCCCTCTCCAACTGCATCTCCTGCACCATCTGCATGGAGGTCTGCCCCCAGTTCAACGACGTCACCAACTTCGTCGGCGCAGCCACCATCGCCCAGGCCCGTCTCTTCAACATGGACCCCTCCGGCGCCGTCCTCAAAGAAGAGCGCCTCCGCGCCCTGGCCGGAGACGGCGGCATTCAAGAGTGCGGCTTCGCGCAAAACTGCGTCCAGGCCTGCCCCAAACAGCTCCCCCTCACCGAAGCCATCTCCGACATGGGCCGCGACGTCTTCATCCAACAAGTCAAAGACCTCTTCGCCCGATAGGATGTTTGCATGAGCTTCGGTCACGTCGCACGAATCGCTGGACTGTCCATCGGCCTTTTCTTTCTGCCCTCGCGCGCCCACTCCGAGTTGCTACAAGCAGCCTCCATCGAACCGGGGCCACCAGGTATCCCCGCCCCAGCGCGGACCGATATTGTCCCGCCTGGAAAGAACATGACAGCCCCGATTCTGATTCACTCCGTTGAGCCGCGATATCCCGCATCCGCACAAAGGTCGAGTTCACCTGAGATTGTGATCGTGAACTGCTACATCGAGCTAGATGGAACCACCAGCAACGTTCATGCGGTTCGAATCACGGTTGCCAGAGAAAGCGACGTTAACAATTACGCCAAATCCCTGGAAGACAGCGCCGTCGAAGCAGTAAAACACTACAAGTTCAAGCCCGCCAAAAAAGATGGGAAGCCCGTCCCCGTCGAACTAAATGTTGATGTCACTTTCAGCACCCGCTCTTACCGTTAACTTCCAATAAATCGACCCCTCCACATCAAATCGTGTCCCTTCGATTTGATTCAGTTTGCTACAACGGAACCCGCTCCAACCCAGACACAAAATGTATCCCCGGAACGATCTTGCGGCTCAGCCGATCATCATTCGTTACAAATAGATCGCACTGAGCCGCCGCCGCAATCGACAACTGCATCGCATCCGGAGCCTTGATCCCCTTGTCTAATCGGACTCGCGCATAGATTCGAGCCGCGACCCGGTCAAAGTCCAGCAGATGCACACCCGGCGAAGTCAGAATCCTCTCATATTGATCCGCCAGCTTCACATCCTCCTTCTGCAAGGGCAGTGTAAGCACCTCGCCCAGAGTCAGAGTCGAGGTATAAACAGAGTCCCGCCTCTCTGTCATCCGATCCAGAAGCTCCGCAGCTCTCCGCCCGTTCACGCCACGGTCTTCAATCAAATAGATAAATATGTTCGTGTCGAGAAAGACCTTGCTCATTCCCATCCTTCCCGCAAACCACGAACATAAGCATCGGCGTCAACACCCTTCCATATCCCCTTGCCCATCCCCTTCAATTGGTGCAAACCCTCCAGCCAGCGAGCCGGAGGTCCCTCCGTCTTTTCGTGCCTGCGCCTCGCCCACTCCACCAGCGCGTGATATTTCTCCGGAATATCATCAAGGTCCGGATAGAACTTCTGGTGACGATCAGGATGAACATAGTCTGATGGTGCCAGCAGCCGGATGCGATTATCACGCTCACGAAAGACCATGCGATATTTGCCTCCTCTGCTGTCGGGATCTACATTCGCCGCAGCATGTTGAGAAGCATGAGCACGCAAGCTGCCCGCAGCCGACCCCAAACCCTCCTTGGCTGCGCGCTCCAATATCTGCCCAACGGTGAACGCTTTCTGTTCTGGCTGCTCCTGATGAAGTAACGCAACAATCAAAAACAACTCGTCTGCAACCTTCACATGACTTTTTGTATAAGCCGTTGACATCTTTTCTACCTCACAATAGTTATACCTTTTATACCATTTGTCAAAAAAAAAGAGCACTTTTTTAGATTGATACGCCGGATGCCCCATCTTCGTGACGCCGCCTCGTCGCTAAGCCGGGGTCCGACAGCTTGCTGACGGGGTGGCATGGTGGGCCTTTGCGCCACGCGCGACCCGTTCTCCTTCATGCGCCACGATTCTCCGGGTGCCCCATCCATCGCAGTCTCACCGCGATGGGTGGAAATGTAAAATTCCTCCCCGCCCGCGTCAAAACCCAAGCCATCCACACGCAAGCAAGCGTCAAACCGATAAGCTCACATCAGGAGAAAAAATGATCCAACTAGCAGACGCCCGCCGCATCATCGCCGCAGCCGAAAAGAAGGCCGAAGAACTAGGCCAGCCCATGAACGTAGCCGTAGTCGACGAGGGCGGCAACCTCATCGCCTTCGAGCGCATGACCAACGCCTGGCTCGGCTCCATCGACATCGCGCAGAAAAAAGCCTGGACATCTCGCGCCTTCGACATCACCACCAAAGACCTCGGTGACAACTCCCAATCCGGCAACCAGTTCTTCGGCATCCACGCCTCAAACGACGGCAAGGTCATGATCTTCGCCGGCGGCATCCCACTCAAAAAAGAGGGCAAGGTAGTTGGAGCCATCGGAGTAAGTGGAGGCTCAGGAGCCCAGGACCACGCCGTAGCCGAAGCCGGCGCAGCCGCCCTCTAAGCGCAAACAAAAACGGAGATGCCCCGCCGGCCCGCGGGGCATCTCCGCCTCGTTACTGCTCTGCCTAGGAACCTGTTTGTCGAAAGTTACTTCGAGAATATCGAGTTAGCCGGAGTCCTCTCCTCGTTCGAGTGAATCCGGTTCTGAGCGCGTTTGGCACTCTCCATCGCAGCATGATCCATCTTTTGCTGATCGGTCTTGCCAACCTCTGTCGCGGTACTCTCCACTTCAATCGCTTCGTGCGAAGGACGTGCGCCGGTCTTCGAAGAATTCATACCCTGTGCCATAACATTACCTCTCCCTCAACAGATGACATCGCAGACCATGAAGGTTGCTCCAATACGCCATCCATCTCTCAACAAAAAAGAAAATAAATTTGGAAAAACTGGCACATTTTCCGACGCACAAAAATGTGGTGCAACAACACCACGTTAGCCACGCAATTCACCACGCTCTCACCACAAAAACACCACGCCAATCACACGCTTTTTCCTAAAATCCCACACAAAAACACCTTTACCCATGCAAAGAAAAAAATCGCAAAACTATCGCCTTCAAAAACCACAAGCAAGGAAAAAACACCCACTTGCTACAATCGGCTATCCCGCAACCGAAAGAGTGGCGAGCCAACATGCACAAACGCGGCATCTTCGTCTCTACCCTTCTCCTCCTCACCATGCAGGCCCACACCCAAACAAACTCCCCAAAATCAATGACTGATCCCACCGCCGTCCACCAATCCTCCATCGTCATCGACACCCACGCCGACACCCCCCAACGCTTCGTCGACGAACACTGGGACTTCACCGATCCCCTCAACGGCGGCATGCTCAACTATTCGAGCGCCAAACAAGGCAATCTCGACGCACAGTTCTTCTCCATCTGGGTCGATCCCAACCAATACCCCGCCAACGTCAGTGCCCACCGCACTCTCTCGCTCATCGACGGCACCCTCGAGCAGGTCCGCAAACACCCCGACAAACTCGCCCTCTGCCTCTCCTCCGACGACATCCTTGCCACCCATGCACAGGGAAAGTTCGCCGTCCTCATGGGCATCGAAGGCGGCCACTCCATCGAAAACGACCTCGGCCTCCTGCGCGACTACTACCGTCTAGGCGTTCGTTACATGACCCTCACCTGGTCCAACACCAACAACTGGGCCGACTCCTCTGGCGACATCGACGACGAAAAAGTTCATCACCACAACGGCCTCACGCCCTTCGGCAAACAAGTTGTCGCCGAGATGAACCGCCTCGGAATGATGGTCGACATCTCCCACGTCTCCGACAAAACCTTCTGGGACGTCATCGCCACCACACGCACTCCAGTCATCGCGTCACACTCCTCCGCCCGCGCCCTCACTCACGCCGCCCGCAACATGACCGACGAGATGCTCCTCGCCATGAAGAAGAACAACGGCGTCGTCATGGTCAACTTCTTCCCTGCCTTCATCGACGAAAACTGGCGCAAAGCCTGGGCCGCGCAGGAGCCCGAACGGAAAAAAGCGCAGCAAGCGCTCGAAGCCGAATACAAAGCCAAGGGCTCGCCCGTCCCCTACACCGCCTCCGACAAAGTTGACCGCGAGTTCGCCGCAAAGATCGGCCGCGCGCCCTTCAACTCCCTCATCGATCACTTCGACCACGTCATCAAGGTCGCCGGCATCGATCACGTCGGCATCGGCACCGACTTCGACGGCATCCCCGTCCCACCCGCCGGCATCGACTCCGCAGCCGACCTTCCCAAAATCACCGCCGCCCTCATGGCTCGCGGCTACTCCGCCGACGACATGCACAAACTACTCGGAGGCAACCTGCTCCGCGTCTTCCGCGAAGTTCAAGCCGCCTCCGATCACAACCCATAACCGATTCGATGCAAAGGCTAAGGACTATACCTTCTCGCCTACCAACTCAATCTTGTGAATCTTCGGAGCTTCGGAGAAAAGTGTCTCCGCATTCGCCATCAAAGCCTTCGCAATCTCACCATTCAAATGAGCATCGCGCCCAACCTCATCATTGAAGGTGTCAAACACCCCAAACACCCCACCTTTATCTTCCTTGAACCCATACCAGTGCACAGTCCCAGCCTCTGCCTTCGCCATCTCTGCACCCTGTTTCAGAAAAGCCTCAACATCCGCTTCTTTCCCCGGCTTCGCCTTCAACTCCGCATACAACGCAAACTTCGCCATCTTGTAGATCCTCCACTGGGTGAGATGCATAAAACATTACTTGGTTACTGTCTTTTGCATCTCAATCGCTTGAGGAAAACATGCGCAAAGATAAACCTTCCGTTCTTCGTGGAATCGTCACAGGCGTCGCAGCCGGCATCGTTGCCACGCTCATCATGGATCAGTTTCAGAAGTTGAGCACAGCTGGCGGGAAAACACTCGAAAAACAAAAGAAACTAGCCGAGGGAGAGTCCCCATCGCAGATCGCTCAGGAGCAGGCTGCCTCCGAACAAAAAGCCGCTTCGCAGGAGGGATCCACCGAGATCGTAGCGCGGAAGATTGCCGAAGCGACCGGCACCCATCTCAACAAAGAAGACAAAAAGACAGCAGGTCAGGCAGTCCACTACACCTTCGGCACTTTGATGGGCGTCGTCTACGGCGTCTCCTCCGAACTCCTGCCCGAAGTCACTACCGGTGCAGGCACAGCCTACGGCACACTCCTCTTCCTCGCCGCAGATGAGATCGCAATCCCAGCCTTCCAACTCTCTCCTTCTCCCGCAAGCACGCCGGCCACCGATCATCTCCAACATTGGGCAGCTCACGTCGTCTACGGAGGCTCTCTCGAACTTGTTCGCAGCCTCCTCAGACGCATTCTCTAAGACCATCCCCACATTGCCCCCGCCGCCCGTCTGCGATAGCCTGTTTGTTGGAGCTACTAACCGCATGATGCTTCGTACTCTCGCACTCTCCCTGGCCCTCGCCGCATCCGGCCAGGCACAATCGACCCCAGCGCAGTCCACCCCAACGCCCCCGGCCGACGCTCTACCCGACGCCCCCAGCACCACCAGCAACATCAAGGCACCCGTCGTCCCCACCGGCCCCACCGCCGTCATCGACACCACCATGGG
The DNA here is from genome assembly GCF_014201315.1 of Edaphobacter lichenicola. NCBI lineage: Bacteria > Pseudomonadati > Acidobacteriota > Terriglobia > Terriglobales > Acidobacteriaceae > Tunturiibacter > Tunturiibacter empetritectus. The sequence goes on from NZ_JACHDY010000001.1 coordinate 1,201,260, forward strand.
CCGGCTCACCTGCAAGCTCTACGACAAGCAGGCCCCCCTCACCGTCGCCAACTTCATCGGTCTCGCCGAAGGCACCAAAGACTGGACCGATCCCAAGACCCTCCAGAAGATGCGCCACCAGCCCTTCTACAACGGCACCACCTTCCACCGCGTCATTCCCAACTTCATGATCCAGGGCGGCGACCGCGTAGGCGACGGCACCGGAGACCCCGGCTACTTCTTTCAGGACGAGATCGACCCCGACCTCACCTTCGACACACCCGGCCTCCTCGCCATGGCCAACGCCGGCCCCGGTCCATCAGGCGGCGGCACCAACGGCTCGCAGTTCTTCATCACCGAAACCGAAGTTCCGCAACTCAACGGCAAGCACACCATCTTCGGCCAGTGCGACGCCCACACCGCCCTGCTCGTCGCTTCCATCGCGCGCGTAGAACGTAACTCCAACGACAAGCCAATCACACCAGTCGTTATCAATCGCATCACCATCGTGCGCGACGGCCAGCCCATGCCCCCGCTGCCAGTGGCGCCCGCTGTACCTGCGACACCAGCCGCCGCTGCACCACCCCAATAATCTTCCGGCCTCCGCGATCTCAACGGAAACGCCTCTCTGCTAACAAAGCACTCAACCAGTCACTGCAAGGAGATTTCGAATGCCAACCAAACCAGGCACCTACGCCACCTTCAAGACCACCGAAGGCACCATCGTCTGCGAGCTCTTCGAAAAAGACGCACCCGAGACCGTAGCCAACTTCATCGGCCTCGCCGAAGGCTCCAAGGAGTGGAACAGCCGCAGCAAGAAGGGCGCCAAGCTCTACGACGGCACCATCTTCCACCGCGTCATCCCCCAGTTCATGATCCAGGGCGGCGACCCCGAAGGCACCGGCATGGGCGGCCCCGGCTACAAGTTCGCCGACGAGACCAAGGGCTCCAAACACGGCTTCCAGGAGAAGGGCAAACTCGCCATGGCCAACGCCGGTCCCAACACCAACGGCAGCCAGTTCTTCATCACCGTAGCCGACACCAGCTGGCTCACCGGCAAGCACACAATCTTCGGTCAAGTCGTCGAAGGCTACGACATCGTAGAAAAAATCTCCAAGGTCAGCAAAGACGGCATGGACCGCCCCAAAACCCCAGTCGTCCTCGAGTCCGTCACCGTCGAACGCATCGCCTAACCAACCATCTCGCAATCCAACAAAGGCCCGCTCACAAAGCGGGCTTTTTTCTCGTGAAGCAAACATCATCGCCGACGCATGATATCTTCGCTTACCAAGAAGCCTATGGACACGCCGACGGACACCTTCTATGACGATTTAGCCGACCACTACCATCTCATCTTCGAGGATTGGAGCCAAAGCATCGAGAGACAGGCAGCAACTATCGGCCCGTTGTTGGAGCGATACACAAATCAAGTCGCGCCTCGTGTTCTGGACTGTGCCTGTGGAATAGGAACTCAAACCCTCGGCCTATCCATGCGAGGGCACAGCCTCGTCGCCTCCGATCAAAGTCGTGCCTCCGTCGCACGCGCAGCAAGAGAAGCCAACCTTCGAGGACTGAAGATTCAGTTTCACGTAGCGGATATGCGTAATCTCAGCTCCATCCCGGAAGAAAACTTTGATGCCGTTCTAGCCGCAGACAATGCACTGCCCCACCTGCTCCTCAGAGAAGATCGCGATCAGGCACTACACGAGATCGCTGGCAAACTGAGACCCGGCGGCATATTGATAGCGACGATTCGAGACTACGATCACCTGATCCAAACGCGTCCGTCCATACAAGCCCCTCTAATGTACGGGCCAAGAGGCCAGCGCCGCATCGTCCATCAGCTCTGGGATTGGGACGGCGAGGAATACGACGTCCATCTCTACCTCTCCTTCGAAAGATCAGCACAATGGACTGTAAAACATTACGTCTCCCGTTATCGCGCCTTACTCCGAAACGATCTCTCCACCTCTCTTCACGATGCCGGCTTCACCGCGATTCAGTGGCTTGAACCCGCAGATACAAATTTCTATCAACCTGTTCTTATTGCAAGAAAGTAGAGAGTGCTCTCCTCATCCTGGGCATGATTTCAAAAGAACGATCCGTTTAGCGGACCGCCGGGTGCCCATGTCTCGAGTTTTGAAACATGGGTTTCGAGCTGGGCCCCGAACTCTATACCCCAGAGGACCCACTCTAACGAGCGACTAGTGAATAAAACTCGCAAAGATTAGCAGCCCGATCGCCACCACTGCCGCCACCTGCATCCACAACACTGCAAGAAAAAACCACGCGGACGATCGTTCTCTCCTATCCGCCGTATCCAGAATCTGATGGAAGCTCTGAGCGCCGTCCAAATTAAACCTTCGTTCTGTACGATTCCCTGAAGCCTCGCACGTCTCAAAAACGATCTCTTCAACGCGAAGATAGCGCAGGCCTGTTGTTATCTGCCTTGAGAGAATATCGACGCAATCCCTTCGGCCCATTAGTTATCTTTCGTATTGACCGCCAGCTCTTTTCCCAAATCAGAACCCGTTGTCTTCCAAGCAACAGAAAAGGCCTGCTCGATGAGCAGGCCTTTTCCGTCGACTAAAAACTTCTAAGCCACACCAATCACCGTGCATAGCTCCTTCACCGAATCCGCGCTCTTCTGCAGCGCAGCCTGCTCCTCCGGTGTCAGCTTGATCTCGATGATCTGTTCCAGTCCCTTAGCCCCAAGCTTGCAGGGCACGCCGACATACAAGCCCGAGATCCCATACTCCCCCTGCAGATAAGCCGCGCAGGGCAGAATCTTCTTCTTGTCCTTCAGAATCGCCTCCACCATCTCCACCGCAGCAGCCGAGGGAGCATAGTAAGCCGACCCCGTCTTCAGGTGCTTCACAATCTCCGCGCCACCATTGGCCGTTCGCGTCTCCAACTCTTTCAGCCGAGTCGGCTCAATCAACTCCGTAATCGGAATCCCCGCCACGGTCGAGTACCGCGACAGCGGCACCATCGTGTCGCCGTGTCCACCCAGCACAAACGCCGTAACGTTTTCCACCGACACCTTCAGCTCTTCCGCGATGAACGTCCGGAACCGCGCCGAATCCAGCACGCCAGCCATTCCAATCACACGCTCGCGCGGAAACCCGGCCTGCTTGAACGCCGTCTGCGCCATCGCATCCAGAGGATTCGACACCACAATGATGATCGTATTCGGCGACGCCTTCACCACCTCGCCCACAACCTTCGACATGATCCCATGATTCGTCGTCAGCAAATCATCCCGGCTCATCCCCGGCTTACGCGCAATCCCCGCCGTAATCACCACCACATCGGAGTTCGCCGTATCCGCATAATCATTGGTTCCGATAATGCTGCAGTCGCGCTTCTCAATCGGCATCGCCTGCAGCAGATCGAGCGCCTTGCCTTGCGGCACACCCTCCACCACATCGAGCAGCACCACATCCGCAAGCTCCTTCGCCGCAATCCAATGCGCCGCCGTCGCTCCAACATTTCCCGAACCAACAATCGTTACCTTCTTCCGCATTCCTTCTCCTTAGCTTGTCTACTCAAAAAATCTCTTATGACCACTTCTGCGATTCCCAAAGATAAAGTTCGTTCCCATCCAGATCATGAAAATGAACGAAGCTCCCACCCTGGTCGCGCTGCACCTCGCCGACATTCTTGACACCACTAGCCTTCAAGCTCGCCGCAGCGACATCGATCGGCTCATCGATACCCAGCCCAATCATCATTGCCCCACACGTTCCTGGCGCAGGATACTTGTCGGACTTCGGATGCAAACCAATCGTGAAGGACCCCGCCTCAACCGAGGCCCAATGGTCTCCATAGTGGCTGCTGATCTTCAATCCAAGAATCTCGTGATAGAACTTCAACGACGCATCCATATTCGCCACAAAGACCGTTGCGTTTCCGCCTGTAATCATCGCAGCCTCCTCAGCCCATATTCTCAATCATACGACTGGCAAACTCGCTCGTCTTGGCCTTCGTCGCGCCCTGCATCCCACGCTCAAAGTCATACGTCACGAACTTCTGCGCTATCGTCTTCTCCATCGAAGACTCGATCAGTCGCGCAGCCTCCGTCCAGCCGAGAAAATCAAACAGCATCACACCCGAAAGAATGACAGACCCAGGATTGATGACATCCTTATCGGCGTACTTCGGCGCAGTCCCATGAGTCGCCTCAAACACGGCATACCCATCGCCGATATTGCCACCCGGCGCAATGCCCAATCCGCCCACCTGAGCCGCAGCAGCATCCGAGATGTAATCCCCATTCAGATTCGTCGTTGCCAGCACGCTGTAATCCTCGGGCCGCAAAATAATCTGCTGAAAGATCGAGTCCGCAATCCGGTCATTGATTAGGATCTTCGTCTTCCACTTACCACCGCCGTGCGACTCTCCGATCGAAGCCAGAACCGACTTCACCTCGGCGATCACCTCTTCCCCAAACTCCTTGGCGGCGAACTCAATGCCGGGCTCAATCAGCGCAGCGTTCTGCTCCGGCGTCAGCTTCGGATTCGCCTCCACGTTCCCCAGAATCCAACTCTCCCGTTCCGTGACGGTCTGTGCGCGGAACTCCTGCGACGCAACCTCATACCCCCACTCGCGAAACGCCCCTTCGGTGAACTTCTGAATATTCCCCTTGTGCACCAGCGTCACCGTCTTGCGTTTGTTGTCCAGCGCATACTGAATCGCCGCCCGCACCAACCGCTTCGACCCCGTAATCGAGATCGGCTTCACGCCCACACCCGAGTCCAGCCGAATCTTCTTCTTGGTCCCCTTCAGCATGTCATCGTTCACAAACGCGATGAACTTCTGAGCCTCCGGCGTCCCCTCACGAAACTCAATCCCCGCATAGATGTCCTCCGTATTCTCCCGAAAGATCACCACATTCAGCTTCTCCGGAGCCTTCACCGGACTCGGCACGCCCGCATAGTACTTCACCGGACGCACGCACTGGTAAAGATCCATCAGCTGCCGCAGCGCCACATTCAGACTGCGAATCCCCCCGCCCACCGGCGTCGTCAGCGGCCCTTTGATCGACACGCGAAAATCCATCGTAGCTTTCACCGTGTCATCGGGCAACCAGTTCTTCGTCTGGCGATAGGCCTTCTCCCCTGCCAGCACCTCGTACCAGGCAACCGAACGCTTCCCGCCATAAGCCTTCGCCACGGCAGCATCGAACACTCGCTGCGACGCCTTCCAGATATCCCGCCCCGTTCCATCTCCTTCGATGAAAGGAATAATCGGATGATCGGGAATCGTAAACTTTCCGTTGTTGTACTCGATCGCCTGCCCATTCGCCGGCACTGGAATTCCGTTGTAGCTTGTTTGCATCGTCATCGTCTCCGCAGAAGAAATCGAAGACCGAGGCTACCATCCGCGCAAGACGAGTGGCAACCGGTATGCGGCATACGCGTTCGTTTATCGAACCAGGTAATAATCCACCGTCGCAACTACCCGTACTTTCTTCATGATGCTCGCGTCAGCATTGGTCCCGCCACCATCGCCCTCATCGCCCGCAGCCGCACCACTCTCCGCAGCCGAGATCGAAAACACTCCCTGATTCGCCGACCGAATCGATCCCACCTGGCTCCCCGAGTCCGCCGCAAACCGATCCGCCGAAGCCCGCGCATTCCGCGTCGCCTCGGTAATCATGTCCGGCTTCAGCGCATTCAGCCCCGTGAATTCATACCGAATCCCGCCCTGCTGCCCGTTCCCTCCGCCCACCACGATCCCCGCCTGCACCAACTCCGCCGTCTTCTGCCCGGCCTTCGCAATCTTATCCACGTCCTTCGACTGCACCGTCACCGTCTGCTCCACGATGTACCGCGGCCCGGTATTGTTTCCGCCGTACTCATTCGCCAACTTGTCCGTCACCTTGATCTGCCCTACCGAGATCTCGTTCGGCTGCACTCCCTGCGCCGCAAAGAACTTCAGCACCGAGTTCTTATCCGTCTCGCTCTTCGCAAACACCTGCGGCAGATCGTTCCCCGCCTCCTTGAAGCTCACCGGCCAGATCGCCGTATCCGACTTCACCGTCCGCTCCACCAGCCCCTTCACCGTCACATACCGGTCCGCCAGCTTCAGGTCTTTGATCTGCGACCCCAGCACCCATCCACCCAACACCAGCCCCAGCAGCAGACAAACTCCAACCATCGCAGCAGGAGCAAACAAGGAAGACCGTTCCGTATCCAAGAGAAATCCTCCATCCGCACGACAGCAGCAGAATGCAACAGCGCAATGCCTGTGTCAACCACAAGCCCAGTCATCTCTTGATTGAATCAACTCTGACGATCCAACCCACGGAGTTCGATAGCATTCGAGAAACCGCCGCACTTCCCTCCCTCGACCAGAACGATGCCCGTCGCAATGTGGCTCTCCGTAACATCGGTCAACGGGCCAGAAACGATAAGCGTAGAGCCGTCATCCATCAGGAATCTCGCCTCCACCATATTGCCGAAGACAGCACTCGCAGGCGTGGATTGCGTCGCGCCCGAACTGAAGCAAGGAGATCCTTGCACCTTGATACTACCTATGAGCAAAGCGCTGCTGAAATAGTTCGAAGCTGCTCCGTTCCCCGGATTCGTCACTGTGCCGCCCTGCTGCAGCGTCACTTCGAATGTGAGTGGCACTGCCTTCGGAACGCCATTCGGGCCCGCCAGTGTGCTCCCGGTTCCAACATAGACGCCGCTAACCAATGGAAACGATATTGCTGTGAATGTTCCTGAAAAATTCGCATCGCATGCAGGCAGATGTGCGCCGCCCAAAGATACGGTGTAACTGCCGGACCAGGGCTCTCCGCTTCCCTTGGGAGCCGTACCCTTGATCGATACCGCTTCAAGAGGAGAGGTTGTCGGAGCCACTGTAAAGCTCCCATCCGTAGCAAGAATCCCGCCTGCCACGTCCCCAAACTCGAACCCCGCCTCAACGTTGTCGCAGAAATTACTACCGAAACCTCCCGCGATCACTTGGTCGCCCGCCACATCGAAGGTCATCGCAAGTCTGACCCCACTCGGAGTAGGAGGAGCAGGAGGAAACGAAAACTCATTCGTCGGCATCGGCCCTACAAGAAGCCAATTTCCCGCCAATGGGCTTACAACCGCCGGTGTACTTCCCCCACCGCAACCACAAAGCAGCAAACTAATTCCACAAGCCGTGAAACTCAACAAGGCCCAAGTCTTCATGTCGGTAACACTCTAGCACGCGCTATCTTTCGCGACCATCAAAAAGAAAAGGACCGACGAGAGATCTCATCGGCCCTTCCTTCTTTGAGACAACCGCTAAAAGATATTCCAAAGCAGCTGGTTATAAACATCGTGATGGAACTGCACCTCAGGCGCCTTCACAATCGTCCCCAGCAGCCGCGCACAGCGATCCGCCGAAGCCTGCTTCAGATCCGCATACCGGGCCTTCACATCCTCGCCCAGCAGCTCCGTCGTCCACTCCGCCGCACGGAAGTTCTCGAGCGCCGTATAGACATTGTCCGGCAGATACCGCTCCGCCTGACGCAGGTTCTTGATCTTCGAAGTATCCCCATGCAGCCCGCTCTTGAAGATCGAGTACAGCGCCAGGTAAGGATTCGCATCCGGCCCAACCGAACGCACCTCCACACGCGCCGACTTCTCGTTCCCGATCGGAATCCGAACCATCGACCCGCGATCCGTAGCCGAAGCCTTGATCTGATTCGGAGCCTCAAAGTGCGGATCGAGCCGACGATATGCGTTCACACTCGCATTCAGCAGCAGGCAGATGTCATTGCCATGCGTCAAAATGCGATCCGTAAACTGCCACGCCATCTTCGAGATCTTCTCCTCGCCCTTTGGATCCCAGAACAGATTCTTCCCGCCCTTGGTAATCGAGACATTCGTGTGCATGCCGCTGCCGTTTACGCCCACCACAGGCTTCGGCAGAAAGCTCGCCGTCATCCCCATCTGCGTCGCGACCTGCCGGCAGATCAGCTTGTAGAGCTGAATCTGGTCCGCCGCCGCAACCACCTCACCATAGCTGTAGTTGATCTCGAACTGCGAAGGCGCAACCTCAGGATGGTCCTTCTCGTTCTCGAAGCCCATCGCCCGCTGCACTTCAGCCGTCGTATCGATAAACTCCCGCAGCGGATCGCCAGGCAGCGAGTGATAGTACCCGCCCTTGTTCACATACTCGAAGCTGCCCGTCTCGTGATAGCTTCGCTCAGCATCGATTCCCTCAAACAGGAATCCTTCAATCTCATTCGCCGCATTCAGCGTGTAGCCGCTCTTATCGAACAGCTCCTGCGAAAAAGCCTTCAACACTCCGCGAATATCAGCGTTGTACGTCGCGCCGTTCTTGTCGATCACCTCGCCGAACACCATCACCTTGCCCGCGCCAAAAACATCCGCCGGCACCCAGTAAAACGCGCTCCAGTCGATCCCCAGCCGCAGATCGCTCTCCCGCTGGGCCGTAAATCCGCGAATCGACGAGCCATCGAAGGTCAGGTTGTCGTAGCTCTTCACCAAAAACTTCTTGTCGTAGTCCAGCATGTGCAGACGACCTTCGAGATCGCTGAACAGAACTGTCACAGCCTTGATCCGCCGCTCATCGGTCAGGTACTTCAGCCGTTCCTCACGAATCACATCGGCTGCCACCCGCTTCCTGCGCTGCTCCTTGGCCGCCAGGTTCAGGTCCTCAAGTTCGCCGTAGGAAAGCTCCAGAAAATCACGAAATTCGCTCAAAATAACACTCCTTCTGCAATGAGATACACGTCTTACTGCAACTGCCGGGAAAGATGTTTTTAGGTGATTGGAAGAGGGCGCGCCTGACCTTGATCAAACCGCTCCACACCTCAAAACTAACAGAAAATTCACCGGCAAGAAAGCGAACTCCGTCATCCAACGCAAAGGACATCTGCGCCCCCCGCACTTCCATGCGCCTGAATCCATGCGCCCGAATCGTGGTCCGCTTCAAACACGTCTAATCAAATGTCCGTCCGAACCCTCGGCGAAAAGGATAACCATGCAATACAAGACTCTCGGTGACACCGGCCTCCTCGTCTCCACCCTCTGCTTCGGCACCATGACCTTCCACGGCGGCACCGGCCTCTTCCGCGCCATCGGCACCGTCGATCAGGCCGGAGCCGACCAGCTCATCAAAGCCTCCATCGACGCCGGCATCAACTTCTTCGACACCGCCGACGTCTACTCCGAAGGCGAGAGTGAAAAGGCCCTCGGCCAATCCCTCAAAACTCTCAACATCGCGCGCCACAGCGTAGTCATCGCCACCAAAGTCTTCGGCCGCACCGGCCCCGGCCGCAACGACGTCGGCGCCTCCCGCGGCCACATCATGGACGCCGTCGACGCCAGCCTCCGCCGCCTCCAGACCGACCACATCGACCTCTACCAGATCCACGGCAACGACTCCGTCACGCCCATCGAAGAGACCCTCCGCGCCCTCGACACTCTCGTCCAGCAGGGCAAGATCCGCTACATTGGCGTCTCCAACTGGCAGGCCTGGAAGATCGCCAAAGCCCTCGGCATCTCCGAGTTCAAAAACCTCGCCCGCTTCGACACCCTCCAGGCCTACTACTCCATCGCTGGCCGTGATCTCGAGCGCGACCTAGTTCCCCTACTCGAAGCCGAAAAAACCGGCCTCCTCGTCTGGAGCCCACTCGCCGGCGGCCTTCTCTCGGGCAAGTTCTCCCGCGAAAACCAGCGCCCCGAAGGCTCCCGCCGCTCCGAGTTCGACTTCCCCATCGTCGACAAAGAGCGCACCTGGCGCATCCTCGACGTCATGGCTCCCATCGCCAAGGCTCACAACTGCAGCCCCGCCCGCATCTCTCTCGCGTGGCTCCTAGCGAAGCCAGTGGTCACCTCCATCATCATCGGAGCCAAACGTCTCGACCAACTCGAAGACAACCTCGCAGCCGTAGACCTCAAGCTAGCCACCGAAGAGCTCAAGCAGCTCGACGAAGTAAGCGCGCTCCCACCCGAATACCCCGGCTGGATGCTCCCCTTCCAAAGCTCCAATCGCCTCGAGCCGATAGCTCGCACCGTCCCAGTCCCGCCGAAGAACTAAACTCCGGAGGACACTGACAGAGACTCAGTGTCCTCCGGCAATCAAAGCCGGGTGCCACTCATGCAGTCTCACCGCATGAGTGGGCATTCGCGCCCCGCGCGAACCGCTTTCCATCGAGGCGCCAAATCATCCAAAAGATTAAGCTCTCGCAAATTACCCACTCCCTGGCCGCCCACATCCTCACCTCACGCACAAACGCCTATAAACTTGAATCAGGATCATCATGACGACAACCAACAGCAAGACCACCACCAACAAACGCATCGGCCTCATCCAGATGTCCTGCGTCCCCGACACCGCAGCAAACCTCGACAAAGCCGCCGACCGTGTCCGCGAGGCCGCCCGCGCCGGAGCCAACGTCATCTGCCTGCCCGAGCTCTTCCGCGCCCAATACTTCTGCCAGCGCGAAGAGCACGCCCTCTTCGACACCGCCGAGTCCATCCCCGGCCCCTCCACCGAGCGCCTCAGCGCCGTCGCCAAAGAAGAGAAAGTAGTCGTCATCGCCAGCGTCTTCGAGCGCCGCGCCCCGGGCCTCTACCACAACACCGCCGCCGTCCTCGAGTCCGATGGCAGCCTCAAGGGCATCTACCGCAAGATGCACATCCCCGACGACCCCCTCTACTACGAGAAGTTCTACTTCACCCCCGGCGACCTCGGCTTCAAAGCCATGAAGACCACCCAGGGAGACATCGGCACGCTCGTCTGCTGGGACCAGTGGTACCCCGAGGCCGCCCGCGAGACCGCCCTCCGCGGCGCAAACACCCTCTTCTACCCCACCGCCATCGGCTGGCACCCCACCGAAAAAGCCGAGTACGGCGAAGCCCAGTACTCCGCCTGGCAGATCACCCAGCGCGCCCACGCCATCTCCAACGGTGTCTTCGTCGGAGCCGTCAACCGCGTGGGCCACGAGCACGGCGACGTAGTCCACGATGGTGTAGAAATGCGCGGCCCAGGCGACCACACCCCACAATCCGGCCTGGAGTTCTGGGGCGGCAGCTTCATCGCCGACCCCTTCGGCCGAGTCATCGCCCAAGCCAGCCACGACAAAGAAGAGATCCTAATCGCCGAGATCGACCTCAAGCTCCAAGAAGACACTCGCCGCAACTGGCCCTTCCTCCGCGACCGCCGCATCGACGCCTATAACGGCATCACCAGCCGCTTTCTGGATTAAGACCGAGGTTCTATGAAGAGTGAACCGATCGGCCTTCGAACGTTTACGTGCCTTGCAAACGAAACCACACACGAAGTCCTAACTGTCCTATATGCACCCATCGAAGCAGATGGCGCATATGGATGCCGCTTTACGGTGGAAGGGCCAACAATAAATCTCGTTGAAGATATAACGATCTTTGGCCAAGACGGTTTCCAGGCAATTCAGCTGGCACTGTTCATCCTAAGAAGTACTCTGATTACAACCAGCGAAACCTCCAATTGGCAGTGGTTAGGTCAAGACGAACTTGGCTTACCCACAGTAGCGACGTGAAGTCGTGTGCCGGGTGCCCCATTCATGCAGTCTCATCGCATGAATGGGCATTCGCGCGAAAGCGCGAACCGCATCTAGATAGGCCCAGCCTTCAGGCTTGTCCATCCCTTGCGGCCAGGAAGAAAGGGGCTTTAGCCCCTGGGGTATGCTCTCTCTCAATACCCGCAATCCGCCAAGGAGTCAGAATGCTTCCTCGCATCGTCCTCTCCCTCACACTCCTCACCTCTCCCGCCTTCGCCCAAACCGAACCCATCATCCACACCGCAACTGACCTCCAGCAGCGGGAGGCCAAACTCCTAGAAGCCGCGAAGGCAAGCCCCACCGGCCTCGCAATCGGCAGACTCGAAGACTACGGCAACGACTACACCCTCCTCGTAGTCCGCACCAGCACCGGCGAATCCGAGCGCCACCAACTCTTCGCCGATCAAATGGTCATCAAAACCGGCACGATCACCCTCGTCACCGGCGGCACCATGCAGGGAGAGCACCCCAACAACGGCCCCGGCCGCCCCGGCGAGACCCTCGGCTCCGGCATCGAAGGCGGAAAAGAAGTCCTCCTCCAAGCCGGAGACATCGTCCACATCCCCGCCGGCATCCCCCACTGGATCAAGCTCGCCCCCGGCATCACCACCACCTACCTCGTCTTCAAAGAAAAGTAGTCCCTCCCGAAACCCAACCGCGATCTGTCAACCCCCAAACCCACCCAACCTGCCGCCAATCAACGACATCCATGTGGCGTATCAGTTCCATCCCGCCAGCTATACTTTAATCAGTAGCTCAGCATGAGCCCGGTTCAGCAGAGATCAACTCCAATCTGGTACCCTGCCGCTGACGCGTACCGAAGTACAGGGCAAAGTCTTTTGGATGGAAGACTTTGCATACTTTAGACGGGGAGGGAGGGGTACCTCGCCGCGAGAAGCAGAACTCAAAGGAGCAGCATTCAAGTGACCAGAACCAACGACAAGCCGACGACCTACCGCATGCCCGCCGAGTGGTCCCCACACGCCGCCACCTGGATCGCCTGGCCCCACAATGCCGAAGACTGGCCCGGCAAGTTCCAACCCATCCCCTGGGTCTACAGCGAGATCGTCCGCCACCTCTCCCGCGTAGAAGACGTACACATCCTCGTCAACGATCTCGCCGCCGAGCGCCGCGCCACCAACCTCCTCCGCCGTGCCGGAGCCAACCTCGCCCGCCTCCACTTCCACCACTGGCCCACCGACCGCGTATGGCTGCGCGACTCCGGCCCCATCTTCGTCAAGAAGATGACCGAAGGTTCCACCAGACACCCGCAAGGCGAGCTAGCCATCACCAACTGGCACTTCAACGCCTGGGCCAAGTACGACAACTGGCACCGCGACGACCAGATCCCCAATCACGTCGCCAAGCTCTACAACATGCCCCAGTCGCAACCCGAGAGCGTCAACTACATCGGCCACCCCCACCGCCTCGTCCTCGAAGGCGGCAGCATCGACACCAACGGCGCCGGCCTCCTACTCACCACCGAAGAGTGCCTCCTCTCCGAGATCCAGCAGCGCAACCCCGGCCTCGGCACTGAAGCCGAAACGCGCGTCCGCCTCGAGCAAGCCTTCCACGACTACCTTGGCATCGAAAAGGTTCTCTGGCTCCACAAAGGCTGCGCCGGCGACGACACCCACGGCCACGTCGACGACATCACCCGCTTCGTAAGCGAAAACAAGATCCTCACCGCCGTCGAGCCCAACAGCCACGACGAAAATCATCTCCCCCTGGCCGAAAACCTCGACCGCCTCCGCAGCTTCCGCAATCTCGACAACAAGCCCTTCGAAATAGTCGAGCTCCCCATGCCCGCACCCGTCACCTTCGACAATCAGCGCCTCCCAGCCAGCTACGCCAACTTCTACATCGCTAACTCGCTCGTCCTGGTCCCCACCTTCAACGACCCCAACGACCGCCACGCCCTCAACATCCTCGCCGCCTGCTTCCCCGGCCGCGAGATCATAGGCATCCACGCCGTCGACCTCGTCTGGGGCCTCGGCACCCTCCACTGCCTCAGCCAACAGGAGCCCGCATAACTTCGTCGAGGAACAATGGACAACTTCACATGGCTAGAGTCGTGGTATCAGAAACACTGCAATGGAACATGGGAGCACCAATTTGGAATTACGATTGAGACAGTCGACAATCCTGGCTGGCACGTAGCGATTGATCTAAACGACACGCCCTACGCCATCCTTCCTAACTATCAGATCCTCAATGAATCGAACGGTGATTCAGATTGGATTCGGTGCAACTGTATAGACGGAAGATTCCAGGGTTATGGGGATCCGTCCAAACTGGGGCGAATAATTCAAATTTTCAGGACTTGGATTGAGAACTTCTAATGACCGCTAACCCGCCGCAGACTTCCCCCTACCGCGCCGCCATCGAGAACTACATCGCCACCCACGCAAACCCGACCCACAAGTTCGGCCATCAGCCCCGCCTCTACGCCCTCACCCAACAGATAGGCGCAGGACTGGGTCCAGCCCTCACCTACGACGACGACGTAGTCTTCGCCGCCGTCTGGCTCCACGACCTCGGCGTCTTCATCGGCCAACGCCCCGAAGACCCCGAAGCCCTCAAGACCTGGAACCACGTAACGTACATCATCGAGAAAGCCCCCGCCATCCTCACTGAAGCCGGCTTCCCCGCAGAAAAAATCCCCGCCGTCCTCGAAGTCATCCGCACCCACCAGCCGCAAGACACACCCCTCACCGTCGAGGCCACCATCGCCCGCGACGCCGACATCCTCGAACAACTCGGCGCCATCGGAATCACCCGCACCCTCGCCAAACTCGGCAGCGACACCCGCTTCGAGACCTTCACCGAAGCTCACGCGGCGCTCAAAAAACAACTCACCACTCTCCCCGATCAACTCAAACTCGACACCTCCAGAGCCCTCGCCATACCCCGCTTTCACATCATGCAATCTTTCCTCGATGCCCTCGAATCCGAAGCCGGCCAAAATCTCTACTAGGCGCAATCAACTCAAAGCAAATCTAAACTAGCCTCCCATGCCCTCCAGCGAAAACGACGTAGCCTACCTCCGCCAGGCCCTCGCCGAAGCCAACGACGCCGAAGCCAACGGCGAAGTCCCCGTCGGCGCCATCGTCGTCCACGGAGACAAGATCATCGGCCGCGGCCAGAACCGAGTCCTCCGCGACAGCGACCCCACCGCCCACGCCGAGATCGTCGCCCTCCGCCTCGCCGGCCTCCACCTCCGCAACTATCGCCTCGCAGACTGCACCCTCTACGTCACCCTCGAACCCTGCGCCATGTGCGCCGGTGCCATCCTCCACGCGCGCATCACCCGCCTCGTCTACGCCGCACCCGACCCCAAAGCGGGAGCCTGCGGCAGCGTCCTCTCCGTCATGAACCACCCCCAGCTCAACCACAAAGTCGAAGTCACCCCCAACCTCCTCGCCGAAGAGTGCAGCGCCCTCCTCACAACTTTTTTTCGCAAACGCCGCCAGGAAAAGTCACAAGCTCGCATCCTACAAAACGAAGCAGCGAGCAGAGAGACGGTCAAGGAGACACTCATGGCAACAAAGAAAAAGTGGTCCGCAGAGGTAGACACCGACTCAACCCATCCCGACGAGGACCTCTTCAAAAAGAGCGCTTCCTCTATAGCCAAAGCCCTCGCCACAAAGAAGGTCTCGCCTAAAGGTCCCGCCTCCGGCATGCAGATGCTGAACTTCTACATCAACCGCGCCGGCAAAAATCTATCGCAGGAGCGCCACGCCGAACTAGAAAAAGCCAAAACTCTCCTCTCCGAAATCATCGCCAAAACAAAACCAGAATCCGAAAAGCCAGCCACAAAATCCGCAGCAAAAAAAGCTCCAAAGAAAACAGCAAAGAAGGGCACGAAGAAAGCTCCCGCAAAAAAGAAAGCCCCTACAAAGTCGACCGCCAAAAAATCCACCAAAAGATAGGAGCCTTCCATGTCAGGTCGTCTCGCAGGCAAAGTAGCCATCGTCACCGGCTCAGGCTCCGGCATCGGCCAGGCCATCGCCATCCGCTTCGCCAGCGAAGGAGCCACAGTCGTCGTCGACTATCGCAACAACATCGACCAGGCCCAGGCGACCGTCTCCAAAGCCGAAGCCGCCGGCGGCAAAGCCATCCTCGTCAAAGCCGACGTCTCCAACCTCGCCGACACGCAAAACCTCGTCGATCAGGCCTACACCCAGCTAGGCCGCGGCGACATCCTCGTCAACAACGCCGGCATCGAAAAAGAAGCCGCCTTCTGGGACGTCACCGAAGCCGACTACGACGCCGTCCTCAACGTCAACCTCAAGGGCGCCTTCTTCCTCACCCAGGCCTTCGTCCGCCGCCTCCGCGACGCCAAACTTCCCGGCCGCATCATCAACATCTCCTCCGTCCACGAGGACATGGTCTTCCCCAACTTCGCCACCTACTGCGCCTCCAAGGGCGGCATCCGCATGCTCATGCGCGACCTCTCCGTCGAGCTCGGCCCTCTTAACATCACCGTCAACAATATCGCCCCCGGCGCCATCGCCACCCCAATCAACACCAAGCTCATGGAAGACAAACCCAAGCTCGACGCCCTCCTCGCCAACATCCCGCTAGGCCGCATGGGCACACCAGAAGAAGTCGCCGGCCTCGCTCTCTTCCTCGCCTCCGACGACGCCGCCTACGTCACCGGCTCCACCTACTTCGTCGACGGCGGCCTGATCCGCAACTACCACGAGCAATAAAGTCAATCCCGACCACGGGAGGGCCAGCACCGTAGCAATCGCAAGAAAAGGTAAACCCGCCACGAGTGGCCGCGTCGCGTGCAGCGAGCCCGTCCGGCAGGACAACCGGGTCTAGTGCGTAGCGTAATAAGCGGTCAAGTCGGTATTAGGAGGCTGCACCCCAAAGCCGCGAAGCATAGTAATAATCTGCCCACGATGGAAGCTCGAATGGTTGACTGCGTGAAGAACAATCTGCCAGCGAGGCACGCGGAAGTCGGCATCATCAGGCAAAATTGTGGAGAGCTCAAACGTCAGATCATCCTCAGAAGCCGCTTCGAGCCACCGACGATAACCCTCCCAAAGTTCAGGCCACGATTGAACCAGAGACTCAAACGAGTGCTCAGGAGCAGAGCCACGAGGCAGGCGATCATTGTCCACCTCCACCAGCCGGCGAAGCCAAACCTTCTCCCCGTCGTGACTATGGCGAAATGTCTGCAGAAGACTCGAATGGGACGCACCACAGTTGCGGCCAAGCTGCTCCTCCGTCAACGGCGAGCAGGCCTCCAGCACCCGGCGCGTAGCCCACGCGGAGTAACCAATATGCGCCAGCAGAAGCTCTCTAAGCTGCGACATAGCAGGATTGTAATTGAGCTGCCCGAACGGCCCCTGCCACGCAACAGGTAAAATAGAACTCTATGGATCTGACCGTCTACTCCGCCTCCTGGTGCCGCGACTGCCGCGAAGCCAAGCGCTTCCTCACCACGCACAACATCCCCTACAAAGAGATCGACATCGAGAACACCCCCGGCGCCGCCGACCTCGTCATCGCCAACGTAGGCAAGCGCGCCATCCCCCAGTTCGTCATCGACGGCAAGTGGGTCCAGCCCTACCGCCCCGGCGAAGGCTTCCTCCACGATGAGATGGCCGACCTCCTCGGCGTCGTGAACTCGTAAAACTCTTGAACTCGTAAATCTGTGCAGCCCTGGACACACATCTACTTGAAGTCGTCATCCTGAGCGAAGTTGCTCACGGCACTATGTGAGCAACGCAGTCGAAGGATCCCCGTATTTGCTTTCGCTTGTGCCATTGCTCTCTCTCTTCGCAGCGCGACACTTTTTCAGAAGAAGGAACCAACATGATCGCCCGCTACACACGCCCCGAGCTAGGCCGCATCTGGTCCGACGCCAACAAATATCAGTGCTGGCTCACCGTAGAAGTAGCCGCCTCCCAGGCCCTCGCAAAGTTCGGCCTCGTCCCCCAGTCCGCCGCCGACACCATCCGCGACAAGGGTGCCTTCACCGTAGACCGCATCAACGAGATCGAAGCCGAAGTCCGTCACGACGTCATCGCCTTCACCACCACCGTAGCCGAGCACATCGCCGACCCCGAAGCCTCCCGCTGGCTCCACTACGGCCTCACCAGCACCGACGTCGTCGACACCGCGCAATCTCTCCAGCTCAAAGAAGCCTCCGCCATCATCCGCGCCGGCATCGTAGCCCTCTCCGAAACCCTCAAAAAACGCGCGATAGAGTTCAAGCACACCCCCATCATCGGCCGCACCCACGGCATCCACGCCGAACCCTCCACCTTCGGCCTCAAGCTGCTCCTCTGGTACTCCGAGATGCAGCGCAACCTCACCCGCTTCGACGCCGCCGCCGAAGACCTCCGCGTCGGCAAGCTCTCCGGAGCCGTCGGCACCTTCGGCCACCTCAAGCCCGAACACGAAGAAGCAATTTGTAACCAATTAGGTCTCAAACCGGTAGCCATCGCCACGCAAGTCGTCCAGCGCGACCGCCACGCCGCCTACATCTCCACCCTCGCAGTCCTCGCCAGCACGCTAGACAAGATCGCCACCGAGATCCGCCACCTCCAGCGCACCGAGGTCCGCGAAGCCGAAGAGTTCTTCTCCGAAAAACAAAAGGGCTCCAGCGCCATGCCCCACAAGCGCAACCCCATCACCAGCGAACAGATCAGCGGCCTCGCCCGCGTTATCCGCGCGAACGCACAAATCGCATTCGAAAACGTAGCCCTCTGGCACGAGCGCGACATCTCCCACTCCTCCGCCGAGCGAGTCATCCTCCCCGACTCCACCATCCTCGCCGACTACCTCCTCGCCAAAACCGAAAACCTCATCGCCAAGCTCCTCGTCTACCCCGCCCGCATGTTGAAGAACCTCGAGTCCACCGGCGGCCTCATCTTCTCCGGCCAGCTCCTGCTCGACCTCGCCGAATCCGGTATGTCCCGCGAAGACGCCTACCGTCTCGTCCAGGGCCACGCCATGAACTCCTGGAAGAACGACCTCATCTTCCGCGACGAGATCGCCAAGGTCCCCGAGATCACCAGTCGCCTCTCCCCCGAAAAACTAGCCCGCGCCTTCGACTACAACCGCCAGCTAGCCAACGTAGACGCCATCTTCGCCCGCGTCCTCGACCAATAGAAATTTCCACCAGAGCGAGCGCTCTTCCTCATCCAATTCCAGCATCCCATCTAGGGGAGTTCTCATGCAGAAGAGGCCGTTTCGCAAAGTAATCCAAGTAGCCGCCACCCTCGCCTTCTTCGTCCTGCCCCTCGCCGCGCAGAACCCCGACTACGACCAGCCCTACCGCCCGCAGGTCCACTTCTCCCCCGAAGAGCACTGGACCAACGACCCCAACGGCCTCGTCTTTTACCAGGGCGAGTACCATCTCTTCTTCCAGTACAACCCCGAGGGCGACCAGTGGGGACACATGAGCTGGGGCCACGCCGTCAGCACCGACCTCCTCCACTGGCACGAGCTCCCCGTCGCCATCCCCGAGCACGACAACACCATGATCTTCACCGGCAGCGTCGTCGTCGATCATCAGAACACCAGCGGCCTCTGCACTCACGGCGACTGCCTCGTCGCCATCTACACCGGCCACACCCAAACCTCAGAAGGCATCCGCCAAACCCAAAACCTCGCCGTCAGCCTCGACAAAGGCCGCAACTGGGCACAGTACCCCGGCAACCCTGTCCTCGATCTCCACATGGCCGACTTTCGCGACCCCAGCGTCTCCTGGGATCCCATCGCGCGCCACTGGATCATGGCCGTCTCCCTGCCCAAAGAGCATAAGATCCGCTTCTATTCCTCCACCGACCTCAAGCAGTGGACACAGCTAAGCGACTTCGGACCCACCGGCGACATCAACGGCGACTGGGAGTGCCCCGACCTCATCCGAATCCCCGCGTCCAACAGCGCCAAAAGCATCTGGGCCCTCAAAGTAGGCCTCAACCCAGGAGCTCCGCAAGGCGGCTCCGGCGAGCAGTACTTCCTCGGCGACTTCGACGGCAAATCCTTCCATCAATCACGCCTCCGCGGCTCCCACGGCTGGACCAACTACGGCAAAGACGACTACTGCGCCATCAACTTCAACAACCTGCCCAAAGATCAGAAGCCAGTTCTCCTCGGATGGATGAGCAACTGGCAGTACGCCGCGAAGATTCCCACCACTCCCTGGCGAGGACAGATGAGCCTTCCCCGCCGTCTCTCCTATATCAGCGACCCCGCAGGTCTGGCTCTCAAACAGGAGCCCATCGTCGCTCCCCTCCGAGGAAAAAACTACGAGATCTCTGCCCTCTCCACGAACACCTCTGCCCTCTACGGGAGCGAACATACCCTCCAGCCTCCCTTCGAGATCCGCCTCCACTTCGGCCATCCCGTCGAACCCGTCTTCGGCCTCAAGATCTTCTCCGACCCGCAGCACTGGACCGAAGTAGCCTTCGACACCGCCAAAAAAGAGTTCTACATCGATCGCACCCACTCAGGCGCAGCCATCAGTCCGGACTTCCCCGTCCGCACCAAAGCGCCGCTCGTCACCACGCGCCCCTACGACCTCACCCTCATCGTCGACCGGTCCTCCGTCGAAGCCTTCGCCCAGGACGGCACCATCGCCATGACCGACCTCGTCTTCCCCGTCTCCAACAATCTTCAGATCCAGATCTTCCCCGACGACGCCAAGCCAATCCAAAGCGAAGGCCAACTCTGGGAGCTCAAATCAATCTGGTAGCCGCTTCCATAGTCTTTGTTACGATTCGAAGGCATGCCTAGCCGATCGGAGTTCTTCATGAAGAAAGCAACCCTCGCACTGTTCGCAAGTGCCCTGTTGATCGGTAGCGCAATCGCGGCCCAACCAGCAGACGTGATGACACCAATCCGCCAGTTCGTCGATGGCTTCAACAGCGGCGATACCCACTCAGCATTCGCCGCCTACGAAGACGGCGACATCACCATCATCGACGAGTTCCCTCCTCACCGATGGACAGGCCCCCACGCCGCTCACGAATGGGCCGCCGACTACGAAAAGCACGCAGCAGCCACAGGCGTCACTGACGGCATCGTCAAATACGACGCCCCCACCCGCACCGAGATCGAAGACGACCTCGCCTACGTCATCATCCCCACCCTCTACCTCTACAAGGAGCACGGCAAACCTCTCGCCGAAGAAGGCCAGGCGACCTTCGTCCTGCACGCGGGGCCGGCAGGCTGGAAGATCCGCAGTTGGACCTGGACCGGCGTCAAGCCGCACCCGGCAAAATAACTCCGAACACACCCAGCAAGCGGCTCACCCCAACACTCGCCCTCGCGACAGCGTTGAAGCCGAGCCCTGTTCGAAAACCATCAGCCCGTTATACGATCTCTCTATGAGTGATTTCATTCCAAAAGCAGCCGAAGTTAAGACACGCGGGCTAAGCCCGAAGGCACAGAAGCTCCAGGCCGCACGCGAAAAAGCCGCGGCTCAGGCAAAAGGCGGCGACAAGGCCCTCGCCGGATCATCGACCGCTTCCGTCAAGGCGAAGGACTCCTTCGCCGGAACCAAAAAAACAACCTTCCAGCGCAAAGCTGTCTAGCAACGTGGCGCCGGCCGCACAGTCAATCGTCAAACCAGGCCGGTGCCGCAAAACACGTAATCGAACGCGCCATCGAGCGCACAACCCTCCTCCGAATCACCCCACACGCAAACGTCATCCAATCGCAGTCAGCCGCTTGACCGAAAGGATCTCCCATGTCCCGCACCGCACTCATCGCCGGAGTCACCGGCATCGTCGGCATTAACCTCGCGCAGCAACTCCTAGCCAACGGCTGGCAGGTACACGGCCTCGCCCGTCGCCCGGCGAACAACATCGAAGGCGTAAACTTCATCGCCGCCGATCTCCTCGATCCCTCCGCTCTGCGCTCCGCCGTCGCCGGCCTCAAGCCGACTCACCTCTTCCTCACCACCTGGCTCCGCCAACCCACCGAAGCCGAAAACATTCGCGTCAACTCCGCGATGGTGCGCAACATCCTCCAAGCCGTCTCTCATACAAAGTCAGTCAAACACGTAGCCCTCGTCACCGGCCTCAAGCACTACCTCGGTCCCTTCGAGGCCTACGGCAAAGGCAATCTCCCCGCCACGCCCTTCCGCGAAGAGCAGCCCCGCCTCGACATCGAAAACTTCTACTACGCGCAGGAGGACGAGCTCTTCGCCTCTGCCACTCATCATCTCTTCAACTGGACCATCCATCGCCCCCACACCATCGTCGGCTTCGCCCTCGGCAACGCGATGAACATGGGCGTCACCCTCGCGGTTTACGCCACCATCTGCCGCGAAACCGGCCGCCCCTTCCTCTTCCCCGGCTCCGCAACCCAGTGGAACAGCCTCACCGACATGACCGACGCAAGACTCCTCGCCCGCCATCTCGAGTGGGCCTCCACAACTCCCGCCGCGCGCGATCACGCCTTCAACGTAGTCAATGGCGACGTCTTCCGTTGGAGCTGGATGTGGCCTCGCCTAGCCAGTTGGTTCGGCATCGAACCCGCTCCCTTCCCCGGCCACGCCACCCCACTCGAGCAGCAACTGGCCGGCACCGAAGAGATCTGGAGCAACATCGCAAAATCCCACAACCTCATCGAGCCCAACCTCAACAACCTCGCCTCCGCCTGGCACACCGACGCCGACCTCGGCCGCCCCATCGAAGTCGTCACCGACATGAGCAAGAGCCGCAAGTTCGGCTTCCTCGACTACCAACCCACCGACGAAAGCTTCTTCGACCTCTTCACCCGCCTCCGCCACGACCGCATCATTCCCTAAGAGGCCCCTTGGAAATGGCGACCAATAAGCGGTGCGAAACCTGCATTTCCGCACTGCGGAACCTTATAGTCGCTTCCACAGTCTAAGAAACTGATGAACACTACAAGAAGGACTGCGCGACGCTCCACTTACTTCCTTCGAATTGCGTTGCTCTTGGCTACGTTGGTTTCAACAATGCATGCCCAACACTGCGGCCCCTCCGCATCGAACAAAAAAAATCGATGGAAAGGCTTACAGCCGATCGTTCTCCTCACGGAATACAATCCTTGGGCGATGGCGATTTGCTCCGATTCTCCGTCCTTCGCTCTTTACGTCGATGGGACCGTAATCTATTGGCAGGGAGATCAACGATCTGGCCACTATGTATCAGGCCACCTTTCCAAAATCGAAATAGAAAATCTGCTCTCACTCTCGCATCTCGATCACGCTTCCGAATTCAACGATTGGTACAGCATTGTCGATGCTACTGATATGCCAACCAATGTTCTCGTCGTAAACACTGCAAACGGATTCAAGACAGTCTCCGTGTACGGTCCACTTCGCCATAGCATTCCAGATCTACCTATAAGAAAACTACCTTCCGATCTGCAGACGGCATTCGAAACACTATTCGCTTTTCGCGTCAGCGATCCAAAAACTTGGCAGCCCCCTTTTTTCGAAGTAATCATATGGCCATTTGCCTACGCAAAATCCAGTACAAAGTGGCCAGCCGATCTTCCGACTGTTAGAGATGCCCGCTCCGTCCAAACGAAGGACGGATACAATTTGTTCATACCCATTGCAAAACTTGCTGAGTACAAAACGTTTGTAGCGAAGCTGCAACCAAAACAAGCGGTAGAGATCAATGGAAAGAAATGGACAACGAGCGCACGTTTCCCTTTTCCACACGAATGATCTTTGCAAATGGTGTGACACAGATTCTGAGATGTGAGCATCCGCGTAAAACGAAAATCCTTCCACTTCGTTGCAAATGTCAGACACCCTTATCCAGATCGTAGACACCGCCCTAGCCGACGCCTACCAACGCGGCGGCCACCACCTCGTCTGCCATCCCGGCTGCTCCCAATGCTGCATAGGCGTCTTCCCCATCGCACACGAAGACGCAGCCCGCCTCCACGAAGGTCTCACGCTCCTCGAAACAACAGACCCTCAAAGAGCCGCACGCATCCGCGCAAGAGTAGCCGACTCCCTAACCCGCCTCGACCCCTGGTTCCCCGGCGACCTCACCACCGGCATCCTCAACGAGGACCACGAAGCCGCCATCCTCTTCGAAGAGTTCGCCAACGACGAGCCCTGCCCCGTCCTCGACCCCGATCACGGCACCTGCGACCTCTACGAGCACCGCCCCATCCTCTGCCGCACCTTCGGCCCACCCATACGCAGCGAAGGCGACAACGGCGAAGTCAACCTCGCCACCTGCGAGCTCTGCTTCATCCACGCCACCACGGAAGAGATCGCCGCGTGCGAACTCGACCCCACCATCCCCGCCCAGGAAGAAGCCAGCAACCACGCCTACAACGCCGCCCACAACCTCCACGGCCAAACCCTCATCGCCTACGCCCTACGCAACCAGCAACCCTGAACCCTGAACCCAGCACCCCGCTCTTATCAGCCTCTCATCCCTCTGATCACCGTTACGCCTTCCACCCATCAGCGATAATCATTCTGTGCCACAGTCCCTCCACACCGAAGCCCCGACCAACATCACCCTCGCCGTCACCGGGGCCAGCGGCAGCATCTACGCCGCCGAGATCCTCCGTGCCCTCGCCGCCGACAACCGCGTCGCCAGGATCAACTTCGTAGCCTCCGACAGCGCCCTCCGCGTCTTCGCCGAAGAGCTCAACCTCAGCGGCCGCAACGACCTCGCAGAAAAGCTCCTCGGCGCTCCCTGCCCCAAACTCCAGCAGCACGCCGAAACCGACATCGGAGCCAACATCGCCAGCGGCAGCTACCCCACCAACGCGATGGTCGTCCTCCCCTGCTCCATGGGCACCCTCGCATCCATCGCAAACGGCCTCGCGCAAAACCTGATCCACCGCGCCGCCGACGTCTGCCTCAAAGAGAACCGCCCCCTCATCCTCTGCATTCGCGAGACGCCCTTCAACCGCATCCACATCCGCAACATGCAGCTAGCCTCCGACGCCGGAGCCACCATCTTCCCTGCCATCCCCACCCTCTACAACCACCCGCAAAGCACGCAGGAGATGGCCCGCAACTTCGTCCACCGAGTCCTGGCCCACATCGGCCTGCCACAACCCAACGCCTACCAGTGGCAACCCGACTAATGCTATCGTCCCTGCCGGACGCGCCTCCTGCGCGGAGAGCGGTCACTTCGTGACGTGTATACCGGTCACGACAGGATGAGCTCTAAGGTCCTTCCGCTGGTCGGCACAATCTCCCACCGACCAACGGGAGGGACCAACCGAAGGGGTACACGCGTCACGAAGTGACCGCCCGAACCGGGGTCCCCGCAAACAGGTCTTCGTTTGCGGGGTGGCCTAGCGAAGTGGGCCCGTCCGGCAGGACATCTTTCAAAAGGACCCCGCAGCAAACGTCCGACCACCCCCACGCATAGGCGGCTGCGACCGCAAAAACTCCACCGTCCCCTCTACCACCGGCTTAGCGCACTCCGCAGGAGCCAGATGCCCGCACCCCTCGACAACATCCAGCACAGACTGCGGCACCCCCCGATGAATCGCCTCGCCCGACGCCAGCGGAATCAACTCATCCTGCGCGCCCCAGACAATCAACATCGGCTGCGAGATATCATGCAGACGAAAGTCCAGCAGATCGCGCCCACCGATCATCGAAGCCGTACTCCGATTCACCACCCACGCATTCCCCTGCAGCTTCCGCACCATCGCCTCCGCCGCAAAGTCCGGAATCACCCGAGGCTTCGGCGTAAGAATCGCAATCAACTTCCTCACCCCTGCCGGGTCGCTCGGAGTAAACAGCTCCGGCCCAAACGTAGCCGGAAAATACAGCCCCGCGCTGTCATACACAATCAGGCGGTCCACCATCTCCGGATGATCCAGCGCAAGCTTCATCGCCACCCATCCGCCCATCGACCATCCACCCACATCAGCCCGCGAAACATGCACCGCCTGCATGAACGCGGCCACCGTCTGCTCCTGCAGTGAGATCGAGTAACTCACATTCGGCTTAGGTGATCTTCCATATCCCAGCAGATCCGGCACATACACATGAAATCCCTGCGCCGCCAGCGCGGGAATCATCGCCCCCCAATCTTCCCCCCGCGCCCCCAGCCCATGCACCAGCACCAGAGGAGTCCCATCCGCAGAGCCCGCCTCAAAGTAATGAAGCCTGTACCCCCCAGCTTCGATATAGTCGCTCTTCACGCCCTGACGCCAAAGATGAAATCGAGTATGCTGATCCGCAAACCACAGCGGATACCGGTAAAAGGCCAGCCCAATCACCGCCGCCAAAAGCAAAACTACAACCAGAACGCGCAGTGCAAGCTTCATAGCCAGGTCATCTCCACTTACAGCTTCAGAGGCTTGCCAAACTCTTCTCCAAACACCGTATGTCCTATCTCGAACCGCCCGCCATCGAACTTGTCCGGACCCTTGGCATGTCCAATCGCCAGCAGCGCCACCACCCAATAACTCAGCGGAAGACGCAACACCTCATGCACCTTATCCTGTTCGAACCCCTCCATCGGCGCGGTGTCGTATCCCATCACCTCCGCCATCAGCATCATGTGCGTAAACGCCAGCATCACCTGCTTGTTCAGCCATGCCTGCATCTGTCCGCTGCTGAAGCTCGACATATAGTTCGGCACGCTGCTCTGTGCCTGCGCCGCGTAGCTCTCCGGCATCCCGCCCTTGCGCCCCTGCTCCAGGATCAGGTCCAGATCCTTGCGCCACCCATCTGAATCGCCGCAGGCCACAATCACCGCCGACGCCTCTTCCACCTTGCCCTGGTTATAGCTTGCCCCACGCAGCTTCTTCTTTTGCTCCGCCGACTGCACCACCACAAATCGCCAGGGCTGAAGATTGTACCCACTCGGAGCATGCAGACCCGCATCGAGAATCTGCCGCAGATCCTCCGCAGGAATCGGCGCACTATCAAAACTCGGTGTCGCCCTGCGCTCTTGAATTGCCTGACTCAGCGTCTTTTTATTTTTTGTCATTGTTCTCTTTCTCGTCCCTATCAATAGAGTGACAGTCCTACCCTGGAAGGTGAGTCTTGGTCCGGAGTTCTGGTCGTGAGTCCTGGTCCGGCGCATTCTTTACTGCCCTGCTAAAACGATTCTCAAGATATCACTACCCAGTCAACCGCCGGGAGAAGATCAAAAAAATGGACCCAGCGGACCATCTATCCGCTCAATGAATCTGGCTCATCGCCTGCTCCGTCGCAAAGGGGTTCTGACCAACAACCTCCGCAATCATCCACACTCCATGAAACGGCTTCCGCAACTCCGGATAAGCAGCCACCAGCGCTGCCATCGCATCCGCATTGCGCTTTCGTGCAGCAGCCGCATCGCCAAGCTCGTCCACCTTCAGGTGCGCCGTCACATCCACCTTGTCGTTCCCCAAAGAGTCATCCACGCCAAGCGCAGTAAACCGGTACTCCGCGCCATCGGCCCCCTTCACCACCAGTGGCGACTCGGCACTCACGCCCTCCGACAACGCAGGCGGAGCAACCGCCGTCTGCTCCGCCTTCAACTTCTCAAGATGCGTGCTCTGAATAAAATTCGTCGGCCGCAGCAGATTCTCCGCCTGCTGGTAATACAGCCACGCATTCCAACGTTCTTTCTGCAGCGTCATCTGCCGCGCCTGCGTCCAGTACCACAGCCCATCATGACCCGCCGCCAGCAAAGGCTTCGGATAAAACCCCGCCATCACCCACTGCCCCTGATCCTGCCGCAGCAAAAACGACAGCCGCCACGGCGCGCTGCCATCCGCGACATCCACAATCGCAAATCCATACCGCCCCGGAGCCAGCCCCGAGATTATAAAATCCGCCTCGGCCACCGACTTATTCAGCGAGCAGAAAAACTGCGCATCCGGCACCGACCCATCCGCCGCCCGCTTCAGCTGCGTTCCATCCAGCACGTACACTTGCTCCACCTTCAACGTGCCGCCCTTCACATGCGCAGAGGTACTTCCAACAACGTCTCCAATGCCGCCGAAGTCCTTCGCATACTCCGCCGCCGTAGCCGCACGCAGACCACTCACATCGCCGGCCTGCACCTTCGCCGCCAGCCCACGCGCCGCAGCAGCTAAAGCCTCCCGCTCCGGCCCCGTCATCTGCGACTGCGTCGTGCACACCTCAGCCGACGCCACCCCTCCCACCAACAACACCAACGCCAGCAATCCAGTCTTCCGTCTCATCATCACGCCCGCCCTATCAGCCTGTCGCCATGCCCCAACTCACAGGAATCAGATGCCCGATTCGAGCCACGCGAAAGGCCTCCCCAGTCTACAGCCACTCCATAAATCCAGACAGGATGTCCCTTTCACAGTTACTCTAATCAAGCCCGCAGCCGCGAAGAACAGCTTTGCTTGACGGAAAAGCTACACCGAAGATTCTCCCTGGGATTCACCTACTGTGAACCCGATTTAGACCCGTCCTCTAGGGCGAACGAGTATCCCAGCATAGTACTGTCGGCTCCCGAGTCGTCAGCTCCTTCAACCCCACCGGCCGAAGAATAAAGTGCCATTGCGGAGACGTTGTTTCGATAGGTCAGAACCCATGCGACCGTGCAGTTCTGAGCTCGGCCTACCTCGAGCAAAGCTCGTAGCACGGCTTTGCCCAGCCCGCGATGTCGATGAGTCGGTGCAAGCGCGACCTCGTTGATCCACAGCTCTGGCCCCTTGTCTGGGTGGATGTAGTGGACTCCCGATGCGAAACCGACGACCAACCCATCGTCGATAACAACAGCTATATGATGTCGAGAGTCTTCAAGAAATTCCCTGGTCAGGTCCGCATCAATTGGATTGTCGAACACCTCTTCGGCGACGTTCGTCAGAATGCTCTCGTCATCGCGCTGTAACACCTTGATTTCGATGCCCATAGCGGCACCTCATCCGCCATGTTACAGAACGGATCGTCTAACTTGCACTCTTCGCAAAATCAAAATTAGGACACTGCCCGAAATCCAGCATCTCCCGCTCCAGACCAAACGGGCCATCAGCTGGATGTGAAAGAAAAGTGGCTTCCCGCACCTCGTCCACAACACAATAAGTTAGATCGATAACCTGGATCACCTAATTGATAAACTGATTCATGACAGCATCTCGTCCCATCGGATGACCTTCCTTCGCCACAACCCGTCCTACTATCACATGCAGAGCATCACGCCAATTCGTTTCGTCACCTGCGTCGGCTTCACCCTCTCCGCTCTGCTGTCAGCCAAGCCGACCCCGGCCCAGACCAACCCGGCCCCGCAGGCCACACCCTCAGTCCAGTCAGTGTCCACCCTGCCGCCCACAGCCCCAACCAGCGCACCCGCGCCGCTCACGCCAGCCCTACCTCTCACCCCAGCCCAGGAACAACCAAAGCACGCTCAGGTCACCCTCGCCAACGGCATCCTCTCCGTCACCGCCGACAACTCCAGCCTCAACCAGATCCTCCGTCAAATCTCCCACGAGACCGGCATCAAGATCATAGGAGGGGTCGTCGACGAACGCGTCTTCGGCAAATACGGCCCCGACGCCCCCAGTCAGATACTGGCCGAGCTACTGGACGGTACCGGCAGCAACATGCTCCTCCTGGCACGCGACGGCGCAACCCCGGCACAACTCATTCTCACCCCGCGCCAGGGTGGTCCCACACCGCCTAACCCCAACGCGCAGGCCTTCGACGACAAACCCGACACCGACGACGCTCAATCAGCATCAGAGCCTCCGCCTGCTGCCTCCGCCGAACCACCTTCCCCCCGCAACAGGACGGCTCCACCCATCACCCCGGCCGAACCAGCTTCAGCGAATCCGACCGACGGGTCCCAGCCGGAGTCCCCCAATGGCGTCAAAACGCCCCAGCAGATCTACGAGCAGCTCCAGCGCCTCCGCCAGACAGCTCCTCCGCAATAGCATTCAGATGTGTGATTGAACTTCAAACAGACCGCGACTGTCAGCCCTTCTGCAGCGCCGCCTAGCTCTTCAAGACCTGCACCGCAGCCGTCACCTGACGAGCAGCATTCCCAGCGATCTGACGCGCATGCATCTGGAACGCGCTAAACATGGCGATACAGACTCCGTAAGCCACCAGAACGCCCACCGCCAACGAAGCCAACACCGCAGACACCAACACAATCGACGAATTCACACCCACTCCTCGGATTTCCAGGCTGCCAGCCCCTTCCGCCGGCAACAAGACTTTTACATCGTGGTTATTGTTACAAACTTCCGGGGGATTACAATGACCCGAAAGTCGAGCTTATTGCACCTTCGGATACATCTTTCCCATTCCGGGGTTGCCCGATCCAAACCCCCGCCACAAAACCGCCAGCCGCCCCAACAAAATCTCTCCCTCAAAATGCCGTATTCTAGAGACTTGGCCGAACATCGCCACAGACATCTCATGGGCATTACACACATCACCGTCCGCGGCGCTCGCCAGCACAATCTGCGCAACGTCGACGTCAGCATTCCGCGCAACACCCTCACCGTCGTCACCGGTCTCTCCGGCTCCGGCAAGAGCTCCCTCGCCTTCGACACCATCTACGCGGAGGGCCAACGCCGCTACGTAGAAACCTTATCGGCCTACGCCAGACAATTCTTAGACCAGATGGAGCGCCCCGACGTCGACGCCATCGACGGCCTCTCCCCCGCCATCTCCATCGAGCAGAAAACCACCTCCCGCAGCCCCCGCTCCACCGTCGGCACCATCACCGAAATCTATGATTATCTGAGGCTTCTGTACGCAAGCGTAGGCCAGCCCCACTGCCCCAACTGCCACCGCCCCATCACCCGCCAGACCGCCGAGCAGATCGTCGAGCGCATCGCCAGCCTCTCCCCCGGCGAGCGTATCACCGTCTACGCCCCCATCGTCCGCGGCCGCAAAGGCGAGTTCCGCGAAGAGCTCGAGGCCCTCGACCAGCAAGGCTTCCGCGCCCGCATCGACGGAGAGATGACCGAGCTCACCGAGGGCATGCGCCTCGAAAAGCGCAAGAACCACACCATCGAAGCCATCGTCGACCGCATCATCCTCAAACCGCTCCCGTCCGACAACGCAAACGCAGCCCTCGCCGTCGCTTCGAAAGAATCAGCCGCCCCCAAGTACGACACCCGCCGCCTCGAAACCTCCGTAGCCAAAGCCCTCCAGATGGCCAACGGCCTCGTCCTCATCGCCATCCACGGCATGGACGAGACCCTCTACTCCTCCTCCATGGCCTGCCCCGACTGCGGCATCAACGTCCCCCGCCTCGAGCCCCGCAGCTTTTCCTTCAACTCCAACTACGGCGCCTGCCCCAACTGCCACGGCCTCGGCAGCATCTACGACTTCGACCCCGCCAAGACCATCACCGACTGGTCCAAGCCCCTGCTCGACGGCGCCATGGGCCCAGGCTCCGGCTCCGCCTACCTCCTCCGCCTCATCAAGCTCTTCGCCGAAAAAACCAAGATCAACATCAAGCTCCCCTTCGAAGACCTCACCACCGAACAACAAAACCTCTTCCTCTACGGCCCACCGCGCAGCGAAGCCGGCCGCACCGGCTTCCACGGCATCTTCAACTACCTCCGCTCCAACCTCGAAGACACCAAATCCGAGGGCTATCGCGAGTACATGATGCAGTACATGTCCGCGACCCTCTGCCCCGTCTGCAAGGGTCGCCGCCTCCGCCCCGAGTCCTTAGCCGTCACAGTAAACGGCGCCTCCATAGCCGACTTCACCGGGCTCCCCCTGGTCCGCGCTCTCGAAGCCGCCCGCAACATGAACTTCGTAGGCCGCGACCGCATCATCGCCGACCGCCTCCAGCGCGAGATCATCGAGCGCCTCGAGTTCCTCAACGCCGTCGGCCTCGGCTACCTCGCGCTCGACCGCAGCGCCGCCACCCTCTCCGGAGGCGAAGGCCAGCGCATCCGCCTCGCCACGCAGATCGGCTCCCGTCTCCGCGGCGTCCTCTACGTCCTCGACGAGCCCTCCATCGGCCTCCATCAGCGCGACAACCAACGCCTCATCAACGCCCTCGAAGACCTCCGCGACCTCGGCAACACCGTCCTCGTCGTCGAGCACGATGAAGACACCATCCGCAAAGCCGACTACGTCCTCGACCTCGGCCCCGGCGCAGGAAAAAACGGCGGCCTTCTCATCGCCGACGGCACCCCCCAACAGATCATGGACAACCCAGCCTCCATCACCGGCCAATATCTCGCCGGCAAGATCGAGATCCTGGCCCGAACCGAACCACGCGCCCTCACCAACAACTGGATCACCGTCGAAGACGCCCACTCCCACAACCTGCAAAACGTCACCGCCCACTTCCCCCTCGGCGTCATGACCGTCATCACCGGAGTAAGCGGCAGCGGAAAATCCACCTTGGTCAACGACATCCTCTACCGCTCCCTCGCAAAGGAACTCTACGGCTCCCGCGAAGAGCCCGGCCAGCACGGCAAGGTCATCGGCATCGACCAGCTGGACAAAGTAATCCAAATCGACCAGTCCCCAATTGGCCGCACCCCACGCAGCAATCCCGCTACCTATACAGGGGTGTTTACGGCGATAAGAGATCTCTTCGCCATGCTCCCCGAGTCCCGCGAGCGAGGCTACAAGCCCGGCCGCTTCTCCTTCAACGTCCAGGGCGGACGCTGCGAAGCCTGCCAGGGCGAAGGCCAGCGCCGCATCGAGATGAACTTCCTCCCCGACGTCTACGTCCTCTGCGAAGTATGTAACGGACGCCGTTACAATCAGGAAACCCTCTCCGTCAAGTTCAACGGCTACTCCATCGCCGACCTCCTAGACCTCCCCATCGCCGACGCCGTCCCCATCCTCAAAGACATCCCCACCGTCAACATCAAGCTCCAAACCCTCGTAGACGTAGGCCTCGGCTACATCCACCTCGGCCAATCCGCCACCACCCTCTCCGGCGGCGAAGCCCAGCGCATGAAGCTAGCCCGCGAGCTCAGCAAGCGCCAGACCGGCCGCACCCTCTACCTCCTCGACGAGCCCACCACCGGCCTCCACTTCGACGACGTGCGCAAGCTCCTCGAAGTCCTCCACCGCCTCACCGACCTCGGCAACACCGTCATCATCATCGAGCACAATCTCGACATCATCCGCAACGCCGACTACATCCTCGACATGGGCCCCGAGGGCGGCGAAGGCGGCGGCCGCGTCATCGCCCACGGCACCCCCGAGCAGATCGCCACCGTCGCCGCCTCCCACACCGGCAGCTTCCTCGCCCGCTACTACTCCACCCACGCCTCCAGCTTCGCCAGCCGCAACGGTACCAGCCACGCCGGCCCCCAACCTGCAAATATCGCCGCCCAGCCCGACGCGATCAAACAACCCAAAGCCAAATTCATCGCGCCCGAGAAGAAGACCGGCCTCGCCAAAGCCAGCGCCACCAAGCCCGACGAGAGATCCCCCAAAAGCATCAAGCCAAAAGCCGCAAAGAAGTCCACAATAAGCAAAGCAGCAACTCAAGAATCAATAAAAGCAGCAACTCAAGAATCGACATCGAAGAAAGCACCCGCCTCAAAGCCGGCCCCACGCACGACGAAAGCATGAGCGACCTAACCCCGAACCCCGCCATCCCCGCAACTCGTCCCAAAACCGCCGGGGATCATTCCGCAACCGCCGGGCATCACTCCACAACCGCCGGGTGCCCCATCTTCGCCGCTGCTAAGGTGGACATGGTGCGAAGCACGACCGCCTTTTTCTCCCTCGGAATCCCCTCACAGCGAAGCCAGTCCGACGCCCCCGTGCGCCCGATACTTCCCGAACGCCCCATACTCCCCGAACTCTCCCTCCTTCCCGAAGGCGAGGCCATCCTCCAGCCTCCCATGGACAACACCCCCAACGACGCCCCCGAAGACGCGCCTCACCGCATCCCCAACCTCGGCCACGCCCTCCTCTTCCTCGCCATCGCCGGCCTCTTCCTCTTCCTCACCCAGCTTCTCCTCCTCGGCCTCACCCACGCTCCCGCGATCGGAGGCAAACTATCCGCCGCCTCCATCCCCCCCAAGCTGCTCATAGCCTCCGAGGCCATCACCTACCTCGCCACCCTCGCCCTCTCCTGGTTCGTCTTCCCCCTCCTCTGGAAGCGCCCCTTCGCCAGCGGCATCGACGCGAACCCCGACGCCGCCCGCCGCAACGCCTTCCGCCTCATCCCCCTCGGCCTCACCCTCTCCTTCGCCGTGCAGGCCATCTCGTCGGTCATCGCCATCCCCAAAGACATCCCCATCGACGACTTCTTCCGCACCCCATCCGACGTCTGGCTGGTCACCCTCTTCGGCATCCTCCTCGCACCCCTCTTCGAAGAGGTCCTCTTCCGCGGCTTCCTCCTCCCCGCCGTCGCCATCGCCTACGACTGGCTCTCGCTCCCCCGCACCCCCGCCGCCCGCGAGCTCTGGCACTCCAACAACAAGATCTCCACCCCCGCCCTGGTCTTCTCCGCCGTCTTCACCAGCATCCTCTTCGCCGCGCTCCACGGCCAGCAGACCGCCTTCACCTGGCCCGTCCTTCTGCTTCTCTTTTGCGTCTCGCTCATCCTCAGCGCCGTCCGCATCCGCCTGCGTTCTGTCCTCGCCTCCACCCTCATCCACGCCAGCTACAACTTCACCATCTTCCTCACCGCCTTCATAGCCACCGGCGGCTACCGACACCTCGAAAAGCTCTCCCACTAAAGCAACTTCCCTGAACAGGGAGACTGCTCTAACCCACTTCCGTCCCCACGGTCTCAACCGCTTCACCGCCAAGCAAACGCCGGTTCAAAGATCCTCCCGCAAACAACATCTCTTCCAGCGCTTCATCCACCGCAGCCTGTGTGAGAACACTCCCCCCGGAGCCTTCCATCTGAAACTGCGCGCAACGCCTCATCAGTTCTTTGATAAAGGCGCCGCTCACACCCTTCGTTCGCCGAACGATCAGCTCCAGCAGCTCCTCCGACATCTTCAGATCGCGCGCATACAGCTTCGTCAGCTTCGCACGGCCCTCCTCGTCCGGTAACGGAAACTCAATCGCCTGATCGATACGCCCCGGACGCGAGACCAGTGCCGGCTCAATCTGGTCGGGACGATTGGTCGTCAGGATAAACAACACCTCGGCATCTTCCCGCAGTCCATCCATCTCATTCAGCAGCTTGTTCAGCAACACCTCCTCGCCCCCGTTTCGCATCTGTGTTCTATCCCGGGCGATCAGGTCAACATCCTCAATCACCATCATGGAAGGCTGCAGGAACCGCGCCAGACGAAAATATTCTCCGATCAATCCCACCTGCTCAGCCGTCACCAGCAACGTTGTATGATTCGGCAACTGCGAAGCCAGATAGTGGATCGTGTGTGTCTTGCCCGTTCCCGGCGGTCCATAAAACAGCAGTCCCTTCCGCGCCTGAAAATGCATCGACTTCAGCGCGTCGCGTGCAGCCATAAAACCGCCAACATTACGATCGAGCGTAGCCAGCGTCTTCTGCGGAAGAATGACATCCTCCCGGCTCACACTAGCCAACCGATGCACCTTCACCGAACTGCCGCCTCCCATCGGATGATGATGCGCCTCAAGCGAAATGACGCGGCCGCGATAGCTGCGGCCCTCGCTGATCGCCTGCTCGAGTTGACGAAAGAAATCCTGCGAGAACCCGGAGCCTGGTTCGCCCGCGGCTACAGCAATCTCGACGTTTACACCCACCTGAACGCCGAATCGCCCACCCGTGGCGAGCATGATCGCA
This sequence comes from Edaphobacter lichenicola, assembly GCF_014201315.1. NCBI lineage: Bacteria > Pseudomonadati > Acidobacteriota > Terriglobia > Terriglobales > Acidobacteriaceae > Tunturiibacter > Tunturiibacter empetritectus. Next base: position 1,236,429 of record NZ_JACHDY010000001.1, read on the forward strand.
AAGGGTACCCCCTTCTCTCGCCCCATCCACAATCCATTTTTCAGACATCGTGCCGGTTCCGCGTCGCCAACATCGATCTCGTCGTACTGCAGTGGCCCCGTATCCACAGGAAAGTGAGAGCTGCCGAGCATTTGAGCGAACGTAAGGCCCTCATGCGCATTCGGTGAGACAAGTCCAGTCAATCGAGTCTGCGGTTCCCGTTTCAGCAACCCTTCCAGCCCGGTCTGAACATCGATCCGCGACGTAATCGGAAACTGTCGTGCCGCGGTCGCAATGTCACGAGCCGAGACCCCGAAGTGCTTCAATAGATTCCTGGAAAGCTGCGGCTCACGATACCCGTTGCCAACCGAAAAGGAGAACCCCATGCATCTCTAATACCAGCTTCTTCCGGCGCGGTGTGCTTTTTTTCAGGCTCGGACAAGATCTCCCCAGTCCTCCCAAAAAACCAGTCAAGCCCCAAAGCAAGCCAACTCCATGCAAAAAAAGGACATCTCCGTGGCACATTAGTTTACTCCAACTGGCTATAATAGAAACAGCAAGAAAAAGCCTCGGCCCAGCCGGGGCTTTCAACGTTAAACCCACAAGGAGGAATACAAGGCTAACCCCAGTGCAATGAGGACTTTGCCAACCGTAAATCTCCCAAGGTCTTGATTCCAGAGACTTTGACGCGTAAACCAAACCCGCAGTCAACATCTAAGTCGTCTGAATCGAAGACTTTGCACCAAAAAGTCACCCGTAGGGGGTATCCTAGAATCAGAACTGACCATGCCAACCAACAACCGCACGACCCTCCTCAACCTCATCGCCACTCACTCCTTCAAGCTAGGCGACTTCACCCTCGCCAGCGGCCAGAAGTCGGACTACTACATCGACTGCCGCATCACCACCCTCCACGCCGAAGGCGGACGCCTCTCCGGCCTCGTCCTCTACGACCTCATCCGCGAACAAATCCCCAACCCCGAAAAAATCGAAGCCGTAGGCGGCCTCACCATGGGAGCCGACCCGCTCGTCTCCAACACCGCCAGCGCCAGCGCCTGGGCCCTCGCCGACTACAACGAGATCGCCGAACTCTCCGACGTGCTCGAACTCGACCCCGACCAACGCAGCGACGAAGGCCCCGCACCCACCCTCCTCCACGGCTTCCTCGTCCGCAAAGCCGAAAAGGCTCACGGCACCGGCCGCCGCATCGAAGGCTTCCTCAAACCCGGCGCCCACGTCGTCATCGTCGACGACGTCTGCACCACCGGCGGCTCCACCATCACCGCCATCGAAGCCACCCGCGAAGCCGGCATGCACGTAGCCGGAGTCCTCTGCCTGGTAGACCGCGAACAAGGCGGCCGCGCCAACATCGAAGCCGCCATCCCCGGCGTCCCCTTCCTCTCCGTCTTCACCGCCTCCGACGTCCGCGCTGCACACATCGCCCTCGAAAGGAAGAAATGAGCACGACAGCAGCAGATCAACAATCCAATCAACAGTCCAAAGCACTCGCCTTCCTCCGCATCTCCGTCGCTCTTCTCTTTCTCATCTTTGCCGAGTACAAACTGGTCAACACCAAATTCATCTGGGGAGGATTAGCCCACGACCTCGGTCAGCTCCTCAACGAGGGCTCCTACCCCTTCATCCGCCCCCTGCTCAAAAACATCATCCTCCCGCACTCCGTCTTGTTCGCCGCCGTCATCGCCATCTCCGAACTGTTGATTGCACTGAGCTTGCTCTCAGGAGTGCTGGTCCGCTGGGCAAGCCTCGGCGGTCTGACCATGATGCTGCTCTTCCTCTTCACTTCGAACTATCCCGGCCCCAACTCCCCCTTCTGGCTGTTCTTCGGCGCATCTCTCGACAACTCCGTCCTCGCCCTCTGCTTCATTGCTTTCCTGATCAGCCCTCCCCACCAGCGCTGGACTCTTCGCCGTCCCAAACAATAGAGCGACCAGACGCAATCGAGCGACCAGACGCGCTTCTCCAGACAAGCCCGCGCTCCCCCGTTTTCCTGTGCCTAAAGGCCGCAGATGGAAGCTCCTGTTTATTTTCTTGACTGACTTGTATCGCCACTGGTAGGGTTCGTTCGTTCTTCAAACAATAACCAGTTCGGGCCTGAAAAAGTTGTCACACCTTCCGGAGGTTTCACGTGATCGCCCTAAAAAAAATAAGTCTTCTCCTTCTCCCGTTATTGATCCTCAGTCTGTCGCCATCTCTGTTTGGACAGGCGGTCAGCGGCACGCTGCTCGGCACCATCAATGATCCAACCGGAGCCGCAGTTGCCGCAGCGAGGGTCATCGTCATCGAAACTGCTACGCAGACGGCTCACGAAACCGTAACCAACGATAGCGGCAACTACACCCTGCCCAACCTTCCACCCGGCACCTACTCCATCACGGTCGAAGCCAATGGCTTCAAGAAAGATACCCATGAGGGCATCGATCTTCTCACCAACACCTCAACCCGCGTCGACTTCGCGCTCGTCACCGGCAGCGCCTCCGAGACGATCACCGTATCCACCGCTCCCGCGCTGCTGCAAACAGACCGCGCCGATATCTCCACCACCCTCGAGGCGCATCAGATCACCAATCTCCCCCTCAGCAGCGGCAACAGCTTTCAATCCTTGCTCAACACCGTGCCCGGCATGGCCCCCGTCGTCTTCAACAACTCACAGTTTTTCAACGCCAACAACGATCTGTCGGTGAATGCGAACGGTCAGTCCTCCTACGTCAACCTCTATCAAATTGAAGGTATCGACGACGATCAGCGCACCGGAATTCACATCATCCTCGTCCCCCCAGCCGCCGCAATCCAGAACGTCGACATCACCACCAATAACTTCGAGGCAGAGTTTGGCCGCGCCGTCGGCGGCGTCGTCAACGTCACCCTCAAGTCAGGTACGAATCAATTTCATGGATCTGCATTTCAAAACATGGAGAACAACGGCGTCAATGCGCGCAACTACTTCTCCAGCGGCCCCAACGGACGCCTCGTCTACAACTACACAGGCGGTTCGCTCGGTGGCCCAATCCTCAAAGACAAACTTTTCATCTTCGGCGACTTCCTCCGCACCTCCGATCATGAGGCTTCCACCGTCAACACGAATATCCCCTTCTACAACGTCGTTAACGGCAACATCGACCTCAGCAAATACGCTGGTCAGGTCTACGATCCGAAGACTGGAGATACAGCAGATTGCTACGGTGGTCCAACGCCGGCCAACTGCGGCAAGGGCCGCACCGCGTTCGCAGGCAATCAGATCCCGCTGAGCCGGGTCATGACGCCGGCAAACGACAGCAACATCGGGTTGACCGTCCTTCAAATGCTCGACACCCTCGCGAGAGATCCAAAGAAGAATCTCGCCTCCGCTGCCTATATCGCCGGTGCCAAGACCAACAACTTTTCGCAAAACTCACCCTTCAGCAAAGACGCAATCAGCTACGACATCAAATCAGACTGGACGATCTCCCAGAAAGATCACCTGAGTGGTCGCTTCAGCCATCAAAAAATCACCACCTTCCAGGCGCCTCTGTTCGGATCCTTTCTCGGTGGCCCAGCAGGCGGGGGGTTCGAAGCTACCGGAACGGCGACCGCTTACAGCACCGGCGTCAACTACGATCACGTCTTTTCGCCAACCTTGTTTACCGAGGCACGCTTTGGTGTAGCCCACCTTCGCAACTCAGCGCAACAGTCCGACTTTGGTACGGACGACGCTAAGAAACTCGGCATCCCCGGCACCAATCTCAGTTCGATCGATAGCGGACAAGTTGCCTTCCAGGTAAGCAACTTCGCCGGCAACGGAGAAAACGGCACCACCAATCCGCTCATCGGCTACTCCCAATCGCTCCCCTGGCTCCGCGCCGAGTCGAACATCGACTTCGCCAACAACTGGACCAAGATCCTTGGCAACCATGCGCTCAAAGCAGGCGTCGACATCCGCCGCATCCGCGACGATCTCCTTCAGGGAAACATCAACGCGGCTGCAGGAACCTTTTACTTCAGCGAAAACCAGACGTCCACCCCGGGCGCGCTCTCCAAGGGGCAGGCGAACGATATCGCCAGCATTCTCCTTGACACCCCGTATCAGGTAGGTCAGGACACGAACAGTACCTTCCCCGCCTACCGTCAGACCTGGCTCTTCTTCTTTGTCGCCGACAAGTGGCAGGCTACCTCGAAGCTGACCGTCGACGTCGGCCTGCGATATGAACTCTACCCACCCGCCACACCGCGTAAAGCGGGAGGATTTTCCAGCTACAGCCCAGCAACCAATGTGCTGACGATCGCCGGCGTAGCTGGAAATCCCTCGAATATCGGAATGAAGACCGACTACACCAACTTCGCACCCCGGCTCGGCGCCTCCTTTCGCGCCACCGATTCCACGGTCCTCCGAGCCGGATTCGGCGTCAGCTACGTTCCCTTCGTAGACAACACTTACGCCTACAACTATCCCATCAAGACCAGCACCGACTACACCAATATTCCGACCTATGGTGCCGCCGTACTGGGTTCCACGAATCAAGCACCAGTCAACTTCGTAAGCGGAATCCCACCCACCCCGCCCGTCCCCATCAGTGCCAATGGAACCATCACAGCAACCGGCAACACCTTCCTCAACAGCCTTGGCAACCTGTACATCCCGCTCAACTTCAAGAATGCTTACGTCTCCTCCTGGAATGCGGCCATCCAGCAGGCGCTCCCGCATGACAGCTCTCTCCAGATCGCTTATGTTGCCAACCACGGCACGCGAATTGACTCCTCGCAGAACATCAACGTCCCCAGCGTCTACGGAGAGAGTGCAGCCTTCGATCCGTTGAACATAGCCTTTGGAAAGACCGCCTCCGTGACTCAATTCTTTCTGGGCTACTCCTCCAACTACCAATCGCTGCAAGTACAATTCACTCGCCGATTCACCCACGGCATAGCCTATGGCTCAGCCTTTACCTGGGGCAAGGCGCAAAACTATGTGACCACCCCACAAGATGGAGCCCTGCTCTTCTACAGCGGCGACCGCCGTCGCAACTACGCCCTTGCGGACTTCGACCGCAGGCTCAACTTCTCCCAGACTCTCACCTGGGAGCTGCCGGCCGGCAGGAATCACAAGTACTTCAACTCAGGCATCGGCTCCTACGTACTGGGTGGCTGGAAGACCTCGGTCATCCTATCGGCGGTCTCCGGCCTGCCATTTACCCTCACAACCACAAGCGCGACCCCCGGTACAACCCAGACCGTCGATCAGGTTGCCCCCTTCCACGTCCTGCATCACCACAGCAACCCTAGCGGTAGTACACAATGGTTCGATCCAACCAGCTTCAGCGTCAGCAGACTCACTGGTTGCGTATCCCCCGGTCCGTGCGTCGTTGGAAACACGCAACGAAATCAGTTCCGCGGCCCCGGCTACTTCTCAGACAACCTGTCGCTCTTCAAAAGCTTTCCCATCTTCCGCGAGTCGTCTCTCGAGGCTCGCTTCGATGCCTTCAACCTGACCAACACACCCGCCTTCGGTCTGCCCGGAACCACCTTCGGCTCCAGTTCGTTTGGCGTCATCAGTACAACCCTCGGCAGTGGCGTCGGCAATGTCAACGGCGTCGGCGGCCCACGTGTCCTTCAGGCGGCAGTCAAGATCGCCTTCTAACCAGGAAGAGAAGTCCCGGTACCTCTCGCCGGGACTTCTCTCCTTGCTTCCAGATCTACCTTCGAGATTCGGCACGAGAGCTTCGCATCGTTGACCTCAAGAACGATGCAACTAATTAGCCAACGGATCGTCTAAAGTCCCTGTTCTCGCATCCTGCCAAAATGGCAAATAAGAAAGAGGAGTTCAAAATCATGAAGAGTGTTTCCAGGCGACAGTTCATAGGGGGTTCGGCTGGCTTAGCCGCATCGCTCTCTTTGCCTATGCGCGCATGGGCCGCAACTTCGCCCTTCAAAATCGCCGTCATCTCCGACGAAATCTCTCAGGACTTCGATCACGCCTGCTCGGTCATCGCGAACGACTTCGGCCTCCACTACGTCGAGCTGCGCGAGATGTGGGGCAAGAACCTTCAGGCCTCCTCCGACGCCGAGATCGCCGAAGCACTCAAGATCCTCGCCAAATACAACCTCCAGGTCACTGACATCGCCAGCCCGCTCTTCAAAGTGGACTGGCCCGGAGCCCCCAAATCGCAGTACAGCTCCAAAGAAGATCTTCACGGTGCCGCCGAGTCCGCCTACAAGCAACAGGACGAAGTCCTCGCCCGTTCCATCTCCCTCGCCAAACAATTCAAGACCGACAAGATCCGCTGCTTCGACTTCTGGCGTCTCGATGACGTAGCTCCCTACCGCGCAGCCATCAACGAGAAACTCCGCTCCACCGCTGAAGTCACCGGCAAACAAGGAATCCTCTTAGTCATCGAAAACGAGTTCGCCTGCAACACCGCCACCGGCCGCGAAGCAGCCAAGACCCTCGAAGCCGTACAATCCCCGCACTTCGTCCTCAACTGGGACGCGGGAAACGCCGTCATGCGCGGCGAGCTCGACGCCTTCCCCGGCGGCTGGGACGCTCTCCCCAAAAATCGCATCCACCACTGCCACTGCAAGAACGCCGTCAAGGACGACACCGGAAAGATCGTCTGGTCGCCAGTAGACAAAGGCTTCGTCGATTGGACCGCACAGTTCCGCGCCCTCAAGCAGTCCGGCTACCGCGATGCCGTCAGCCTCGAAACCCACTGGCGCGGAGCAGGCACGCCCGAAGCCTCCACGCGAATCAGTTGGGCCGGCATGAAGCAGTGCCTGATCAACTCAGGAACCTTCTAGTGCTTCCATTTACAGCGCCGTCATCCTGAACCACTTTCACCTTATGCCGTCATCCTGAGCGAAGTTGCTCGCGCACTTTGCGAGCAACGCAGTCGAAGGATCCCTGTATTTCGCTTTTGTCTCTCAACACTAGGCAAGCATCCTGCCTCAATCTCCTAAGGAGGAAAAACAATGATCACCAGACGAGAGTTTCTCGACACACTGGCAGTAGGAGCAGCGGGCCTCGCTGTCGCGTCAACCGCAAAGAGTTACGCGCAGATCCTCGGCTCCAACGACCGCCTCAACTTCGCCGTCATCGGCGTTCGCAGCCGCGCCTACGCTCACCTCTCCGCCCTCAAGGCGAACAAGAAAGATGCCCGCATCACCTACGTCTGCGACGTGGACAGCAACACGCTGAAGAAGTTCGCCGACGACACGCAAAAAGAGATGGGCGAAGCCCCCACTGCCGAAAAAGACTTCCGCCACATCCTCCAGCTGAAGGACGTCGACGCCATCACCATCGCAGCGCCCGACCACTGGCACACCCCCATGGCCATCGCCGGACTGCAAGCCGGCAAGCACGTCTACGTCGAAAAGCCCTGCAGCCACAACCCTGCCGAAGGCGCGCTCCTCGTCCAGGCCCAGCAGAAGTACGGAAAGCTCGTCCAGATGGGCACGCAGCAGCGCTCCTCCCCCCACACCATCGAGATCGTCGACAAGATTCACAACGGCCTCATCGGTCGCGCCTACTTCGCAAAAGCCTGGTACAGCAATGTAAGAAAATCAATCGGCACCGGCAAGGAAGCACCCGTCCCGCCGCAGCTCGACTGGGACCTCTGGCAGGGCCCGGCACCGCGCCGCGCCTACACCGACAACATCCAACCCTACAACTGGCACTGGTTCAGAACCTACGGCACCGGCGAAACCCTCAACAACGGCACCCACGAGGTCGACGTCTGCCGCTGGGCGCTCGGCGTCGACTTTCCCGACCGCGTCACCTCATCCGGCGGACGCTATCAGTTCAAGGACGACTGGCAGTTCTACGACACCCTCGTCACCAGCTTCTACTACCCCGACAAGATGATCACTTGGGAGGGCAAGAGCTGCCAGGGCATGAAGTACTACAACCGCGACCGTGGTTCAGCCATCATGGGAACCACCGGCACCGTCCTCGTCGACCGCGACGGATACGAGATCTACGACCTCAAAGGAAACAAGACCAGCGAGTTCACCACCGGCCAAGAGACCTCCTCCTCCGATCTCACCGGCCGCGACTCCATGACCGACGCTCACTTCGCGAACTTCATCGCCGGAGTCCGCAAGGGAGAAAAACTCAACGCTCCCGTCTCCATCGGAAACGTCGCAGTCACCATGCTTCAACTCTCCAACGTCGCCTGGGAGGTCAATCGCGAGCTCCAACTCGACAACTCCGATGGCAAGGTGCTCCACGACTCCGAAGCCATGAAGATGTGGGGCCGCGACTACGAAAAAGGCTGGGCGCCCCACGTCTAGACCTCACAACACGTGATGCCGACTGCTGTCGATCGCCAGTCCGCATCACGTTGCTCCAAATCTGCCGGGGCCGTCTCATCCATAAAAGATTCAAACACCAGCCGGCGGAGCCATCACAACACAAACAAACCCCAGGAAAGCGCGAGTCCGACCTCTCATGACCAATACGCTCTCACGTCGCAGCTTCGTCCAATCCGGCGCTCTCCTCGCGGCGGCAGGAATCACCTCCAACGCCCTTCCGTCCCTGGCGCTGCAGCCCTCGCACGTCACCGGAGCGCCGTCACCCATCCAACTCGGCCTCGCCAGCTACACCTTCCGCAACTTCACCCGAGCCCAGATGATCGGCTTCATGAAGCAGCTCAACATCACCGACCTCAACGTCAAGGACATCAAAGACCATCTCCCGATCGACCCCACCGAAGAGGCCAAGGCCCTCGCAGACTACACCGCCGCCGGCATCAAGCTCCGCGCCGCCGGAGCCATCTACTTTCCCAAAGACGACGACGCCGACATCCGCAGCAAGTTCGAGTACTGCAAGCGCGCCGGAATCTCCCTCATCGTCGCCGGCGACCCCTCCCCCGAAACCCTCCCCCGCGTAGAAAAATTCGTCAAGGAATACGACATCCGCATCGCCATCCACAACCACGGCCCCGAAGACAAGCTCTGGCACTCCCCCCTCGACATCCTCAAAGCCGTCAAAAACATGGACCCCCGCATCGGCTGCTGCATCGACGTCGGCCACACCGTCCGTGCCGGCACCGACGTCGTCCAGGCCATCCACGAAGTCGGCCCCCGCCTCTTCGACGTCCACATGAAGGACCTCACCAACTTCGACAGCAAAGAGAGCCAGGTAGCCGTCGGCGACGGAATCATGCCCGTCAGAGGCATCTTCGAGGCCCTCATCAAAACCAAATACAAAGGCTTCGTCGACCTCGAGTACGAAGTCCACGCCGACGACCCCATGCCAGGAGTCATCGCCAGCTTCTCCTACATGCGAGGAGTCCTGGCAGGAATGGGATATCTAACCCACGGCTGATCCCACTCTATCTTCTCTGCGAACCCCGCCGTCTCCAAGTCGCCCGGATGCAAATCTCCTGCCGCAAATCTCCTGCCCGCAATGTCATCGTGGGCAGGAGGATGTTATCCTGCCGCAGGCTGGCACGGTGGAGCTTTCGCTGCTGCCGATCGACTTGACCATCGACTTAACCGGCGGCAGACCATCGACAGTCGCTCTCAGGATGGGCCGATCCACCCAGCAGTTGTCGAGAAGAAGGAGCAGCATTTTGAACACGCTTGAGATCAAGATCATGAAGTACGGAGAGATCGAAGCGGTCGAACTGAGCGGTGCCCTCGTCCTCGGCACTCCGGTCAACAACCTGCGGCAAAAAATCGACAACCTCACCGCTCACGGTGCAAACCAGTTCGTCTTCAATCTCACAGGAATCACCCGCATGGACTCAAGCGGCATCGGCCTTCTGGTCATGATCATGAGTTCGACCAAGGAAGCGGGCGGAGCCTTGAAGCTTGTCAATCCATCCAAGCAGGTAACGCAGACCCTGAAGATGTGCAATCTCTTACCACTCTTCGAGATCTTCTCCGAAGAACAGGAAGCCATTTCCTCCTTCGCAAAATCCTGAACACGCGAAATCCTGAATACCAGAAGCGCATCCAAGAATCTGCTCTCCAACCGCAGGTCTCCAACTCCTCCTGCTCTGTCACCGGCAGCACCCAAATGCGCTAGTCAAGTACTGCTTCCAGAGATGTTGATCCGCCCGTAAGAATCAACTTCCCAACCTTGACAGTCTTTTGCCGTGACGCGCATAGTCTTACCGGTCAAACGTTTGCCTAGCCATATCCCTGTCCACAAAAGGACGCTCCCCTATGGCGGCAGATCCCCAGACGTTTCCCATCAGGAGGCCATCATGCAACACTTTCGTTCTAGCAGCATCGCTCCTCTCACGAGGCTCCGGCACTCTCTGCTCGGCCCAACATTGCTCGCCATCCTCTTCAGCCTGTGCGCGGTCACCGCTCACGCACAATTCCGCGCATCGATCCAGGGAACCGTCAGCGATACCGAAGGTGCCGTCATTCCGGGAGCAACCCTGACCCTCACCGATACCGACACAAACCACGTCATAACCGCCATCTCCAACGACAGCGGCACCTACAACTTCAACGCCCTCCCCCCAGACCACTTCAACCTCACCGTCGACGCAAAGGGATTCAAGCAGCAACTCATCCAGAACGTGCACATCATTCCCGAGCAATCCAATTCTGTCAATGTGACACTGTCGTTGGGTGAGGCAACAACGAGCGTCACCGTCTCCGGCGATGCCCTTCCCGCACTCGACACCGAGACCGCATCGATCAGCGGAACCGTAGACAGCAACCAGATCCAGCATCTCCCCTCCACCGGCCGCGACGTCTTCCAGCTTGTGCAACTCGCGCCCGGCGTCTTCGGCGACGGCGCACAGTCTTCAAACCCGGGCAATGCCAACCAGCTTCCTGGAACCCAGGGCCCCGGCGGCGCCAATCGAGCGAACGGCATCTTCCAAACCGAAAACGGCCCCCAGGCCAATGCCAACGGAGGCCAGTACGAGACCAACGGAATTCAGATCGACGGCATCAGCACCGTCAGCGCAGTCTGGGGCGGAACTTCTGTCATCACTCCCTCCGAAGACTCCGTCGGCAACGTCAAAGTCCTCTCGAACGGTTATGACGCCGAGAACGGCCGCTTCAGCGGCGCTCAAATCCAGGTCACCTCGAAGACCGGCAGCAATCAATACCACGGCAGCGCCTTCTTCCGCGCCAGCCGGCCCGGCCTCAATGCCTACCAGCGCTATAACGGCGCAGGCACCTTTCAACCTGGAACCCCGGACGAGCGCGGCCTTTTGCGAGACAGCGAAAGGGCAAACCAGATCGGCGGAAGCGTTGGCGGCCCTATTCTCCACGATAAGCTCTTCGCCTTCTTCGCCTACGAAACCCAGCGTAATAACTCGCAGACGCCGGGTACCGGCTGGTACGAAACTGCCGCCTTTCAAGCCCTCGCCCCTGCAAACAGCATCTCAAAGACATACCTCAGCTTCCCGGGCTCTCTAGTCTCGTCTTCGTCGCTCATCAATCAAACCTGCGTCAACGCCGGCCTGACCGAGGGTGTCAACTGCGTCACCATTCCCGGTCAAGGTCTCAACATCGGTTCGCCCCTCAATCAGCCTCTAGGAACCCAGGATCTAACCTGGAAGAGCACCACCAACCCCGGCGTTGGCGGAGGCCTCTCGAACGTACCCGACATCGCCTTCTACAACACGGTGAACCCCAGCACCCAAACCGCCAGCCAGTACAACGGGCGTCTCGACGCCAACATCACCAAGAAAGACCACGCGGCCTTTGCCGTCTACTGGGTCCCTCTCGTCACGACCAACTACAACAGTTCGGTCCGCGCATACAATCTTTTCAATCGCAAGCAGAACAACGAAGCATATTCCGTCATCTGGAACCACATCTTCTCGCCGACCTTCCTCAACGAAGCTCGCGCCAACGACGCCGGCTATCGCTTTAACGAGGTCACCTCTAACCCGCAGGCGCCCTTCGGTCTGCCGCTATCGATCGTCGACAATCTTGGCAGTATCAGCCTTGGCACATTCGGAGCCGGTGGCCCCGGCGATCTCAATCAACACACCTTCACCTATAAAGACATCGCCACCAAGATCGCCGCCAACCACACCATCAAATTCGGCGGCGAAGTAACCCGGCTCTATTACCTCAACAACAACGTCGGCGCGGCCCGCCCAATCTACTCCTTCTACAACATCTGGGACTTTCTCAACGACGCTCCGCATAGAGAAGACGGCAGCTTCAATCCTGCAACCGGTACACCCTCCGCAAACCGCCAGGACACTCGCGAAGACTTCTACGGCTTCTTCCTTCAAGACGACTGGAAGGCTCGCCCAAATCTGACCCTCAATGTAGGCCTTCGCTACTCGTACTTTGGCCCATTCTCCTCCAAGGAAAACAACCTCGGCGTCGTCGTGCTCGGCGGCGGTGCCAGCACCTACACCGACCTCACTATCCGGCATGGAGGCAACCTCACCAAAGCGCAAAAAGGAAACTTCGGTCCTGAGTTTGGCTTCGCTTTCAGTCCTGATATGTTTCATGGCAAGGCTGTCTTCCGCGGAGGCTATGGTCTCAACTACAACCAGACAGAGATCTCAATCTCCGGCAACTCCGGCAACAACCCACCCGGCATTCTGGGCGTCAGCTATGCCAGCGGCAGCCCCACCGCCATCGATCCGCGAATCGTCTACGGCATCGCCGCCGATCCCAAATCGCTCTTCGGCTATCCGCCAAACCCAAACGCCATCGGAGGCTTCAACTCCGTAAACCTCCCCATCTCTGGAGGAGCCTTCCTCTATGCGTTCCAGGCCAACCAGCCCACCATCTACACCCAGCACTTCTCCCTCGACACCCAGATAGATCTCGGCCACCAGTTCGTCGCCACCGTCGGCTACCAGGGAAGCACGACCAAGCATCTCATCGTTCAATCCTTCCTCTACGTCAACGCATTTGCAGCGGGACAAGCACAAAACCCCCTCGTGCAGAACATCGACGAGTATGCAAACACCGGCAACTCAAACAACAACTCTCTGCTGCTGGGCTTCAAGCACCAGATGTCTCACCAGTTCATGTTCGACGCGGAGTTCAACTACGCGAAGACGATGGACACCGGCTCCGGTCCCTTCTTTCAGAATCAATATCCTTACCTGCCTTACCTCGCATACGGCCGTTCCGACTTCAACTACGGCAAAGCGTTCAAGCTATACGGCCTCTGGCAGCCAAAGTTCTTCCACGGCAATGCACTGCTATCCAAAGTAGCGGATGGCTGGTCCCTCAGCGGCATCTTCAACCTGCACACCGGCTTTCCCTTCACCCCGACCTATAACGTGCCGGGAGGCAACCTCTACTACGCCGCCAGCGGATACAACACACTGCGTCCGGCCTCGTATAACGGAGGCGCAAAAAGCAGCAGCAGCAATGATGCCTTTGAAAACGGCAAACCCAACCTCAACTTCCCCGACGCCGGCCCCACCCAGCCCTACTTCACCGCGCCTGTCGCGCCCACCGCGGGCTCTTCCGGCTTCGCATCCGGACTGCCGCAACTTCCCGGTATCGCACGCAACTCCTTCAACGGCCCAGGCTATAGAGACGTCGACGCAACCCTCACCAAATCCTTCGGCCTACCGAAGGCAAAGATCATTGGAGAAGACGCCGCCATCGAGATCAGAGCCGACGCCTTCAACCTCTTCAACAACATTAACCTCACCCCGGGCTCGCTTAACACCAACATCCTGGTTCCAAACTTCGGTCAGGCCAACAACGCCCTCTCCGGCCGCATCATCAACCTCCAGGCCCGCTTCAGCTTCTAGTGCCTCATCTTTCTTGCAGTACAAGAGATGCTCCCTCGGGAGCATCTCTTTCTTCAACGTCCTAAGCCGCGCAATCGGCCACCACACGGCGCAAAAAAAGGACGCCGACGCAATCCAAAAAGTGGCTGCCTCATTTATGGTGCAACAATGGTGCAACGTCATCCCGAAATTTTTTCTGCAAAAAAACAACAAAACCCGCGTCATTCCTAACTCCGCACCACGCCAACATGGTGCTAATTCACCACGTTTCACCACCAGAAAACCACGTTGTCACCACGAATTCACCACAAGCTGCACACCCTGGAGAGATCTCTCATGATTCGATCCCGCACACTCGCCCTGGCCGCGCTTAGCCTCTGCCTTTTCAGCTCCTTATCCCTCACCGCCCAGCAAGCGGAGCAGATCCGCATCGACGCCAACGCCCCCACCACCCCCTTCCCCCACTTCTGGGAGCAAACCTTCGGCTCCGGTCGCGCCATCCTCTCCCTCCGTCAGAGCTACCGTGACGACCTTCGCACCGTCAAGAACGTAACCGACTTCAAATCAGTCCGCTTCCACGGCATCTTCATGGACGAAGTCGGCCTCTACGACCCCGACGCCACCACGAAGAACCCCGGCCTGCCTCCCGAAAAAGTTCAGGGCGCCGGCGTCTACAACTTCTCCTACATCGACCAGATCTACGACGGCCTCCTCGCCAACAACATCCGTCCTTTCACAGAGTTAAGCTTCATGCCCCGCAAGATGGCAGCCGACCCAAATCAGACGCAGGCCTTCTTCTACAAGCCCGTCGTGTCACCGCCAAAGGACTACGCCCTCTGGGACGCAATGATCACCGCCTTCGCCCAACACCTCATCGACCGCTACGGCATCGACGAAGTCGCAACCTGGAACTTCGAAGTCTGGAACGAACCCAACCTCGACTTCTGGGGCGGCCGTCCCAACATCCCCACCTACTTCGAACTCTACGATCACACCGCGCTCGCACTCAAAAAAGTCAGTCAAAGAATCCGTGTAGGCGGCCCATCGACGGCCCAGGCAGGGTACGTCGCGGACTTCCTCCAACACTGCAAAGACCACAACATCCCCGTCGACTTCGCCTCCACCCACGTCTACGCGAACGATACCGCCAAAGATGTCTTCCACACCGACGAACAGATTCCCCGCGACGTCATGGTCTATCGCGCGGTCAAAAAAGTGCACGACGAGATCGCCGCCTCACCCTACCCAAAGATGCCGCTCATCTTCAGCGAGTACAACGCCAGCTACTCCAACGAGCCCGACGTAACCGACACCACCTACCTCGGACCTTGGCTCGCCAACAACATCCGCCAGTGCGACGGCCTCACCGAGTCGATGAGCTACTGGACGTTCTCCGACGTCTTCGAAGAGCAGGGAGTCGTCCGAACGCCCTTCTACGGCGGCTTTGGCCTCGTCGCTGCAGACGGCATCCCCAAGCCTTCCCTCAACGCCTTCGCCATGCTGCACCGCCTTGGAGACCTCAGAATTGAACTTGAAAACGATGACGCACTCGCAACCAAATCGAGCGATGGCGCGGTAGAAGTCGCTCTCTGGAACTACGCCCCACCCTACGGCATCGGAGCCGCCTACACCCCTCCTCCCGCCAACAAAGGCCCAGACAAGAGCTTTCAGCTAACCTTCGCCAACCTCCCATCAAGCGCAAAGGTTGAACTCTTGCGAGTGGATGACGACCACGGAAACGCAGTGAAAGAGTTTGACGCCATGGGCAGGCCGCGCGACCTCACGCAGGATCAGATCAAAAAGTTGAGAGCCGCCGGTGCCATGTCGCCTGCAGAAAAACTCCGGCTCTCCAACGGTCATCTGCAGATCACTGTGCCGCCACACGGCCTGGTCGTTCTCATCGTTAAATAAAAAATGCCAAATAAAAACGGCCAAATAAAAACAGCCCTCCCCGCTGTTCAGAACGAGGTCACAAATGATGCGCCGCCGAAGCAGACTCCTACCGCTCTCTCTGATTCTTTTGTGCACTGCATGGCCGTGTTTCTCTCAGTCTCAGCCGCCCGCCGAAGAAGTCGTCACCATCGACGCCCACGCCACCACAACGCCATTCCCGCACTTCTGGGAGCAGATGTTCGGCTCCGGCCGCGCCATCCTCACCCTGCGCGAAGCCTATCGCGAAGACCTCCGCGCCGTTAAAAAAGTAGCCGACTTCCGCTACGTGCGCTTCCACGCTATCCTGCACGACGAGGTCGGCGTCTACAACGAGGACGAGCACGGCAACCCCGTCTACAACTTCGCCTACGTCGACTCCATCTACGACGGCCTCCTGAAGAACGACGTTCGCCCCGTCGTAGAGATCAGCTTCATGCCCAAAAAGCTTGCCTTCAACCCCGACGCACTCCATCCCTTCTGGTACAAGCAGAACGTCTCGCCACCAAAGAGCATGGAGCGTTGGGACGACCTCATCCAGCACTTCGCCCAGCACCTCGTCGAGCGTTACGGCATCGACGAAGTCTCTCAGTGGTACTTCGAGGTCTGGAACGAACCCAACATCGACTTCTGGAACGGCATCCCGCGCCAGGAGTCGTACTTCGAGCTCTACGATCACACCGCCGGCACACTCAAATCCGTCAGCCCTCGTCTGCGCGTAGGCGGCCCCGCCACCGCCGCAGCACAGTGGGTCCCAGAGTTTCTCCAGCACACCGCGGACAACCACATCCCCGTCGACTTCGTCTCGACCCACGGCTACGCCGACGATACCGTCCACAACATGTTCGGCACCCACGAAGACATCCCCATGGACGACCGCGTAGGCCGCGCCATAGCCAAGGTACGCGGAGAGATCGATCACTCCCCCACACCTCACCTCCCGCTCTTCTGGACCGAGTGGAACGTCCCCGGCATGATGGAGGCGCGCGACACCATCTACGTCGGCCCCGCTCTCGCCAACACCGTACGCGAGTCCGCCGGCAACGTAGACATGCTCTCCTTCTGGACCTTCTCCGACGTCTTCGAAGAAGGCGGCCCCACCAGCACCCCCTTCCGCGGAGACTTCGGACTACGCGCCTTCGACGGCATCAACAAGCCCAGCTACTACGCCTACGGTCTCCTGCACCAACTCGGCGACCAGCGTCTTGCCAACACCTCCCACAACCTGATCGTCACGCGAACATCCAACGGAGACCTGGCCATCGCAGCCTGGAATCTCGTTGACCCCGGCCACCAAGGTCTCTCCCGCGAGCTGAACCTCCATCTGTCCGGCGTCCCGCAAAACGCGAAGGTCGCGATGCAGCGAGTCGACCAGGCCCACGGAAACGTCCTGCCGCAGTGGGCAGCCATGGGCAAACCCAAAAACCCTACACCCGCCCAGGCCGAACAGCTAAACCGCGAGACCGCACTCCCCGCCCCGGAGCAGACCGCGCTTCACAATGGAACTCTCCACCTCAGCCTTACTCCGAATGCCCTGGTCCTGATTCAAATCGAAGACTCGCGACATTGAATCGCCCAAACCCAGACAGAATCGCTTCACCTCTCCACCGAGCCAGCGAAAAAAGAAATTCCAACTACGGAGCGACAGCGCAAATTTGTGCATCAAAAGGCAGAACAGATAAACGAAGCGCCGCATGGAGGAATTGCTCTCCTCTATTGCTAGCCCGTCCAAAGAGATCAGGATAAAATCTATGTAGAACGAGAGGGCTATTGAACCTTATCCCCATAGCGAAATGTTCGATTGAAGACACGCCTTCTCGTGCGCCTGAGATCTGCATTCTGCTCGGTCAAATCCTCATACTCCTGACAACTCTTCTTGTAGCGGTCATGCCCGTGACGGAGTATCTCTGGACCTTCGACAAGTTTCTCCGCGGCGGCCAGGACTGCGAGTTCGGACTCCTGGCTCTCGCAGCAATCCTCTGTCTCGTGCTCGTTCTCTCCCATCAACGCAGAGCAGTCCTTACCCTGATCCTCTCGCTTCGACGCGTGCTGTCTTCCCTTTTTCAGCCAGCTGATCCAACCGCCAGGTCTCTCTCCGGCCTGGTCGCGCCTGTGCAGTTCAATCTGCCGCGCAGCATCTCCCTTCACTCCATCAATCTTCCCCTACAAATCTGATACGTCTCTTCGTGCGTTCGCAGTCGCGACTCCCTCCGAGTCACTTGCGACCTCTATCCAAACTGATCAGTTCTCATCCAGCCGATCATGGAGAAGCAATGAAGAAATCAGCAGTCATCCACGCGTGGGCCAGAATTCTCGCCGGACGCGCCCCCTCGCTGTCTATCGAAATCACCAAAGAATGTCCCCTGCGGTGCCCCGGCTGCTATGCCTTCGACTCCGCACATCTCGGCGGAGACACCCAGCTCCGCGAACTCTCCGACTTCAAGGGAGACCAGCTCGTTCAGCGCGTGCTAGAACTTCTCGACAAAGAAAAGCCTCTACACGTCTCCCTCGTAGGCGGAGATCCCCTCGTCCGCCATCGCGAGCTCGAACTCCTTCTCCCACAGATCGAGGCTCGCGGCATCCACACCCAGATCGTCACCAGCGCCTTCCGCGTCATACCCGCCGAGTGGAAGAGATTCAAAAAGCTCCACATGGTCGTCTCCGTCGACGGCCTCCAACCCGAGCACGACGAACGCCGCAAACCCGCCACCTACCGCCGCATCCTCAAAAATATCCAGGACGCCAACATCACCATCCACTGCACCATCACCGCGCAGATCGCCGACCGCCCCAGATACCTCGACCAGTTCCTCCAGTTCTGGAGCAGTCAACCCGCGGTAACGAAGGTCTGGTTCAGCCTCTTCACCCCGCAGCGCGGCGCCACCGATCCAGAGATCCTCACCCCACGCCAGCGAGCCAACATCATCGCCGAGCTGCGCGAGCTCCGAAAGAAATATCCGGTCCTCGATATGCCGGATGTTGTTCTCCAAGAAATCTCTTCTCCACCAAAGACCCCCGAAGAGTGTATCTTCGCTCGAACAACTATGACCGTCTCCGCGGACCTCTCAACTAAAATCACCCCCTGCCAGTTTGGAGGCAACCCCGACTGCGAACAATGTGGCTGCATCGCCTCCATGGGACTGGCAGCAGTCGGCCACCACCGCGTCCTTGGTCCGCTCACCGCCGGCCACCTCTTCCTGGCCTCCGCCAAAATCGGCGAAGTCTGGCGAAACCTGCAAAGCCCCCTTTCTCCAAAACCTATCATCCGGATAAAAACATCTCCATTCGAAATCCTGTGAGGAAACATGCACTTTGAAAACCGTAATGGGATTACACTTCATGGCAACGAAAGAGGAACGATGATCGAAGAATGTATCGGCCGGCCCGAAGTAGAACTAAGGCGCGAACTCGTGCAGTTCGGCCGATGGCTCTCTCGACTCGGCTTCATGCCGGGAACCTCGGGAAACCTCTCCGTCAGGCTCGATCAGGAGCGCCTGCTGGTCACCCCCACCGGCATGAGCAAGTACCTCATGCGCCCCTCCGACATGGTCATCGTCGACCTCGAAGGACGACAGCTCGCAGGCTCAAGAAAGGTCACCAGCGAACTCAGCATGCACCTCGCCGTCTACCAGATGAGAGCCGACATCGAAGCCGTCGTCCACTCCCATCCCCCCATCGCCACCGCCTTCGCCTGCGCCGGCCGCGCCCTCGACGAGATGCTCTGCCAGGAGGCCGTCATGACCCTCGGCTCAGTCCCTCTGGCCCAGTACGCCACAACCGGTACCGACGAGGTCGCAGCCAGCCTCAGACCCTTCATCCCTCATCACACCGCTATCCTCATGGCCAATCACGGCGCCGTAGCCTACGGCCCCACCCTCACCGATGCCTTCCTCAAGATGGAGACCGTCGAGCACCTCGCCCACATCCGCCTCGTAGCCCACCAGCTAGGCTCCTCGCAGACCCTTAGCGACCATCAACTGGACGACCTGCTCCGCGCAAGACAAAAGTACCTCCGCAACGCAACCTAAATTCTCTTTCCTGGTACAGAGGCGGTGCCTTGGCAATCAATATCAAACGGGTTGTTATGCGGTCAGGGATAATCCTGGCCAGGTTCAATGTAAAATTTCTTACCTTCCTCTGCTTCCTAAGCCTGGCGCTGCGCGGCACGGCACAAGAGTGCGGCGTATGCACCAAGAACGGGATCGATATGCCGATCTCTCTAGGCATGGGTGTTGTGCGCACGCCAGAATTTTCTGCCAAACGCGGATTTTACAATGTTGATATCGACGTGAAGTGGCTTCTTCCTACTGATGAGTTGCGATGCAAAATGGGCTTCGCTGTGTCTCCATCAGATAATCACTGCAAATGGGCATCGCTTTTGGATATTAGATGGAGGGTTCTCGATGGAAGCGAAGTCGTTGCCGAGGGTACTGACTCAGGCAGAAGCACAGGTTTTGATGCTGACAGTCGATCATTGACGAGGAACGTAGCCAATTTTAAAGCCGCGGCTCACCACAAATCGTTGTCGAGCTAACATTTCTGAAAGATGCTAGCGCTCTTGATGTGGCGAAGCCTCGGTTGGTTGTAGAGCCACCCGGATTTGCGTTTTGATGCCTCCAGCCTCACGCACGTCCAAAGTCGATAAACGCATGTTGCGGATCGGTATGCAGCAGCGTCACATCCACCATATCCCCCACATCCAGCCCCTGCTCGCCCCGCACCACCTTGCCCTCCACCGGCGGATCGAACACCCGCACGTACGTCCCCTTATCGTTCGCGCCGGTAATCACTCCATGGAAGCTCTTCCCCACGCTCCCGGCCAGTGCCACCGCCGCCACTCGCTTCAGCATCGCCCGTTCCACCTTCCGCCCCGCCGACTCTCTCTCATTGCAGTGCGTCGCAATCGCCTCAAGCTCCTCATCAGTGTAAGGAGCAGCCTCGCCGGCCAGCATCGCCTTCACCACCCGCTGCGTCACCAGGTCCACAAACCGCCGGTTCGGCGCAGTCGAGTGCGCATAGTCCTGCGCCGCCAGCCCGAAGTGCCCCGGCTGCTCCGCATCATCATCGCCCTTAGCCAGCACATACTCTCCCGGCCCCATCAGCTTGATGATCGCCAGCGACAGATCCGGATAGTGCACCGCATCCGACTCCCTCTGTGCCTGCAAAAACGCGTTCAGCGCGCCCGAGTCAGGCTGCGCCGGCAGCACCGTCCCATGCCGCCCCACAAGCTCCACAATCCGCGCCCACCTCTCCGGCGACCGCACCACCCTGCGAATCGACGACCGCTTCGCCTCCCGCAGCATCCGCGCCATCGTCTCGTTCGTAGCGATCATCAACTCTTCAATCAAATCGCTCGCCCGATTATGAAACGCCGTCCCAATCGACTCCACCTTGCCATCCACCACCACCGGATCGGCCTCCACCCGGTTGAACTCCAGCGCGCCCATCTTCACCCTCTGAGCCCGCAGCGCCACTGCCGCCTCATCCTGCAGCCGCAGCTGCTCTTGCAACTCAACCGAAGCAGCCACCTTCGCATCCGGCCCCGCCTTCCCTTCAAGCCACGGCCCCACATGGCTGTAAGCCAGCTGCGCCCTGTTCCGAACCTGCGCCCTGTAGATGGCAGTGTTCTGCACCTTCCCTTCGCCATCCACCACAAACTCAACCACCACCGCCATCCGATCCTCGTCTTCATTCAACGAGGTCAGATCCGTGGAAAGCTCCGTCGGCAGCATGGAAAAGTTCCGCACCGCCGTATAAACCGTCTGCGTCTGCTCCGCCGCATGATGATCCAGCGGCGTATCCTTCAGCACCAAAGCCGAAACATCGGCCACCCCCACCCTTACGCGCACCCCACCGTCCACGCGCTCGGCCACCTCAATCTGGTCCAGATCCCGCGAGGTGTCATTATCAATCGAAGACCACAACAACCCACGCAGATCGCGAACATCCGCATCCGCCTTCGCTCCCGCAGTCGAACGAATCGCCGCCACCTGCGCGTCGCTGCCGTCAGGAAAGTCAACAGGAAAGCCCTCGCGAACCATCTCAGCGGAGGCAGAAGCAACCAGATCAAAGGGATGAGCAGACATGCAAAGGAAGCCTACCACGCGAGTGCTAACTCTTCGTAACCGTCTGCTCCAGAGCCAAAACCAACCGCCCCGCCCATCGCGACACCTGCTCCGCATCCGCGCCCGTCACCTCATCCCGGCTACCCTCCAGCACCGCCAGCTGCACCGCGAAGTTCCCCACCGTCGAGCTCTCCGCCGCGCCACGAAACAACTCCAACCCCGTAGCCTCCTGCGTCAGCCGATTCAGACAATCATTCTGACTCCCGCCACCCACCACAAACAACCGCTTCAACTTCTTCCCGCTATGAAACGCCACGCGCTCCAGCACCTCCGCATACCGAGCCGCCAGGCTATGAAAGATCAAACTCGCAAACGCCGGAGCATTCTCCGCACCTTCCTCCAAAGCCTCCAGCCCCATCCTCACCCGCTGCGCATTAATCCTCTGCGGCATGCCACCAGCCAGCAGCAGATCGGCGTCGTCCACATCCAGCAACCCCTCCGGCGTCGCCACCCTCTCCGCCGCCGCCACCAACTCCGGCACACTCCACTCCGGGCCCTCCTCAGCCCACTGATGCAGACACTGCCGGATCAACCACATCCCATTCACATTCTTGTGAAAGCAGACTCTCCCCCCCACCGCTCCAAGATTCGTGAAGTTCTCCGCCGCCACACCCGCATCGTTCCTCGGCTCCTTCAACACAGTCCCCACCAGCGACCACGTTCCCGAGCTGATATAAGCCCAATCATCCCCCACCGCCGGAATCCCCGCAATCGCCGAAGCCGTGTCATGACAGGCCGGAGCGATCAACACCGTATCGCGAAACGCCCCCAGCTTCGCCAACTCACCACTCAACCTGCCAACCTCAGTGCCCGGAGGAACCAGCCTCGGCGCCAGCGCAACATTCAGCTCCGCAGCCTGAAAGATCTCCTCACACCACCGCCGCCCATGCAAATCCACCATCTGCGAGTGAGTCGCGTTCGTGAACTCTGCCACCCGCGCCCCACCCCAACGCGACAGAACATACTCCGGCAGATTCATCCACTGCTCGCCTGCAGGCAGTCCCTCCAATCGATCCGCATACAACTGATACAGCGTGTTGATGCGCAGCAACTGCACTCCCGTACACTCCCGCAGCCGTTCAGGCGCAATCTCCTCGTACAGCATCTGCTCCGCCTCAATCGTCCTCTCATCGCGATAGCAAAACGGATCGGCCAACGCCCTCCCATCCCCATCCACGCGCACATAGTCCACCGCCCAGCCATCCACCGCAATCGAACGCACGCCCTCCACAGCAATCTCCGCACAGAGTCGAAGCCCATGCTCCAGCCCAGCTTCGATCATGCCTAAATCCCAGCGCAGTCCACCCTCCGTCTCACGCGGAGCGTTGGCAAACCGATGCACCAGCGTAATCACCGGCCGCCCCGCCACCCATCGCAGCAGCGACACCCGGCAACTCTCCGCCCCCAGGTCCACCGCCACCAAAGCCCGCGTATCCTGCGGAACCAGCGCCATATCTGGCGTCCGTCTCATCGCGCGCCTCTCCTATCGCAGATACGCTTCCGTCAAACCACCATCCACCGGAATCAAGTGTCCCGTCGTGCATCGAGCCAGAGGCCCCGCAAGGAACATAATCGCCTCCGCACAATCCTTCGGATCAATCGGCTGATGCGTCAACGTCCGCGTCGCATAAAACTGCGCCAGCACATTTCGCAATCCGTCATCCGTATCCGTCTCTTCAAACGGCAGTTTGTACTTCTTCAACGAAGCGATCACGCGATCCCGCGGAAACATCGTCGACCCCTTCACCACCGTAGCCGGACTGATCCCATTCACCCGCACCTTCGGCGACAGCGAAACCGCCAACTCCCGCACCAGATGACTCAACGCCGCCTTGCTCACGTCGTAAGCCTCACTGCCACGCTTCGCCACAACCGCATTCGCCGAACTCGTCAGCACCACGCTCGCATCGATCCCCTGCTCCGCAAAGATCTTCGCCGCCTCATCCGTCAGCAGATAGTTCGCCGTAACATTAACCTCCAGCGTCAAAGCCCACTGCGCATCGCTGATCACACCATCCGGCGAAGAAGGAAACAGCGCCGCCGTATTGATCAAAATATCGATCCCGCCAAACTGCTTCACCGTCGCCTCAAGAGCAGCCTTGATCGTCTTCCGATCACGAATATCAATGCTCGTCCAGCTGACAGCCTCTCTCCCGGCAATCGCCTTCACCTCCTCTGCAACCGCCTCCGCGCCCTTCACGTCGCGATCGGCCACCACCACATGCGCCCCGCGTTGAGCGGCAAGCAGCGCAACCTCGCGGCCAATTCCACTCCCACCGCCAACCACCAAAGCAACCCGCCGACTCAACTCCTTCTCCGGCGGCTGTCTGCGAATCTTCGCCTCTTCCAGCTTCCAGTACTCAATCCGAAACGCCTCACTCGGCGGCAGAGCAACATAGTTCGCATGCACCGTAAACTGATCCGCCGAAGCCGCGGGCCCAGCCTGCGGAATCTCCGGTGTCCCCGGCGAGCTTGCTCGCTGGGGTGAAATATCCTTGCAATCCACGCCCGCACCCAGGGCACCCGCGCCTTGCATCACGCCAATCGCATTGATGTAAAACTCGCCTGTAATCCGCGACTCCGTCTTATTCTTTCCAAAGCTGAACATCCCCACACCCGGCACCAACACCACCGTAGGGCTCGCATCCCGCACCGCAGGCGAATCCTTCACCGCATGCTTCTTGTAGTACTCCGCATACTCCGCGCGATAGGTCTCAAGCGAACTCTCAATCAACTCCTTCAGCTCCGCCGGATCACCCGCCGGATTCCACTTGAGAAACATCGGCCGAATCTTCGTTCGAATAAAGTGATCCGGGCAGCTCGTCCCCAGGTGCGCCAGCTTCTCCGCCTGCGCCGAGTTCACAAACTCCATCACCTGCGGCAGATCGCTAAAGCTCCCAATCCACCGCTGCTTCCGCGACACCACCCCACGCAGATAAGGCATCACCTGCAGCGCAATCGCAGCCCTGTCTTCGCGACTCTTCACCTGCCCGCCGCAAAAGTGCTTATGCCCCGTAACCGAACCATGCCGTTCAATAAACTGCCCCAGCTGATCGATGATCGTAATCGTATTCAGGTAGCTCTCGCGCTGCGTCTCTCCCCACGTAAACAGCCCATGCCCACCCAGCACCACGCCATCGCACCCCGGCGTCTCCTCCACGATCTTCTTCAGCATCATGCCCAGCTCAAACCCCGGCCTCTGCCACGGCAGCCACGCCAGCTTATGTCCAAACTCTTTGTTGAACTCCTCCATCTTGATCTTCCCGTTCGCCGAGGCCGCCAGTGCGATCCCCCAATCCGGATGCAGATGGTCCACATGCGCGAATGGCAAAAACCCATGCAGCGGCGTATCAATCGAAGCCGCAACCGGATTGTTCCCGAACGTACACAGCGGATACATCTCCACCATCTCGTCTTCGAGATCCACCCCGCGATACGCCTTCTCCAGCGTCAGCAGCTTATCCATGTAGAGCGTCGCAAACCCTGCGCGCTTGATGCTCCCCAGATCGCCCCCACTCCCCTTCACCCACAGAATCTGCTTCGTCTTACCATCCAGCGGATCGACCTGCTCCAACTTCGAGCTCGTATTTCCCCCACCGAAGTTGGTGATCCGCAGATCCGAGCCCAGCAGGTTCGATCTGTATCGCAGCAGCTCTGGTGCATCCAGCTTCGCCGATACCGCCTCATCCCAACGATCTTCCAAAAACTTCAGGCCGCCCTGTGCCGTCATGTGTCAACCTCTTCGTCCTGGCCTAAATCCAGGCCCCGACTATCATTCCACACGCAACACCAATACGGCAACTATTTCCAATGAGAAAATTAGGCCAAAACTCAAACCTCGCCGAGCGAATCCCGGGTCACCATCTTATGAGCCACATAGTTGTAGGGAGGCACCGTCTGCCCCCGCAGCAGCAACAGTCCAAGATGAATCAAACTCGGCCCATACGAGCTCGCCTCATGCGACACCGACCCGATCAACGGCGACTTGTCCCTCCGCATCTCCTGCATCGCCTCCGCAATGCAATCCTGCCCCACAATCGCCACATGCTTCTCGCGCTTCTGCTCCCGCACCGCATCCACCGCACCCAGCGCGCTCGAGTCCGTAGCCGCCGCAATCAGAATGCGCCTGTCCTTCGGATGTCGCTGCAGAAAATCCGAGATCAGCTTCTTGCTCCGGTCGCGCATCCCCCGCCCATCGATCCGCACAAACACCTCCACCGGCAGCTCCGGATGTCCGCTCCTCACCCCTTCAAACGCACCCGTAATCCGGCTCTGCACCAACTGCCCCGCCTCGGCCAGATCCAGCCCGATCACCCAATCCACCTTACCGTCCCAGTTCGCTGTCGCGTAGGCGCCCAGCGTCTCCCCAGCTTCGATCCCTACCCGATAGTTATCCACCCCGAAGTAAGTCGCATGAGGATGCGGAATATCGATCGCGATCAGCGGAATCTTCGCCCCCGCAATCTTGTCCCCGATCATCGGAGCAACCTCCTGCTCCACCTGAAACTCGATCACCAGATCCACCTTGCTCGAAACAAACTCCTCCGCATTCCGCAACGCAGTCGCTGCGTCATAGCGGTTATCCAGAATCAGCAGATCGACCCCCACCGCCGCTGCCGCATCCTTCAAACTCTCCGTCACCTCTACGGAAAACGGCATATCCGCGCTCTGCCCGCCAAAGCCAAACCGCATCTTCTTCGGCCGCGTCACCTGCCGGTACGTCCCATCGGGAGACTGCGAAAGATATCCCCGGTGAACGAACGTCTTCAACACCCGGTACACCGTCGTCTTCGAGATTCGCGTCTGCCGATGGATCGACTCCAGCGTCATCGGCTGGTTCTCCGCCTGCAGCAGCTCCAGAATATCCAGCGCCTTCGACAGCACCGGAATCAGATAAAGTCGTTTCGAGGTCTTTCGTACCGCCATAGTCTCCCGCCGAGGAGCGACCACTCAGCCGATCCATTATGCGGCACCTGCCCCGGTTTCGCTAATGGAATTCCCACGAAGCAGCGATCAAAGCATCAGAATCTCTCTTCCCAAAACCCAACCACCGCCTCACCCCGCGACGATCAGGAGAAAACATCTCTAAGCATAGGTCGAAACACTGCGAGCATTCTTGCTCTCTCGCTCCCGCGTAATCTTCTCCACATATCCGCTCTCCGCCAGCGCCTTCAGAGGCTCCGCCGGAAGCCCGCGCGCCGTCCTCCACTCCCTCACAATCGGCCGCACGTCCTGCCAGAAGCTATCCCGGAAGCACTCCTCAGCCTCCACCAGCCGGCACTCCTGCTGCATCTCCGCCAGCTTCACCTGGTCAATCAGCGCGGCCTTCGCATACAGCTCCTGCGCCGTCGCCACCGTCTGCACCATCGCCTCCACCTTGCCCTTCAGGTTGTGGCTCTGGTCGATCATGAAGGCAATATCCGTGCGATCCTTCTCCTCCGCACTCAAAATCTCATGGAAGATCCGAAACACCTGGTAAGGATCGATCGAGCCCAGCGTCAGGTCGTCATCCGCGTACTTCCGGTCGTTGAAATGAAATCCACCCAGCTCCTTCACATGCAGCAGCCACGTCACGATCTGTTCAATATTCGTCGCCTGCGCATGATGCCCCGTATCCACCAGCACCTTCGCCTTCGGCCCGCACCGTCGCACCAACTCCAGAGCCATCCCCCAGTCCGCAATGTCGGTGTGATAAAAAGCCGGCTCGAACGGCTTGTACTCGACCAGCATCCGCTGCCCGTCGCCCAGCGCAGCATGCGTCGCACCAAGCACCTCTTCCATCCATCCAATCCGCTTGCGAATACTCTGCGTCCCCGGATAGTTCGACCCATCCGCGATCCACAGCGAAACATCCTTCGACCCCAGCTCCCGCCCAATCGCCACCGACTCCAGCAGATGCTTCAACGCCATCCCGCGAATCTCCGCGCTGGGATTCGCAATCGATCCATACTTGTACTCCGCGCTCTGAAACAGATTCGGATTGATCGACCCAGCCTTCATCCCATACTTCTTCTCGAGCGTCTGAATCGCAGGAACATCCGCCGTCCCATTCGGCAGGTCCCACAGCACATGCAGCGCCACCGTCGGGCTCGCCCCCGTCAACGCATTCACCTGCGCCGCATCGCTGAACTTCTCTTCAATCGTCGTCGCCGCCCCACCCTGAAGAAACTTCCCGAACCGCGTCCCGGTATTCGCAAATCCCCACGATGGAAGCTCAATCCGAAAACCATCGAGCGCGCTGTACACCCTCTGTGCCTTCTGCTCTGCGACCCCTGCACCGTTGTTTCCCATCACTCGATTCCCCTTAGATCCAAGATATTACGATATAGAAATATACTCTCTATTGAAACATAGGCAGACTGCTCCTTTTTACTGTCGTTTGTCAAAAGATTTTTTCCACGCTTCAAACAATCAGAATCACATCCAGAGATCGCGGCCCATGCACTCCCTTGATCCGTGTCATCTCGATATCCGCCGTCGCAGACGGTCCCGAAACAAACGTAGTCGCGAGGCCAGCCGTCTCTTGCAGACGCCCCATCGCCTCCGGCACCGTCTCCACCACATCCTCCGCCCTCACCACGCACAGGTGATAGTCCGGCACCAGCGTCGCCGCCCGCCTTCCCTGCCCCGCAACATTCTGCAGCACGAACGTCCCCGTCTCCGCAATCGCCAGCGTCGCCCCCGTCATCACCCCATCGACATCATCCAACTCCTCCGAGGACAACCCCTCATCCACCACAAACTCCACCTCACCAGCCGAAGCCGGCAGCCACCCAACCGGCATCCATTCAACCGGCAACCCCACCGGCACCACCATCCGCCGAACGCCACGCTCCACCAGCCTCTTCGCCACACTCTGTCCTACGCCCTCACCCGCAGCCCGAACCACCCGCGCGTCATAGTCCCGCAACCGATCCTCCAGCAGCGCCAGCAGCCCCTCGCGCTCCCGCGTCCCCTTCCGCCGATACTCCCGCGCAATCCCATCCCACCCAGCCCGCACCGCAACTCCATCTGACGTACCACCCCTAGCCGCCCTCACCCTGCGCAACACCTCAGCCCGCGAATTTGTAACCATATCAGTTGCCATCTCTACCCCGCCTCTCCCACCAGTCCCGAAACGTCTCCTTCGGCATCTCCTCGAGATCCCTCGCCTGAGTCCATCCGCCCAGCAGCCCCGGCAGCCATCCAATCCATCCCTCGCCCTGTCCATCCCTGCGCACCAGCGGCCTCTCCGCCACGCGCCCCAGCCGCTGCGCCGCTCTGAACCTCCGCTCGCTCCGAAAGATCATCGCCATCGCCTTCATCGCCCCGGCCTCCACATCAAACAACCCCGCGACCCCAGCCGTATTCTGCTTCACCACCTTATTGCGCAGATGTATCAGCACCTCCGGAATATTGATCTTCACCGGACAGACCTCATAGCAAGCCCCGCACAGCGAAGACGCGTACGGCAGCGACTGCGCATGATGCATCTCCTGCAGCTGCGGTGTCAGAATCGCCCCGATCGGCCCCGCATACACGCTCCCATACGCATGTCCCCCCGTCTGCCGATACACCGGGCACGCATTCTGGCAGGCCCCGCAGCGAATACAGTTCAGCGTCTGACGTCCCTCCTCATCCGCCAGGATCTCCGTCCGCGCATTGTCCGTCAGCACCACATGAAACACCCGCGGACCATCTCGCAAACCATCCCCAGAAGAAGCAGCATCCACCCCAGTCCAGATCGAGTTATACGGATTCATCCGCTCCCCGGTAGCCGACCGCGGCAGCAACTGCAGCATCACCTCCAGGTCCTGAAACCGCGGCAGCACCTTATCGATCCCCGCAATCGTGATCAGCGTCTCGGGCAGCGTCAGGCACATCCGCCCATTGCCCTCACTCTCCACCACGCAAACTCCACCCGTCTCCGCAATCAAAAAGTTCGCCCCACTCACCGCCGTCTTCACCCGCAGAAACTTCTCCCGCAAAAACATCCGCGCAGCATCCGCCAGATCCTGCGGC
Organism: Edaphobacter lichenicola; assembly: GCF_014201315.1. NCBI lineage: Bacteria > Pseudomonadati > Acidobacteriota > Terriglobia > Terriglobales > Acidobacteriaceae > Tunturiibacter > Tunturiibacter empetritectus. The sequence continues at coordinate 1,266,142 of NZ_JACHDY010000001.1, forward strand.
CTCTCTCCCAACTCCGGCAGCTTCATCTCCCGCTGAAAGATCTCGCGAATCTGCTGCCTGTTCTTATGCAGCGCCGGCACCACAATATGCGACGGCCGATCCTCCCCCAACTGAATAATCAACTCCGCAAGATCGGTCTCATAGGGATGAATCCCCGCCGCCTCCAGCGCAGAGTTCAGTTGAATCTCCTCCGTCGTCATCGACTTGATCTTGATCACCTGGTCCGACCCCGAAGCCTTCACCAGCCCGACAACAATCCCTCGCGCCTCCTCCGCATCCCGAGCCCAGTGCACCACTCCACCCGCGCGCGTACAGTTCGCCTCAAACTCCTCAAGATAGAAATCCAGATACTCCATCGTGTGCCGGCGAATCTGCCTCCCTGCCTCGCGCAGCTCCTGCCAGTCCGGCATCTCACCCACCACGCGAGCCCGCTTCTCCTGGATCACGTCCGTCGCATGACGCACATTCTTCCGCAGCTGCGTATCACCCAGCATCGCCTTCGCCGCCATAGGAAACGTCGGCGCCGTCTTCGGATCCAACCCCACTCCACTCATCGCCCTACCCCGTCTTCCCCCGCCAGAATCTCCGCCAGATGCACCGTCTTCACGCCCGTCCTCTGCCGATGCAGCGCCCCCTGAAGATGCATCAGGCAGGAGTTATCGCAAGCCGTACAAGCCTCCGCCTTCGTATTCAAAACCGCCGTCGTCTTCTCCGCCAGCATCGCGCTCGAAACATCCGCATTCTTCACCGCAAACGTCCCGCCAAATCCGCAGCACTGCTCCAGCCCCTGCAGTTCGACGAGATCAATTCCCCGCACCGCCTTCAACAGCCGCATCGGCCCATCGCCCAGCAACAGATTCCTCAACCCATGGCAACTCGCGTGATACGTCACCCGATGCGGATAGTAAGCCCCCACATCCTCCAGCCCCAACCGCTTCGTCAGAAACTCCGAAAACTCAAACACCCTCGGCAGCAGAGCATCCACCTCCGCAATCAACTCCGCCCGTCCGCTCGCCACAGCCATCTTCGGATAGTGATCCCGCATCATCGCCACACACGACGACGACGGCACCACCACAGCCTCCGCCCCGCGAAACTGCGCAACAAACCGCTCCAGCAGCGGCATCGCCTCCGCCTGGTAGCCGGTGTTATAGTGCATCTGCCCGCAGCAAGTCTGCCCTCGAGGAAACTCCACCATATGCCCAAGCCGCTCCAGCACCCGCACCACAGCCTTGCCGGTCTCAGGAAACAGCGTGTCGTTATAACAAGTAATAAAGAGTGAAACTCGCAGACCAACCTCCAGCGAAGCGCAATCTCGATATAATTCAATAGAGAGTATATTTCCCTAACGCAACTCGCGTCAGGTACGATAGTACCCGCTCAACCCAGCATCTCCATCATTCAACAGAACGAGGCTTCGTGGGACCCAATCCTTTCATCGGCGTCATCTATCACTGGATCGGCGGCTTCGCCTCCGCCACCAACTTCATCCCCTTCCGCGGCATTAAGCGCTGGTCGTGGGAGATCTACTGGCTCATCCAGGGCTTCGCCGCGTGGATCATCGCCCCCGTAGTCCTCGCCGCGCTCCTCGTCCCGAATCTCTTCGGCATCCTCCACGCCGCCCCGGCCTCCAGCATCCACTACGCCATCTTCTGGGGCATCCTCTGGGGAGCAGGCGGCCTCACCTTCGGCCTCGCCATCCGCTACCTCGGCATCGCCCTCGGATACGCCATCGCCCTCGGCCTCTGCACCGCCTTCGGAACCCTCATCCCGCCCATCTACGACGGCTCCATCCACGTCATCCTCCACGAGACCTCCGGCCAGATCATCCTCGCCGGCGTGCTCCTCTGTCTCATCGCCGTAGCCGTCAACGGAGCCGCTGGCCTCTCGAAAGAACGCGAAGTCACCCCCGAAGAAAAAGCCGAAGCCGGAGAGACCGACTACAACTTCGGCAAAGGACTCGCCGTCGCCATCTTCGCCGGCATCATGAGCTCCTTCTTCGCCTTCGGCCTCAAAGCCGGAGCCCCCATCGGAGCCCTCGCCAAGACCGAACTCCTCGCCCACAACCGCCTCGACCTCTGGCAGAACCTGCCCGTCCTCATCGTCGTGCTCTGGGGAGGCTTCCTCACCAACTTCATCTGGTCCGCCATCCTCATCCTCAAAAACGGCTCCATCAAACAGTTCACCGGCCAGCCCGGCCTCAACCCCATGCGCGCGACTCACGCCTCAGGCCAAACCCTGGTCGACTTCGACCCCCTTGACCCCTCCACCTACGACCACCTCGCCCCAAAAACCCTCGTCCAGAACTACATCTTCGCCTCGCTAGCCGGCCTCATCTGGTACTTCCAGTTCTTCTTCTACTCCATGGGCCAGACCAAGATGGGCAAGTACGACTTCTCCAGCTGGACCCTCCACATGGCCAGCATCATCATCTTCGCCACCCTCTGGGGACTCTTCCTCAAAGAGTGGCGAGGCACCAGCCGCCGCACCAAAACCCTCGTAGCCACCGGCCTCTTCCTTCTCGTCAGCTCCACCATCGTCGTAGGCTACGGCAACTACCTCAAAGCCAACGAAACCCCCACCACCATCACCACCCGCTAGCCACGACTATTACCACCCATTAACCCCAACCACTTCGTCATCTCGACCGAAGCGGTTCACAGCCTCATCGTGAACCGCGCAGTGGAGAGATCCCTGTATTTCGCCTTTGCCGTTGCCTCTTTTTTGTTGTCATTCCGTAGCGCAGCGGAGGAATCTGCTGTTGCCTTCGCTGTTGCTGTCCTTAACTCAACACGCAGCCACCACCATCATTTATCCGTATCCTCAAACGCATACCGCCCCAGCGCAAACGGACGCGAAACCGCCGGCTTACTATCCAAAGGATAAGAAGGATAAGGATCGACTGTCCCCGTAGGAAAACCCCAGATCTTCCCGGTTCGCAGATCCACAACGACCTTCCCATACACCTGCCCCGTCCCATCCGGATACCGCAGATTCTGCACTCCCGGCTCGATGTAGAACGCGTGAGCAGCCGCCGAGTCAGCCACAACCGGTGGTGGAGACACATACGGCCTCGCAGCGATCGCAACCAGCGCCACCGCAATCACAGACAGAAGAACATTCGTCAGCGCACCTTTTCTCACGAGGACCTCCCTCACCAACAAACTCCGCCGCATCCTTATTCCCAATTTTGGACGAGAACCCGCACCAAAAGCCTCACCGGAGAGAAACAATTCTCAAGAACCTAACACTGGCAACCTCCCTGCCGATAAAGCCCCCATGTTCTCAAAGCCGAAGTTCTCCGACGGAAGATTCTGCCCCCACTGCAACACCGAATCCCTGCACCGCTCGCACCGTCGCGGCTGGGACTGGTTCTTCCACTATCTGGCTCTGCGCCCTGTTCGCTGCACCTGTTGCTGCCAGCGCTTCTACGCCCCCCGAACCGCCTACGGCCCCCATATCCGCCCCCATACAGGCCATTCGCGATAAACTAGAAGGGACATGATCCCTACCCTCGAATGGCTCCCCACCGGCGTTAACTTCCTCGACCAGACCAAGCTCCCCCTCGAGGAGACCTACGTCCTCGCCACCGACTACAAGCAAGTCGCCACCGTCATCCGCGACATGATCGTCCGCGGAGCCCCAGCCATCGGCGTCTCTGCCGCGATGGGCATGGCCATCGGCATCGACCGCAGCATCGCCACCACCCTCCCCGCCCTCACCGAAGAGGTCGCCCTCATCGCCAAGACCCTCGCCGAAACCCGCCCCACCGCCGTCAACCTCTTCTGGGGCATCGACGAGATCCGCAATCTCTACATCCAACTCGCCGCCAAAGACACCGCCATCTCAGAGATCAAATCCGCCGTAGTCGCGAAGGCCCGCCGCATGTACGACGAGGACATCGCCGCCTGCAAACAGATGGGCGCGCACGGCGCCTCACTCCTCCCCAAAGAGGGCACTGTCCTCACCCACTGCAACGCCGGAGCCCTCGCCACCTGCGGCTACGGCTCAGCCCTCGGCGTCATCCGCGCCGCAATCGAGCGCGGCCACAAGATCGACGTCTTCGCCGACGAGACCCGCCCCTTCCTCCAGGGTGCCCGCCTCACCGCATGGGAGCTCATGAAGGACAACATCCCCACCACCGTCCTCTGTGACAACATGGCCGCCTCGCTCATGCGCCAGGGCCGCATCCAGGCCGTCATCGTAGGAGCAGACCGCATCGCCGCCAACGGAGACGTCGCCAACAAGATCGGCACCTACGGCGTAGCCATCCTCGCCAAAGAGCACAACATCCCCTTCTACGTCGCCGCCCCCTGGTCCACCCTCGACCTCGCCACAGCACACGGCGACAGCATCCCCATCGAGCAGCGCGACGCCCGCGAGGTCACCCACTCCAACGGCAAGCAGATGACCCCCAACGGCGTAGCCATCGAGAACCCAGCCTTCGACGTCACCCCTGCAAAGTACGTCACCGCCATCATCACCGAGCGCGGCGTCCTCACCGCCCCCTACAACAACTCCATCCGCGCCATGTCCAAACAGACCGAATCCGAGCTCACCGCAGTCTAGGAATCTCACGACGACTAAAGTTGCCCGCGGATAAACCGGCAATCTCATCTGGGGGTGTTCACTTATCTGGACGCACCCAGAAACCCACCACAACCAACTCCGCACAACGATCTCCCGCCATCGTTGCAATCCGCTTTGCCTGCATCAAAAAAATAAGGACCGTAGGTACGCCACGCCTCTCCCCCTAACTGGCACTAAACCCATCACGCCCGTATCCTTAAACAGATAGGTTCAACCAGACACACCGCGTGAAACATCCCCTCTTCAATCCGCGTGCCCACTCTCTTCTACGCGGCAGCCTCCTCGTACTCCTCAGCCTCGCCGTCTCTCTTCTCCTCTCCGACTTTCCCCACAACCGCGCCACGCTCTTCCTCATCCTTCCCGTCCTCTTCGCCATCGCCGGCACTGCAGACACCGTCCGTTGCATGCAGCGCCGCTGGAGCTTCTATCACGCCGGGGTCATCCTCTGCATCTACATGGACCTCATGGCCCTCTGCATGATTCTCTTCTTCCTCCTCTACCCCTACGCCCGCTGGATCGCCTCCTCCCAATAGCCCGCCCCAGCCCGTTTTCACCCCTCAACTATCCTCAAGCCTTAAAAATCTCCTGCGTTATACTCGCCGCACCGGAACAAGCAGTGATCAACGGTTCCCATGCACGATCAAACTAGGAGACTGACCTCATGTTCAAAGGATTCCGCGATTTCATTCTGCGTGGTAACGTCGTCGATCTTGCCGTCGCCGTCATCATCGGAGCTGCATTTACCGCCATCGTCACCTCGCTGACTGAAAAGATCATCAATCCCCTCCTGGGCGCAGTCATCGGCAAGCCCAACTTCGGCTACCTCATCGCCCACGTCAACGGCGGCGAGATCCGCTATGGCGACTTCATCACCGCAATCATCAACTTCCTCCTCATCGCCAGCGTCGTTTACTTCTTCCTCGTACTGCCGATTCAGTACCTCTTGAAAAAATTCCACCCCGCAGTTGTCGAGCCGCCAGCCACTAAACCCTGCCCCCAGTGCCTCGGCGACATCCCCATCCCCGCCACGCGCTGCAAGTTCTGCACTCAACCCGTATAGCCTTCTCTCGAAAAAGGAACACGTCGAAGCGGCTCACAATCCATCGTGAACCGCTTCGACGTGTTTGCAGCCACCCATTGCAGAGACTCAACCGCCTCGATAGAAGCCTCTGCCCTCAGAACTTACCCGCCCAAAATCCTGCCGAAACTCAATTCTGCGATACCCTGATATCTCAACAACCCACACCGAGGCCCACGACTTGACTCGTCTCCGCACCGTAGCCTGCCTGCTCCCTCTCGCCGCCCTCACCCTGGCCCAGTCTCCCGCCCCGCAGGTCTTCGGCTACCGCGACTTCGCCCAGCAGGCAAAGTGGGACAAAGTCTTCATGGCCGTCCCCGACGCCGCACTCGCCGGCCAGCACCTCAAGACCCTCACCGCCGCCCCCCACTGGGCCAGCTCGCCCGAGGACTACGCCACCGCCGTCTACGTCGCCGACAAGTTCAAAGCCGCCGGCCTCGAAACCCAGATCATCCCCTACAAAGTTCTCCTCACCAAACCCGTCAAGATCGTCATCGAAGCCTTCGACGCCGACGGCAAAAAGCTCATGTCCGGCCCCACGCCCGAGCATGTCGACCCCAACAAATTCGGCGGCGACCCCTTCCAGGACGACCCCCGCATCCTCCCCGCCTTCAACGGCTCCTCCCCCTCCGGCGACGTCACCGCCGAGGTCATCTACGCCAACTACGGCACCCTCGCCGACTTCCAGCAGCTCGCCAAATTAGGCATCAGCGTCAAAGGCAAAATCGTCCTCGTCCGCTACGGCGAAAACTTCCGCGGCATCAAGACCTACATCGCCCAGCAGTACGGAGCCGTCGGCGTCCTCATCTACTCCGACCCCGCCGACGACGGCTACTTCCGCGGCGACATCTACCCCCGCGGCCCCTACCGTCCCGAGACCGCCGTCCAGCGCGGCTCCATCCAGTTCCTCCCCATCTACCCCGGCGACCCCACCACCCCCGGCGTAGCCTCCACCCCCGACCTACCCGACTCCAAACGCATCCCCATCGACAAGCTGCAAAACAACCAGCCCACCATCCCCACCAACCCCCTCTCCTACCACGACGCCGCCCCCATCCTCAAAGCCCTCGGCGGAGCCGAATCCCCCCGCGACTGGCAGGGCGCACTCCCCTTCACCTATCACCTCGGAGCAACCGGAACTCTCGGAGCAGGTGGAAATCTCGGAGCAGGCGGAACCCACAGCACCCCTCCCAAAATCACCGTCCACATGCACCTCGAGCAGGACGTCGCCCTCCGCACCATCTGGGACGTCACCGGCACCATCGACGGAACCGACCCCGCCCAGAAAGAAGACTGGGTCGTAGCCGGCAACCACCGCGACGCCTGGGTCTACGGCGCAGTCGACCCCAACTCCGGCACCGCCGCCATGCTCGAAACCGTCCACGGCCTAGGCGAGCTCCTCAAACAGGGTTGGAAGCCGCAACGCCGCATCGTCATCTGCAGCTGGGACGCCGAAGAAGAAGGACTCATCGGATCCACCGAGTGGGCCGAGCAGCATGAGACCCACCTCGCCCACGCCGTAGCCTACTTCAACACCGACGTAGGCGTAGCCGGCCCCAACTTCGACGCCGCCGCCGTCCCCTCCCTCAAACAGTTCGTCCGCGAAGTCACCAAGGAAGTCGCCAGCCCCAAGGGCGGAACCGTCTACGAACAGTGGAAGGCCGACCAGGCAACCGCCCCTACCCGCCGCAGCCGCAAGCCCATTGAATCCACCGACTCTGACGTCCACATCGGCACCCTGGGCTCCGGCTCCGACTACACCCCCTTCATCCAGCACCTCGGCGTCCCCTCCACCGACATCGGCTCCGAAGGCCCCTACGGCGTCTATCACTCCGTCTTCGACAACTACAACTGGTTCACCAAATTCGCCGACCCCACCTTCGTCTACGAGCAGCAGCAGGCCCGCGTCTTCGGCCTCGAGATCCTCCACATGGCCGACGCCGACGTCCTCCCCTACGACTACCAGCTCTACGGCAAAGAGATCGTAGGCTACCTCGAGGCCGCGCAGAAACAAGCCACCACCAAAAACCTCACCCTCGACTTCACCGCCGCCCAAGCCGCAGCCAGCCGCTTCGCCGCCGCCGGCGCCGCCATCCGAGCCGCCCAGTCCGCACCGCCGTCGAACCCCGCGGCGCTCAACCAGTCCCTGCGCGAAGCCGAAGGCGCTCTCCTCAACCCCGAAGGTCTCCCCAAACGCTCCTGGTACAAACACACCATCTACGCCCCAGGCGAGTTCACCGGCTATGCCGCCGTCGTCATCCCCGGCGTCAACGAGGGCATCGACGCACCCGACGCACCCCGAGCCCAATCCCAGCTAGCCGCCCTGGCCGCAGCCCTCAATCGCTCCGCCGCCATCCTGGAGTCCGCCAACAAGGAAGCCGCCAAATAACCACCAACCCACCACAAACCACCATCCCAAACACCACAATCAGCCATCCCCACGTAGCTGGCTGACATGAGCCTCCGACCAACGGGAGGACCACGCGAAGCTTTAAAAAGGCGTGCGAACGCCCGCCCTCCGCGCAGGAGGCCCGTCCGGCAGGACACCAGCCTTAAAGAGAAATAAAACCATCCCCCAAAAGGTGCATCTTTCGTTGCCGAAGTGGGATATCCCCAGTTAGTCACCTGCCCCATGATTACTCTCAAGACGGTCAAAGCCGCCCAAAGGAGACTCCCCAATGGTCCACGATCTCGTTTTAGCTTTGGTATTTCTCGCAATGATTATTGCTCCTGCACTTCTTGCCATGCGATCTGACAAACAGGAGAAAGATATTCTCTAGACTCACCCCTGTGCTGCCGCCCCACGGAGTAAGTTGTTGCCAGCCCACACCAACCCGCATCCTCCACCGCATCGCGGGCATGGCCTTCAACTTCAGCGCTGACCAATTCGAGCCGTCCTTCGAACCCAGCTCTGAGCTACCCCGTGCCGCCCAGCAGCCCAGTCCGATTCGCCCCCGACGCAACAAACTCGCAGCCACCGCTACGAGCCAACCTAAACCAAACTCCTCCCCAAAGAGATAGGCCGCCTCCCAAACCAGGGACGCGGCCTTTTTCTATAGAACCACTGCCAACCCGAACAAAGCAGCCATCCCGAACAAAGCCTCCACCCCCAACTAAACCGCCCCCTCACGATCGTCATCCTGAGCAAAGTTGCTCGCGGCACTTTGCGAGCAACGCAGTCGAAGGATCCCTGTATTTCGTCTTTGCCGTTGCCGTTCCCTTCGCGGTTGCACTCTCCCGCAACCGCCGAAAGCTACCCCCGCAAAGCCATCTGCTCCGTAACAATCTGCGTCAGGTCCTGCTTATGCAGACCATGCTCCTTCGCATTGAACTCGTCCACCTTACTCGACCAGTTCATGCTGCAGAACTTCGGCCCGCACATGCTGCAGAACGCCGCTTCCTTGTAGTAGTCATCCGGCAGCGTCTCATCGTGCATCCCCCGCGCCGTCTCCGGGTCAAGCGACAGCGCAAACTGCTTATCCCAATCGAACGTATACCGGGCATGCGAAATAGCATCATCCCGATCCCTCGCCCCGGGCCGATGACGAGCCACATCCGCCGCATGCGCTGCAATCTTGTAAGCGATAATCCCGTCCTTCACGTCCTTCTCATTCGGCAGTCCCAGGTGCTCCTTCGGAGTCACATAGCAGAGCATCGCCGCCCCATGCCACCCAATCATCGCCGCGCCAATCGCCGACGTGATGTGGTCATACCCCGGAGCGATATCGGTCACCAGCGGCCCCAACACATAGAACGGAGCCCCATCGCACAGCTCAACCTCTTTATCCACCTGCAGCTTGATCTGGTCCATCGGAATATGTCCCGGCCCCTCGATCATCACCTGCACATCGCTCTTCCACGCCTGCCGAGTCAGCTCACCCAGCGTCTTCAACTCCGCAAACTGAGCCTCATCGCTAGCATCCGCCAAACACCCAGGCCGCAGCCCATCGCCCAGCGAGTAGCTAACGTCATACTTCGCCATCACCTTCGTGATCCGATCAAAATTCTCATACAAAAAGTTCTGCTTATGCTTCGAAGTCATCCACTGCGCCAGAATCGCGCCACCGCGACTCACAATGCCCGTAATCCGCTTCGCCACCAGCGGCACATACTCAATCAGCACGCCCGCATGAATCGTAAAGTAGTCGACCCCCTGCTGCGCCTGCTCCTCAATCACCTCAAGGTAAAGGTCGATATTCAGATCCTCCACCCGCTTCACCCGCGAGAGCGCCTCATACAGCGGCACCGTCCCAATCGGCACAGGGCTATGCCGCAGAATCTGCTCCCGAATCATCGGAATATCCCCACCCGTCGACAGATCCATCACCGTATCCGCGCCAAAGTGCACCGCTGTATGCAGCTTCCTCAACTCCTCATCCACGTTCGACACCAGAGCCGAGTTCCCGATATTCGCATTGATCTTGCACAGCGACTCCACCCCAATCGCCATCGGCTCCAGCTCCACGTGGTTGATGTTCGCAGGGATAATCATCGTTCCCTTCGCCACCTCGCTCCGCACCAGCTCCGCCGCAATCTTCTCCCGCTGCGCAACATAGGCCATCTCTTCGGTAATCAGGCCCTTCCGCGCAAAGTGCATCTGGCTCATATTCGTATCGCCAGTCAGCGCCGCTTCGGCCTTGCGCTTCACAATCCACTCCGCCCGCCCTGTCGGCACCTTGTAGTCGTTGCCGTGCGAATGCGCCCCATTGCCGTTGCCGTTTGCCCCGTTCCCGTTTTCGCTCATGTCTCTCCCCTGCCCGTCCTGCCGTGCTATCAAGTAAGTAGCCGTGTTATCGAGTAAGTATACGATGCACGCATCTCCCTAAACGCTTCCCTGACGCTTCCCAGCCGCTTCCCGCAAAGTTTGCCGCGCTCAGCTTCCGGCTGGCCGCCCCAGAAAGAAGGGCCCTCCGTGCCGCGGAGAGCCCTTTCGACTTTGTGCGAGGTCGCGATTCGAGGCCCGCAACTCCCAGAGGAGCCCGCACAAGGCAGCATCCTCCTACCTCCCCGCGTGCTAAGCCTTGCTTACGATCATCGTCTGCACTGCTCTATGCAGCGCGTGGCTTTCAGAAGACGCAAACCCCGCCTCGCCAAACAGCCTCTCGTACTCAGCGAAGGTATAGGCATCCCCCGCCGCTGTCGTCCCCAGCATCATCATCGCAAATCCCGCAGCCATCGGCGGCGAAACGCGATCGTCATTGGGCACAAAGTCCAGCGTCACACAGCGCCCTCCTGGAGCAAGCGACGCCCGGATCTTGCGCATCAGCCCCGCGCAGGTCGGTGGATCGAAGTGATGAAAGAAATTCGTCACCATCACCACATCGTACGGCCCGCCAAACTCCACCTCGAACGCATCCCCAGGCAGCAGTCGGTGACGGTCCGCGACGCCAAACTTCGCAGCGTTCTCGGTTGCGACCGCCAGCACATTGGGCCAATCAAGCGCCGTAATCTGCGCCTTCGGATTCTGCTTGGCGATCATAATCCCATACAGCCCATGTCCGGCCGCGATGTCCAACACCCGCACCTCCCCATCGCCCGCCACCAGCTCCGCCACCTCCCCCGCACCAGGAATGACCATCGGCGCCATCTGTCTCGCAAAATCGACCCAGATCGGATTGTCGTGGCTGACCGTCCCGTCCCCCGGAAGCGTCGTCGTTCCATTCCGCACCACGTCGGTCAAGTTGAGAAACGGAGCGATCATGCGAGGATCGAGAAGAAACTTCGCGATGCTCCCGAAGTACGCCGGCGAGCTCCGATCCAAAAACGTAGCTGAATTAACCGTCAGCGAATACTCCTCGCCACTCTTCGCAAGAAATCCACTGATCACCAGGTAGTCGCAAAGAATACGAATCCCGCGACTCGACGCCTTCACCGCCTTCGCAATCGCCTCCGCGCTGCGGCTCCCGCGTGCAACTTCTGTGAACACATCAAGCTCAATCGCAGCCTTCAAGGCCACAGAGCGCTGGTAAGCGTTTAATGTGTCGAAGATCATCCCGGGATCGGGCTCAGGGGCAGCGGACGTACCTGGCATTGTCATAAGTCCGCCATTCTACACACAGAATTTTGCGCGTCGAGAAAAACCGCAGGTAAGCCCTGTTTCACGGAATTCATCACCCTTTCCACCCAGCAGTAATAAGTCGAATTCCACAGCCAACCCTCTCTGCAACCTCGCATCCTACCCAGCAGAACGCAGAACGACCGTGAGCACCCCGGCTTGAACGTTCGCCGCTCTCACCCACACCTTACGCAACACCAAAGACGCCTCCGCGCGCCAGCGGGAACATCTCGCGATTTTTCCAAAAGGAGCATCACCATGAAGCTATTCTCCGAGAACATCGAAGACCTCCGCACCCTCTACATCGCCAACCTCAAAAAGGCGCTCGACATGGAGCAGAAGATCACCAAGGCCCTCCCCACCATGATTGAGAAGTCCACCGACCCGCAACTGGCCACCGCCTTCCGCAATCACCTCACAGAGACCCAGGGCCACGTAGCTAAAGTGGAAAGCATCCTCCGCGACGCCACCAACGGCAACGCCGACACCTCCACCTGCAAAGCCATCTCCGCCCTCATCACCGAAGCCGAGGACAACATCAAGGACGCAGGCGACACCAGCATCCGCGACATCACCCTCATCGCCTCCGCCCAGCAGGTCGAGCACCACGAGATCGCCGTCTACGGCACCCTCCGCACCTGGGCCGAACTCCTCGGCGACGACGACGCAGCCGACCTCCTCGACAGCATCCTCGACGAAGAGAAGAACGCCGACGAGCTCCTCTCCACCATCTCCGACAGCGTCAACACCACCGCCGCCGAACCCAAAACCGTAACCAGCACAGCCGTCTAAGCGCTTTCTAAAACGAAGCGGAGATCCCAACGATCTCCGCTTCGTTCGTCTCAATCCCCTCAAATCAAATCGAGCTCCCAGGTCTGTCCTACGAGATCTTTCCCAAAGCTGTGGTGCGGCTCTTCTTTCACCAACCTGAACCCAGCTCTCTCATAGATCCGATGCGCGCCTGTAAGAATGCTCTGCGTCCACAAAACCACTCTCTTGTATCCCGCGCCCCGCGCAAAACGAACGCACTCACTCACCAGTGCATCTCCCAACCCCATGCCCCGCGCACTTGGCTCAACAAACAGCAATCGCAGCTTCGCCGTCTCAGCTTCCGTCGGATGCTTCACCAGAAACACATGCCCCACACTCTTGCCATCCACCTCAGCAATCCAGCAGCGCTCTCGCTCAGCGTCGAAGTTCATGACGAACTCACTCACAATCCGCGCCACCAACGCTTCAAACGTCTCATCCCATCCATACTGCTCGGCATATCCGAGACCCTCTCGATAGACAATCCACCCCATGTCTCCCACTCGATGCGGGCGCAGACTATAAGCCATCCGACCCCGATCACTCTTGCCTGCAACTCCCCCAGCGGTCTCCATACCTCTACTCTACTTTTCACTCCCAACATGCGAAAGGGCCACCTCATTCACCTCCGGCAAAGAGGCCAGCAGCCTGCCCAGATCGTGCTTCAACCTGTCCAGAAACTTTACAGATCGTCATCTCGACCGGAGCCGTGCAGTCTTATCGCACGGCGCAGTGGAGAGACCCCCGCATTTCGTCTTTGCAGTTGCTTGTTTTCAGTTGGGACTAAGGATTCAGCGTGTCGTTCTGCGCAAACCCCTTCTCAAGCTCGCGCCGTATTTCAGGAGTGTCTTCCAGCACGCCGCATCGGTCGAGTTTGATTGGCGAGTCTTTTGTTAGGATGTCGTGCTTTTCGTCATTTCCAACGGGAAACACGATGTACCGCCTTCCTGGAACCAGATCTTCGGACTCCTCAGGCGGTGAAGTATATTCATTCCCGTGAAAGGGGTGTGCGTTTACGATCGCGCCACTCAGCCAGGGAGCAGGTTCCTTGAGAGAGGTAACAACCCGGACTTTTGCCACAAAGGGATCGGACTCGGGGTCGTTCTCGATCTTCGTCAGAGCCTCGACGGCTAAAACAAAGCGGGCGTCCCGCGCGTGCGCCCACACAGGAATGTTGCTGCAGGGAGGGATTGGCGTCTGAACATAGGAACTAGATTCGGGCCTTGGAGGTGGTATCGGCACAGTGGGGCTGGATGAGTATGGATCGTCGTAGAGGTGCCACTCTTTGGATGCAGGTAATAGATCTTCAATGTGTGAACACGCGATCAACTGAGTAAAGCAGGAGAAATTGTACGACGTCAGGCGCTCAATCTCGGCAGGTGGAGTATGGGTGGAATAGTAGACAACCTCAAACTGGCAGTTGATCTCGCAGCCCCCTGGCCTTCCTACTTTGTAGTACGGGTGTTGGGCGAGTTCATCCTCAGAGCCCATATAAGCCGGCCAATTCTCTATTGTCCGATGAAGTCTCTGGTAACTCACGGCACTGATAGAGAGACTCCGGGGCCAATCGTTATCCCTTCGGATCCTCCTGGTGGGGACGGTGACGCCGATCCCGCTGCCTGTTCTCCAGATGGTCCCGTCATGAACCGTGAAGGAAGCATAAAATACTGCGTCGCGGCCACCGAGCCATTCGTAGAGATTGAATCGGTCGTGCGCAGAAAACCATTCCACCCAAGCGCGGCGGGGAGCATTGGGGTTTTGATATCTGATGGTGCCCATGCCGATTGCGTATTGGCAACTTGCAGCCGTGCAGCTTCCGTCGTAGTGGCCCCACGCTCCCCAGCGATTCATGAGACGCTGCGCATCGGCCCAGGTGCTTTGGTAGAGGCGAATCTGATGCATATCTGCTGACAGCCGCTCGGCTCGCCAGCGCGATAGTATCAGCTGAATCTGCACTGCCAGAAAAATGAGCAGCACCAGAGACACAACCACCCAACCCGCAAAGCGGACCACCCGCACAGTCCACATTCTAAAGGTCATATCAGGTTAGACACCACGAAAAGTGAAAGTGCACCTGACCTCAAGTACATTTGAGATGTGTGATGAATTCATATCGTCTGGCGCAACCACCCGCAACTGTTCCCTGCAACTACTTTGCGCCGACGCACGCTGTATAGGTCGAAAGAAATCGATCTCTCATCATGCGATAGTCCTCAATCGTTTGGAAGCTTCGGTCCTTTGGCTCCTGATTCAAAAAATAAATTGTAGTCACCATTCTCGTCGCATCATTCAACAGCAGATAAATACCCAGCACTCCACCCTCAAGTTTGTCTCTATCCAGCCCACGAATATCCAGACCGTTCAGCTTCGGCTTCAACCCATAGTTTCTTGTGCTGTCTTTACTCGATGCCAGGAAGTAGTCGAAGTTGTCGACCAATGTCTGTCTCGTCTCCGCATAGTCCTTCTCCGGCAGTATCTCTACCTTCACGTTGGCGTAGAAATCCTTCCCGGGATACGCGAACATCACCCTTCGCCCCTCTACCATCCCAACCTGTCTCGGTCCCTTCAGGGTTTCAACCGTTCGCTCGTGAATGCCCGGCGCCAACGGCGACGTCTCCACCACCGCAAGTTCATCGCTGAACCTGCATCCCGTATAACGATCAAACGCCGAACTGTCCAAACGAACACTGCTCTGCGCTACCGATGACACCAGCGAAGAAACAAACGAAGAGAAGACAAACCCGCAAACTAGCAAAATCGATCCTTTACGCATTGCCGAACCATATCTCAAACGCCTGCTTCGAAGAAGCCCAAAAAGCTCCTTAGCGCATAAAGCGTGGACGAGACTCTAGTCCACGAACATAACGGGAGAAAATCTTGTCAAGCCCCACCTATGACAAAACCCGCGCCCAGAGCACCTTTTGTCGTGGCGTATTACCCCCCGCCAATCGTCTAAAATAGAAGTAGCAAACAGGAATCAATAGACTCCCGCTCCGCCCACACAACCAGGAGCGCAACTACAACAAAACAAATATTTTGTACGCAAGTCATTTGGATGGAATACTTTACAGACACACCCTCTCTGCAACCGATTCATTCCAATAGACTTCCGCCCAAAATACCCTCAGGGGGGAGGGGGGGTACCCCCCAACCGGTTGACTACCCAAATCGAACCCGCGAACGTAGACTGAAAGACGAAGAACATGGCAAACGCACTCCACAAGAGCCCGATCAAATTCATCGTCGCCACACTCATCATCGTGGCCACCATCGCCTATCTCTCGTTCACCGGCGGCCGCGACAACAAGAGCTACTACGTCACCATCGGCGAGCTGCAGGGCATGGGCAACAAAGCCTACGTCCGCCACCTCCGTGTAGCCGGCAACGTCGCCCCCGGCAGCATCCACCGCGTAGGCACCAGCGCCACCTTCGACCTCCTCGAACAGGGCCGCAAACTCTCAGTCGTCTACCAGGGCTCCGAGCCGCCGCCCGACACCTTCAAGGACGATGCCCAGGCCCTCGCCGTCGGCACCTACGGCCACGACGGCGTCTTCCACGCCACCCAGCTCCAGGCCAAATGCGCCTCCAAGTACGCCCCGGCGCCGGCCTCTGCAACCCCGGCCACCACCGCCGCCGCAACCCCTCCCACAACCCGCTAACCGCCGCGCACGAAAAAATATGACGCAGACGGCAGAGACAACCCGCAGCAGCATCTCTCCCTCCGCCGCCGACACGGACTGCATCTCGCTCGACTCCGTCTCCAAGATCTACGGCACCTTCGCCGCCCTCCGCAACGTAACCACCAGCTTCTGCACCGGCTCCTCGACCGTCATCCTCGGCGAAAACGGAGCCGGAAAATCCACCCTCCTCCGCATCATCGCCGGCCTCATCACGCCCACGCGCGGCCGCGTCACCGTCTTCTCCGGCCATCCTCACCTGCAACGCCGCCGCATCGCCTACATGAGCCACTCGCCCATGCTCTACGACGAGCTCACCGCCATCGAGAACCTGAACTACTTCTCCTCGCTCCATCGCGAAGGAGGCTGCGCCTGCGTCGGCAACCCCGAGATGGCCCTCCGCGCCGTCGGCCTCGACCCCAAACTCAACCGCCCCGTAGGCCAGTACTCCCAGGGCATGCGCCAGCGCACCTCGCTCGCCCGCGTCCTCCAGACCGACCCCGAGATCCTCCTCCTAGACGAGCCCTTCTCCAACCTCGACGCCGCTAGCGCCCGCCATATGGTCGAGCTCCTCGCCGACTTCCGCACCTGGCCCGTAGCTCCAGTCAACGGAGTAGCCGGCGCCCGCACCATCCTCCTCACCACCCACCAGTCCGCTCTAGCCGAACCCATCGCCGACCGCACCCTCACCATGCGCAACGGCCAGATCGTAAGCTCCCAGCAGACGAACCACCACATCACGGACTCCCCAGCCGAGGCCGCTGGGTGAAGACGCCTGCCCCAGCCAAGACCAACGCCGCCCGCCTCCTCGACACCCTGGGCATCCCCTACGAACTCCGCCCCTACGAGGTCGATCCCGACGACCTCACCGCCCTCTCCGTCGCCCGCAAGATAGGCCTCCCCCCCGAGCAGGTCTTCAAAACCCTCCTCGCCCACACCAACACCGGCGCCGCCGGCCCAAAAGGGATAGACCACGTCTTCGCGGTCATCCCCGGCGACGCCGAACTCGACCTCAAAAAACTAGCCCACGCCGCCGGCGCAAAAAAAGCCGAACTAGCCTCCCTCAAAGAAGTCGAGCCGCTCACCGGCTACATCCGCGGCGGAGTCACCGTCATGGGAGCCAAAAAGCCCTTCCCAGCCTTCGCCGACGAGACCATCGAACTCTTCGACCAGATCTCCGTCTCCGCCGGCCAGCGTGGCCTCCAGCTCCTCCTCGCTCCCGCCGACTACCTCCGCGCCGCCAAAGCAACCCTCGCCGACCTCACCAAAGGCCACGCGCCGGCATGAAGTACCTCCAGCACGTCCTCGACCACCTCCGCAAAGACCTCCGCCTCGAGTGGCGCTCCCGCGACTCCATCAACGGGATGCTCTTCTTCTCCCTCCTGGTCGTCGTAGTCTTCGGCCTCGCCTTCGACCCCACCAGCTACCCCACAATGGCCCGCCAGATCTCCGGCGGAATCCTCTGGGTAGCCCTGCTCTTCGCCTCCATCACCGCCCTCAACCAGTCTTGGACCCGGGAGCAGCGCAACAACGTCCTCGAAGCCCAGCGTATGGCCCCCTCCCCCGCCTCCGCCCTTTTCCTCGGCAAAGCCCTCGCCAACATGCTCTTCGTCCTGGCCGTCGAGGCGGTCCTGGCCCCCATCTTCATCGTATTTTTCAACCTCCACGCCCTCGGCAACGTCTGGCTCCTCGCCCTCATCCTGCCGCTAGGAACCTGGGCGCTAGTCGTCAACGGCACCTTCTTCGCTGCCCTCGGACTTCGCGCCCGCAACCGCGAACTGCTCCTCCCACTTCTCCTCCTCCCTATCTCCCTCCCGGCCCTCCTGGCAATGGTCCAGGCCACCACCGGGGTTCTCACCGCAGACCTCGACTCCATCCAGATCAACACCTGGATCAAGCAGCTCCTCGGCTACGACATCATCTTCACCACGGTCTGCATTCTGCTCTTCGAGACCGTCCTCAACGCCGAATGACCGCATTCGCGATAAACTAGATCCATGGAGCAGCGTACCCCCACTCTCCGCAGCGTCGCCTGGCTCTGGTTTGGAATCAGCGTCGCTGTGCTCGCCGTCGGCTTCCGCCAGGCCATCTTCCTAGTCCCCACGGACGCAGCGCAAGGCAACGTCGGGCGTATCTTCTACTACCACGTCCCCATCGCGATGTTGAGTCTGATCTTCCCGTACATCAACTTCGTAGCTTCGCTCTTCTATCTCTACTGGCGACGTCGCGACCCGCTCAAGGCCCTCACCGCAGATGCCTTGGCTCTTAGCACTGCGGAAGTGACCGTCGTCTACTCCAGCATCTGCCTCCTCACAGGTATGCTCTGGGGACGCGCCACCTGGGGCATCTGGTGGACCTGGGACCCCCGCCTTACCAGCATGCTGCTCCTGTGGCTGCTCTATGTCAGCTACCTCATGCTGCGCAGCTTCTCCTCTACCGGCCAGACCCACACTCTCGCCGCGGTCCTCTCGGTCTTTGCCGCAGTCGATGTTCCCATCGTCTACATGTCCATTCGCTGGTGGCGCACCCAACATCCTGCGCCAGTCTTCGGAGGCGGACCTGACTCAGGTATCGATCCCTCCATGCTTCCCGCCTTCTATTGGAATCTGGCGGGCTGGACTCTGTGGGGTATCTGCATCGTTCTCTTCCGTTTCGCCCTCGAGCGCCGCCGCCAACTTGCCGAACAGGAAGCCGCCCTGCAGGCCATCGAAGCTTCTTTGGAGATTCCGCAATGACCTGGCGTTCGTTCCTCGATATGAGCACCATGCCTCACCGGCACCTGCTCTTCGCCTACGTGGCAGTATGGGTTATTCAGGGAGGATACTTCGCATGGACCGTCTGGAACTGGGTTCATGTGCGGGATGGCCGCCGCTAAAAATCAACGAAGCCGCGGGGGACCACAGCTTCGTTGTCCGAGTAGGAATTGCACGTGATGCTGTCAATCGTCCTTCGATGAATCAGCATCGCCAACCTAAACACCAGATGGCTCCAGAAGTTTCGGGGAATAGCGAAAAACTCTTCGCCTATCGCACTTCCCCTTGCCGCCCTTGGAACACCTCGATAGACTCCGAACAGTGCCCACGCCCCACCTTTCTTCCTTTCGTTTCGTCATGCTCGCAGCCTTTGGGCTCCTCAACCTCTCAGGTTGCCGCAGGAGCAGCTTCCCCGACGTTCCAGCCGGCTATCGAGAGTACGCCTACATCAGCAACGGAGGATCGAATACAGTCACGGTGCTGGATCTCGTCTATCTGCGTCAGGATCGCACGCTCCAGGTCGGCGCGAACCCAACCAATCTGGCTGTCAATCCGGCCCGAAATGAGATCTACGTCGCCAACGCTCAGTCCGGCACCATCTCCGTAATCGACGCCGAGGCGAATCGTGTCGTTGCGACAATTTCGGTCCACCGCCAACCGTACTTCATCGCTGTCGACCCCACTGGACACCGGGCCTACGTCGCCAACTACGGCTCCAACAGCGTCAGTGTTCTTGATCTTGATCGCCGACGCGAAGTCTCCGTCGCGGGTGCTGGCGAGCAACCCGCTCAGGCGCACATCTCGCCTGACGGCCGCACTCTTGTAGTCACGAATCATGGCAGCGGCAGTGTGTCTCTCTTCGATGTAACTCCCTACGACTCCGCCAAGCCGTCGTCTGGAATGGCCATACATCTTCGTTCGACATCTTCCGGCTGTCCGGGAGCGGCGGACACTGTCATTTTGCCCGACTCCTCGAAGGTCTTCGTGGCCTGCTCCGCGGGACATCAGGTGATGGCAGTAGGTCTTGCGGCAGCGCCTGGATCGTGGGCTGCAAAACAAAATCCATCGCTTACAACGGACCATATGCTGGCCTTGCTTGATGTTGGGAAGACGCCGGTTCATCTTGCAATGAAGCCGGATGGCGGGGAGATCTTCGTTTCGAATTTTGACTCGGACAGCTTCTCCGAGATCGCTACGTGGACCAATGAGGTTGGGGGAACTTACTCCATTGGAAACAGGCCGGTTCACGGAATAGTGAGCCGTGACAACAGCATGCTTTGGGTTTCGAATCAGGGTGCTGATTCTATTGGGCTCTACAGCATCGACGACGGGAAGCTGGCGGGCAGTGTGCGCACGGGTTCGGGGCCGGGTGCGCTTGCGTTTTCGGAGGATGAGCACCTCTTGCTGGCTGCGGATACGCATTCGGGCGATGTTGCGGTTGTTCGGACGGCGGGAAAGCAGGGGCCGGCGCTCTTTACCATTCTTCCCGCTGGAATCTCTCCCAACTCGATTGCGATTAAAGCGATCCAGGAAAAATAGGAATTTCGAGAAAAAAGTTTGGCGTGGTGGGCGGCTGGACTTCTGTCGTTTTTGCTGGGTTTTTGAGGGGTGTTTTGGAAAAAGTGAGTGTTTGATCGTGGTTATTTGATGGTGTGATTGTGGTGAAATGCGTGGTGGAGATGGTGTTCTGACATCGCATCTTTCGTCGCTGAAAAATACGCCACGTTTTCCAACTATTTTTTCAGGAGTTGTCCTGCCGGACGGGCCTCCTGCGCGGGCAGCGGTCACTTCGTGACTTGTATACCGCTTCGCCTGGTCCTCCCGTTGGTCGGAGGAGAAATTGATTCCGACCAACGGGAGGACCAACGCAGATCGTCGGCTGCAAGAAAGGTATACGCGTCACGAAGTGACCGCTGCCCGCGTAGGGCGCCCGTCCGGCAGGACAACTTCCTTCAGGTCTTGCGGGCGAGTACGAGGGTGATGTCGTCGGGTTGCTCTTCGGCGCCGATCCAGGCGTCGAGCGCCAGCATCACCTGGCCGGAGATAACGTGCAGGGGCTGATCCCGGTAGCGTGCGACGACCTCCATCATGCGCTCTTCGCCAAACTCGCCGAAGTCGTTCTCCGGCTCCGTCACGCCGTCGGAGTAGGCGACCATGATGTCTCCCGGCTGCATGTGGAATCGGTCTTCTTCGTAGCTCATGCCGTCCATGAGCCCCACCACGGTACCTCCCTTGTCGAGCCGGCGGATGTGACCGTCGCGGCCGAGGACGAGAGGCGGAAGCTGTCCTGCGTTGGAGTAGGTCATCATGGCAGTGGCGACGTCGTAGTGAGCGAGAAACAGGGTTGCGTACTTCTCCGGCTGCGTACTGCGGTAGAGGTGCCGATTGAGCAGCGAGAGGATGCGCCCCGGCGATTGGAATAGCTCGTCGCAGTCTCCGCCACGGCCTTCCCTGCTGGCCATAAGCCCGGCCACACTGGATTCGCTGTAGACGAGCTCTTCACTGGCGAAGCGGTAGGCCCGCACGGCGGAGTGGAGCGTTGCCATGAGCAGCGCCGCGGAGATTCCCTTCCCGCTGATGTCGCCGATGGCAATGCCGACGCCGGTCTCGCGGCGGTCCACCATGCCTGCATGGGCTTCTTCGTGAAAGACGAGAAAGTCGTAGTAGTCGCCGCTGACCGAGCGTGCAGGGCGGCAGACTCCGTGCAGATCGAGCGTTGCGAGCCCCTGGGCGTGAAGCGGAAAGAGGTTGGCCTGCACCTCCTGCGCGATGGAGATCTCGTTCTGCAGCCGCTCTTTCTCTTTCTGTTCTTCAAGGAGGCGCTTCAGTGATCCTGACATGGTGTTGAAGGATCGGCTTAGTTCGGCCAGCTGATCGTTACTTTTTACCCCAATGCGATAGTCCAGATTGCCACGGTCGATGTGTTCGGTTGCGCTGTAGAGATCGGCCACCGACGAGGTGATGGAGCGGCTGAGACCGATCGCCATCCACAGCGCCAGAAGTTCAATGAGCGCAAAGACCACGCAGAGCAGGACGATCGCGATGCGCAGAACGCTGGTTACAATGCCGCCGAGCGAGGAGCCGAACAACTGGTTATAGAGAAGAGACGGCCGGGAGTTTATCGCTATGAGAACGTTGTCCCGCTCGCCTGTGTCCCAATCGACGATCGGTTCAGTCGAAGGAAAGCTCACGCGGGCGTCAACGAGGTTGACGGCTGGCGGCTCGGTACCACCGACGATCCAGTTCGATCCGCCGTTGATTCCATCGGGACCAACTGCGAGTCTGGCCCCCCGACTCGATTTTTGAGTAGGTGCGGGAGTGCCGGCGTTGGTCGCCGCCTTATTATCCCGGCTGATATCGTTGGCGGCTCTTCCGGCGCGCTGGGGCAGCAGGCTCGCCTGTCCCAGGCCTTCCGCGATCAACTTCAGGAAGGCGCTGTCCACCGGTAGGCTCGACATTAGAGTGAAGAGGCGACCGTCGTTCCACCTCTTCTGATGAAGGGTGACAAGATAGAGGTCATGGCCGTCCAGAACCAACCCTGAGAATTCACCACTCGGCAGTTCCGTCGCCCAGGGAGGAAGACCGAACGGCGCTTTTCCGTTATATTTTGGGCCAAGGTCGAGCTGAGCGCCGTTCATAAACACGCGGATCTGGCGATGCAACCTCATGCGGGGAACTTCGAGACGAGCTACTTCCCCGGCCTGTTCGATGGTCTGAATGGCACCGCCAATTTGGTCCGCTGTATCCTTTGGCCGTTCGGCGACGAGCGCGGTGGTAAGGTCGGCGCGGTGGCCACTCTCGTTTCTCATCTGGATTAACTCGGCCTGCAGCCTGGAGTCGGTGAGGTGGATGGCGAACTGCCCGGCTGCGACGTAGGCCAGCACAGCAACCAGGGTAAGGAACAGGACTACCGGTGCGAGACCGATGAGCAGATAGGTGAGCACCAGTTTGTTGCGAAGGCTCCAGAGCAGATGCTTTCGCACCAGCTGCCAGACGAGGGGAACGACAACCGAGACCAGCGCAATTCCAACAAAAAACTGCAGCACTCCCAGAAACGTTCCGAATCCGCCTGGGATCCAGCGACGGACGAACAGCACGCAGAACCACAGTCCAAGCCACGCTGCGGCGCCGGCAAGACCTGTCGGCAGCCGTTCTCTCAGCAGGCTAAGAACGCGCGGCCCGGTAGGGCTATTCGGGTCTTGCATCGTTTGCCGCCTCCAGTTCCGCCTGCCGTGCCAGCTTCAGGGTATGTCTTGTTGCCGAAAAATGCGCGCCCGCCAGCAACAGCAAGCCGGAAAGAAACGCCCACATCATCAACCCTACGGAAATATAAAACGGCCCGTATACGGACTGAAAATCGAGCCAAGGGAGGGCCTTGATATAGAGGTACTTCGCCATCTGCCACAGCAGGCCGATGACGATCGCCGTCGGGAGAACCGCTCGCGCCGGAATCTTTCTGTAGGGCAACACCCAATAGATTAGAAAGAACATCAGGATGCTCGCAAGCCCGGCGCAGAGCTTGAGGAAACCGAAAGAGACAAAGTGGAAGACGATGTTTTCCGTATGGCCGAAGAAGACCCAGGCCAGGATGGTCTGCTGGCTGGCCGTGGAGGCGACCGAGGCCATCGCCAGGAAGCCGACCGCAAAGGCAAGCCCGAGGGATATGGCCTGATTGTGGAGGTAGCTTCGGTTTTGGCGCACTCCCCAGACCCTGTTCAACGCAACCTCGAGCGGCAGAAAGACGCCTGTGGAGGTGACGAGCAGCATGACCAGCGAGAAGAGCTGGGTTCCCTTGTGGGGGTGGGCCAGCAGCTGCATGTTTCGCATGACGAAGTCCTGGCCGACGGGAAGGAGATTCTTCATCATGTCGCCGACGATGGCCTCCATCGAGCGCGAGTGAAAGACGCTGCGGCAGAGGGTCAGCAGCAGTACGATGAAGGGGAAGAGCGAAAGGATCACGTTAGCGGCCACGCTGAACGCGTAGGTATGGACCTCGGTGCGGGCCATGTAGCGGGCCAGGGCGACGATCTGTGCCGACAGGCCGTATTCGCGAACGACGGGCGCGACGTCCTCGATCGGCTTCGGCGGCAGGTCTGGCTGGTCGGTCTTCGAAGACGCGGGAGCGTCGGGTTTGTCGGGAAGAATTGACGGCATAGGAGAGTTCGATGCAAGATCCGGCGAGCGGCGACCGGCGATTCACTCCGATGCTAGCAGAGGGTGCCCGTTTTTGGTGGTCGCTGGTGTTGGCTTAGGAGGACTGGCGGTTTGGAGCGGTCGTGAGGCTGTCGTGAGGCGTCGCGAGGCTGTGGATGCGTGCTATGGCCCATTGAGACGACTCGGCCAGCACAAGATCTTCGGCTGCGCTCCATTGCTCGAGCTGGGGAAGGAACTGCGTGTCGCCGGTGTTTCCCATGGCGATGGCGACGTTGCGATGCAGTCGCTTCAGACGGGTTCGCTCGAGGGGAGAGCCCTTGAACCATCGCTTGAACGCTGCGGAGTCCATCTCGGCGAGCCAGGCGAGGGGCGGATTGATCAACTGTCTTCGCGCGAGCATGCCGTCGTTTTGGGAGATGGGAGAGCGGCGGTTCCAGGGGCAGACGTCCTGGCAGATATCGCAGCCGAAGACCTGGCGGCCAATCGGCTCGCGTAGCTCTTCGGCGATGACGCCTTTTTTTTCGATGGTGAGGTAGGCGATGCAGAGTGAGGCATCCATCTCACGCGGCGCGACCAGTGCGTTGGTGGGGCAGGCGTCGAGGCAGCGGGTGCAGCTTCCGCAGCGGTCGGCAGCGACTTCGAGCTCGAACGGGGACGATACCGGGATCGAGGTGATGATGACGCCGAGCAGAAGCCAGGAGCCGAGCTTCTGATCGAGGATGCAGGTGTTCTTGCCGACCCAGCCGATGCCGGCCTTTGCGGCTGCGGAGCGCTCCACCAGGGGGCCGGTGTCGACGTAGCAGCGAGTCTGGCAGGAGAACCGCTCGTGGAGTTGCGATTCGATTTTTTTGAGGCGGCTCAGTAGCTCGTCGTGATAGTCGGTGGGGGCGAGCTCGTTGGGGTTTGCGGGATCGGTGCGGCCGCTCCAGGCGTAGCGGGCGATCCAGCCGGTGCCGGGTGTGGATTCGTCGATGGAGAGCGGGGCGGAGGCGTTGTAGTTCAGCGCACAGACGATGACCGACCGCGCCCAGGGCATCGCGATCTGCACATCGCTTCGAAGAAGGACTCCTTGCTCGTCGCGGCGCTTGAGGTAGTCCATCTCGCCTGCTCGGCCGGCTTCGATCCAGGCTTCGAATCGATGCGCGTCGAGTGGCTTATTGTCTTCGGGATTGCCTGTGGCGACTGGCGCTACTCCTGCAGTATCGAAGCCGGAGTGCACGGCTAACTCACGCAACCATTGCTTGAGGTCGGAGGTCCACGCCGCGGCGGGTTGTGGTGTCTGCGCCATTAGGCTCTCTCCCCCGCAATGAAGCATCTCTTTGATCACCTTCAGGATAAATTGCTGAGAGTAACGCTTCCGATCGAATCTAAAACTTCGGCGTGCTTGCGAGGATCGTCTCATACTGATTGATCTGGTCGAACGTGTAGGCCTGCATGTCAGCTCCCGCTTCGTGCGCCTTATACCAGCGGACGAGCCAATCGAGCGCGTCGGCAAGATGCAGGTGCGGCGTCCAGGCCAGGTCGGCGCGGGCTCGGCTTGCATCGAGTTTGAGATAGCCGGCTTCGTGCACGCTGGGGTCTTCGTCGAGAACCCACGAGGCGCCGTCGCCCCAGGTGCGCGTCATGCGCTCTGCAATCCAACCTACGGGGCGCGCGTCGTTGTCTGCAGGGCCGAAGTTGTAGGCTGTTGCGTACTTCGCGGGCTCTGCGGAGAGCAGCTTTTCTGCGAGACTCAGATAGCCGTGGAGCGGCTCAAGCACATGCTGCCAGGGACGTATCGCGTGCGGGCGACGAATAGGCACTGGCTTGCCGGAGAGAAAACCTCGAACGAGGTCAGGGAGCAAGCGGTCGAGTGACCAGTCGCCTCCGCCGATGACGTTACCGGCGCGTGCGGTGGCGATGGCCACGCGGTGGTCGGCGATTCTGTCGACCGGGAAGTAAGACTGCCGGAAGGCGGCGGAGACGATCTCGGCGCAGGCCTTGGAGCTGGAGTAGGGATCGTAGCCGCCAAGGGGATCGGTCTCGCGATAGCCCCACACCCACTCTTTGTTCTCGTAGCATTTGTCGGTGGTGACCGAGACTACGGCGCGAACCGACGGCGTACGGCGAACCGAGTCCAGCACGCGAGCTGTGCCGATTACGTTTGTCTCGTAGGTGGTGATGGGATCGTCGTAGGAGAGACGCACCAGAGGCTGCGCAGCGAGGTGAAAGACAACCTCCGGGGCGAAGCTCTTCATGGAGCTCTCCAGATGAGCCGCGTCGCGAATGTCACCGCGAATGTCTTCCACTCTGCTGCCTATGCGCGCGGCGTCGAAGAGGCTGGGTGTCGTGCACGGGTCGAGCGAGTAACCTCGGACCTCTGCACCCAGGCGAGAGAGCCACAGAGCGAGCCATCCACCCTTGAAGCCGGTATGCCCGGTGAGGAAGACGCGCCTTCCAGCCCAGAACTTCGCATCGTGCGACATGAAACCCTCCGCCTCCCTGGTTATAAATCCTTCGCCTCTACTTCCAAATTCGTAGAACTGTAGCGCGCTCGGTGGCGATTCGTATCGTGACGCAAGCGATCTACCAGGTCTTCCAGGGTGCTTTGCCCGTCTGCCAGAGCTCTTCCAGATGCTGCTTTTCGCGGAGAGTATCCATCGCTTGCCAGAAGCCGCGGTGGAAGAAGGCGTGGACCTCTCCTTTGTTCACGAGCGTCTCGATGGGCTCCCGTTCGAACATCTGCGAGTCATCGGTGACGGCATCGATTGCTGAAGGTTCGAGGACGAAGAAGCCGCCGTTGATCCATCCTCCCTCGTCGGACGGCTTTTCCTGGAAGGAGTAGATCTGCGTGTTGTTGAGTCCCAGTGCGCCGAAGCGGGCGATGGGCTGGACACTGGTCAGCGTGACGGCCTTCCGGTGCTGTTTGTGAAATGCAATCGATGCCGTGATATCGACATCTGCGACCCCGTCACCGTAGGTCATGCAGAAGGGCTCGCCCGGATCGAGGTACTGCCTCACGCGACGAAGGCGGCCGCCCGTTCCGGTCAGCTCGCCGGTATCGACCAGCGTGACGCGCCATGGTTCGGCAACGGAGTTGTGCACCTGCATCTTGTTCAACTGCATGTCGAAGGTGACGTCGGACATGTGGAGAAAGTAGTTCGCAAAGAACTCCTTGATCACGTAGCCCTTGTATCCGCAACAGATGATGAAGTCGTTGATGCCGTGCTGGGAGTAGATCTTGAGAATATGCCAGAGCATCGGCAGTCCACCGATCTCCACCATCGGCTTGGGTCGAAGCGTAGTCTCCTCCGCCAGTCGTGTTCCAAGTCCACCCGCGAGGATGACTGCTTTCATGCTTTGATTTCCTTCCGCCCGGAAGTGCTGCGAAGCGTTAGCCTTCGTGACCAAGTATCTATGTTGTATCTATGTTTCGCCAAGTCACGTCTAATTCCCTCTAATTGCCCGACAAGCTATTTGTAACCGTGGACGTCAAGGATAGGTTGTCCCCTTCCGCTACTCCGGCTACATCTTCAATGATGGTGAGAGGCTGCTTCTTCAGCTGTTGATACATACGGCCAAGATATTCGCCGATGATGCCGAGAAGCATCGCATTGATGCTGATCGATGCCAGGCTGAGAGCGGCCAGTGTGGCAAAGCCTGCCGGCCATTGCGAGCGGAAGATCAGCTTTGCCGAGGTGTAGCCGATGATCGATATCAACGTGATCACCGAGATGATAAGTCCGAAGTAGGTGGAGAGACGGAGCGGCACCACAGAATGATTCAGGATTCCATCCAGCGCGAGCGACACCAACTTTGAAAACGGGAATTTACTCTCTCCGCGAAGCCTGGCATTGCGGCTGTACGGTATTCCAACCTGCTTGAAGCCCATCGTGGCGATGGTGCCGCGCAAGTAGGGTTGAGCGTCTTCGAAGCTCTTGAGGAGATCGATGATGCGCCGGCTGATCAGACGAAAGTCGCCCGCATCGACCGGAATCTTCTCTTCGCTGAGTCGATCGATCAGACGATAGAAGATGATTCTTTGCAGATTGAGAAGCCAGGACTCCTGCCGTTTGATGCGGACGCCATAGACGACATCGGCTCCCTGCTGCCACTCCTGCAAAAATGTCGCGATCAACTCGGGAGGATCCTGGAGGTCAACGTCAAGCTGGATCGCTGCGTCGCCACGCGCGCGGGTGTAACCTGTCATGATCGAGCGCTGGAATCCGAAGTTTCTCGAGAATCGATAGGCATGGACCCGGCTATCTCGCGCGGCGAGATCCCGCAGCAGGGGAAAGGTCTGATCAGAGCTGTGATTGTCGGTGAAGACAAATTCGAACCGGTATAAGTCCTCTAGTTTTCCCGTCTCAGCGCACACGGCATCGTAGAAAGGAAGGATGTTCGCCTCCTCGTTGAAGACAGGCACTACGATTGAAATAAGCGGCTTTACCGGGGTCAAAGAGGCTCTCTTCCTGCTCTCTACTTTAGTGTGGTTTCAGCTAAAGTCAACAATCACGAACGGACTTCCAGGTTTTGGTGAGGCCCTCTTCCAGGGAGATGGCTGGACGCCAGTTGAGAGCGGAAAAAGTTGTCTCTGCAATCGGTTCGTAGGAAAAGATCTCGCCTGTCTTATACGGAAGGGCTCCGTAGCGAATGAGCCCGTGGCGCCGTGTGATGCGCTCGATCCGTTCCAGGCAATCTCTCACCGTAACCACTTCACCAGAGGCCAGGTTGAAGGAACGACCCTCGACGCCCTCTCTTACAAGAGCGCTGACGACACCCTTTGCTACATCCTCCACGTGGATAAAGTCGCGTGTCTGCCTGCCTTCGGTGACTGCAATCTCTTTTCCTTCGAAGAGCGATTGCAGCACCTGTGGGATGAGCATGCGCGGAGCCTGAAAGGGGCCATAGACGACCGATGGCCTGAGAACCACGACAGGAAGCTGAAAGGCGCGATGAAACATCCTGGCATAGGCTGTGATCGCCGCCTTGCTGGCGCCGTAGGGCGAGGCGGGGTCCGATGCGGTGTTCTCATCGAAGGGTCCGGTGACTGGACCGAACTCCTCACCCGAGCCGAGGAGGATAAGCCGCTTCACCTGCATCTCTGCGCAAGCCGTCATAAGATCGAGCGAGGGAAGCAGATTCGTCTCGAGCGTGCTTCGAACCGCTTCGGCGCTGCGATTTGTCGTTACCGCTGCGTGAAGATGGACCACGTAGTCGGGTTTCGCGGATTGAACCGATTCTGCCAGCTTGTCCGGCCGGTCGAACCAGAGCGTTTCGATGGATCTGGCTGGGTGTTCGGGACGACGAGCGGTGCGGCTGCGGTCGGCGACGGCAATGACGGTTGCGTCGGCTCTCTGAAGCTGATCGACAACATAGCCTCCGAGGAAGCCGGTCGCCCCGGTAACGACGACTCTCTTCCCGGAGAGGTCTGCACTTCTCAACATCTGCCTCCGCTGACTACAGCTTCGAAGATTTCTAGGATTTCGAAGATGAGACTCATTTGCATCTCGCTCGCACCATATTAGATGAACTAAAGTTGCGCGTCGGAGCCTTGTCGAGTGAATCGTCTGATGACCCGCCGCTCAGCGCAGCGAACGGTTGCGTGCAGCCAGGTGAGGGTGGGATCGCTGAGGATACAGGCGGCATTGCACCAGACCCACCTTTGCCGGTAGACTTGTCATAGCTGGGCAGGATCTCCAAGTCTTCTGAGAAATGCCCGGTTACAGATCACTATCGATGGATGTGCGCTCTTCGCATCTCGCGCCTGCTGGTGTTGCGGCTGCCATCGATAGGTTAGTTACAGTTCCTCAGACTGCAATTAACACCACACTGGCACCGCTGCTTTGGCCACGCCAAAGACAAGGTCCAGGGTGATTGATAGAAATGCGGAGAGGTGGCAGAGCCCGGTTGAATGCACCTGACTCGAAATCAGACATAGGCGTAAGTCTATCGGGGGTTCGAATCCCTCCCTCTCCGCCATTCAACCTGTTCCCGGACATCAGGTCTTCCGTCGCCATTTCGCACTCAGAAAAACTGCCGCACCGCCACCGACAAGTAGAAAAGTTGAGCCGAGTATCTTGGCGATCGCCAATCCTTTGTGCGGTTCGTCGTCAGGCGGAACGAGAGCCAGAACAATCGTCAGCAACGTAGTAATCAGCCCGACAGAGGCGAGTAGAACTGCAACTGCCCTTCCGCCCGGAAACCGTATTCCTCCGCGGGGAAAAGGTTCGCGCTGCAACCTGATCATCGCCAGGAAGAGAAAGACAAATGGGATGAAGTAGGTGACGATCGACATGCTTACGAGCAGATCGTAAGCGCTCTGCACCGTGCTGCCGGCCTGGCTCAGCAACGCACAGAGCATTCCCGCAACACCATAAAAGATGATCGCGATCCATGGTGTTCCCCACCTTGCATGGACGCGTCCGAAGGCCTTAGGCAGGTATCGGTCGATGCCGGCCACAAAGGGTAGCCGCGAGGTGGAGGAGAGGAAGGAAGCGGCTCCTCCGATGCTGTTGAGCGCAAGGAAAAGCGCGATCACTACGACGATCCACGAAAGTCCGAGACGTGCGCACATTACCTGAATGGCGCTTGCGAAGCCGCCGACACCGCTGATCTGGGCGCTCGGCAGTGCGACGAGCAGTGCGATGGTTCCGGCGATATAGCTCGCCGCGAGAATGATCCCCGAGACGATAAGGGCACGAGGAATGGTGCGCCGCGCGTTCTTGATCTCCTCGCTCATAAAGGAGCCCGTCTCGCAGCCACCGAAGGCAAAGAAAATCGTCGACCAGAAGATCGCATTCTTAAGATCGGCGTGTGGGGTCATACTCGCCGCCGTGAACTTCGTGGCGGACCCGAAGCGGAAGACGCTGACGCCCGCGATCACTAGCAGGATAAGGATTGGAATCCAGCTCCCAAATGCGCCTATGCTGTTCAGCCATTTCCCGAACTTCAACCCAAGAACGTTGAGCACTGTAATTACCGCGAGGCATACCAGAGCAAACAAGAGGTAATAGCTTCCAGTAGCGGCTAACTTCTGGCCGTTGTGAAATGCGAAGAGCAAGCTACCCGCTCCGAAGTAGAGCACCGCGGGGAAGTATGGAAGATTACTCATCCAGTAGGTCCAGGCAGCGAGAAAACCTGAAAAGTCGCCAAAGGCACGCTGCGTCCAGACGTAGAGTCCGCCCTCCTCCGGATAGCGCGCCGAGAGTTCGAGCACACTCGCAGCGAGAGGCACGAAGAAGAAGAGACACGCGAAGATCCAGACGAGGATCGTGCTCGGACCGGCCGCAGCCGCGGTGGCTACCCAGCGCAAACTCAGTCCGCCAGCAATGTAGAAGAGGGTTAGATCGAAGAAGCCCAACTCGCGCTTCAGGAGCTGCTTCTCTCCCAAATGGCCGGGTTCAATCATCGAGCCTCATCCAGATCGCGAAGCACCGCCATCGCAGCATTGCGCCCGTTGATGCCGATCACGCTGCCGCCTGGGTGAGTACACGCACCGCACAGATAGACGCCCTTCATCGGAGTTCTCGCGGCGAGGCGCTTGCTCCACATGTAGGCAGGAAGGCACTCGCCCTGGAAGATATGTCCGCCGGTCAGACCGACCTTCTGCTCGATGTCAGGCGGTCCCAGCACCTGCACGTCGACTACAGCGTCTTGCAGATTGCTGCAAAAGCGGCCGATCGAACGCAACGCGAGGGCCTTTGCCTCGCTGCGATGCTCCTCCCAACTGCCTGACGCAAACTTGTAGGGAACGTACTGCGCGAAGACGCTCATGGTGTGCAGGCCCGCTGGAGCTACGGTTGCATCGTGCACACTCTGGAAATAAAGTTCGCACCAGAGTTGCTCCGGAAGGGTTCCCGCACGAGCTGCGGCATAGCCGGCCCTCCACTCGGCCTTCGTCAACGGAGCATTGATCTGGCCGTAGTGATGTGGCTCTTCGACTCCCGGCCGAGCGGTAAAGTTCGGCAGTTCGCGAAGCAATACATTTAGTTTGACGGTACATCCTTCGATCGGCACCGAGCGCACCTTGGCAGCCCAGGCCGGGTCCGCACCCGCATCCAACATGCACAAGGTGCGGATTGGGTCTGCATTGGATACGACCACCCGCGCAGTGATGCGCTCTCCACCCTCGAGCAGCACGCCCTCGCCGGGAAGAATCCGCGCCACGTTGACGCCCGCGGCCACAACCGCTCCGGCCTCGCGGGCAGCATCGCAGAAGTAAAACGACACCATCCCCATGCCGCCTTTCACATAACCCCACATGCCTGGCATGCCACCGAGCCGGCCGGAAGAGTGGTGGAAGCGAATGGAGGCCGTACCGGCGTCGAAGGGGCTCGCGTTGGTGCCGATCACGCCTTGCCCCAGATAAGCAGACTGCAATCGGTCGTCGACAAGATAGCGCTCGACAAACTCCGCCATCGACCAGCTGAAAAGAAGATGGTGCGCTTCGACGTCATCTTTGAGCAGATCTTCGAGTTGCTCCTGTGCGGGCGCATCGCCAATCCACAGATCGCGCCGGCCCTCGTGTGGATTGCCGCTAGCGATGCCGCCTGAAGGCCGAAGCTTATCTCGCAATCTACGGACTACGTCATTCATCGCACGCCAGCCTTCAACGTCGCGCGGCGAGAAGCGGCGAACTTCTTCTTCACATCGAGTGTCATCGTCCCAAAGCTGAATGCTGCTGCCGTCCAGAAAGGGCACAAAGAGCCCGTTGACAGCAGGTGTCCACGTAAAGCCACGGCTTGGCAAGCCGAGTTCCTCGATCACGAGCGGATGCAGCAGCCCGGCAAGATACGCACAGGGAGACATCCGGACACCGGGAAATGGCTCTTCGACCGTGCAAGCTCCCCCAACTCGCTCACGGCTCTCGAGCACGAGTACGCGTTGACCTGCCCGGGCCAGGTAAGTCGCGCACGCCAAGCCGTTGTGGCCCGCCCCCACAACGACCGCATCCCAGTGACGCGCGGCAATCTCCTTGAGCGGCACCGGAAGCCCGACTTTTCCTAAGATCGCCGCCGTCGCAGACATACAGGCCAGTATCAACATCCGAGTCGTAATAGCAAAGCAAAAACAGATGTGGACCTCGGATACTCCGTTCCGCCCGACTGCGGCTGGCCAGAGCAGCCATGGAGCAATCTGGCTTCCCTGCTCTATCTCCCGCCTGCGAGACAAAATCTTTTGCGGAGAATATCGTTGCAGGTAGTGGTCAATTTCATGATGCGAGGACAGGGCACGTGTTGAATCGTCGAAATTTCCTGAAAGCCGCGGGAACAGCAACCGCGGAGACGTTGCTGGGATCAAGGATGTATGCGCTCGCAACAGCTCAGACCAGCCCTGCCGCGCCGGTTGCAGCCAACGATCACATCCAGCTCGCGTTAATCGGGGCCGGCATTCAGGGCCAATTCGACACAAAGGTCGCAGTGCAGGTTCCCGGCGTGAAGCTGGTGGCCGTAGCAGACTGCTACGACGGCAGGCTCGAGCGCAGCAAGGAGCTCTGGGGCAGCGACATCTTTACGACACGCGACTACAAGGAGATCCTGGCCCGCAAGGATATTGACGCCGTCCTCATTGCCACGCCGGACCATTGGCACAAGCAGGCAGCCGTCGACGCCATGAACGCGGGCAAGGATGTCTACTGCGAAAAGCCGATGATCCATCTGTACTCCGATGGACCCGAGATGATCGAGACCGCCCGCAAAACAAACCGCATCATCCAGGTCGGAAGCCAGCGCGTAAGCTCGATCATCTACGCGAAGGCGAAGGAGCTGCTAGCTTCGGGCGCCATCGGCCAGCTCAACATGGTCACAGCACGCTGGGACCGCAACTCCTCCATGGGCGCATGGAACTACACCGTGCCGCTCGACGCATCGACCGAAACCTGCGACTGGCCGCGCTTTCAGGGGACTGCCCCCAAAATTCCCTTCAACGCGGAGCACTTCTTCCAGTGGCGCAAATGGAAGGCCTACAGCAGTGGCGTAGCAGGCGATCTCTTCGTGCACCTCTTCAGCGGCACTCACTTTATCACTGGATCGCATGGCCCCACGCGAGCGATGGCAACTGGAGGCCTGCGCTTCTGGAAGGATGGCCGCGACGTCCCCGACGTGATGCTTGGCCTCTTTGACTACCGCGAAGGATTCAACCTCAGCCTCCGTGTGAACTTCGTCGACGGCGGCGAGGAGAGTGAAGGACTTATCTTTACCGGATCTGAGGGCACAATGGAGATCGCAGGAAGCACAGTCAGCGTAAACCGGGTGCCTCTCCAGAAAGAACCCGGCTACACCATTGGCACCTTTACCGATGCGATGCAAAAACGCATCCTTGAAGACTACCGGCAGAAGTATCCGGTCACGCATCCATCGGGTGGTCCGACAGCCGGATATGAGAAGTATGTTGCTCCCGCTGGATACAGCGACAGCTATGACCACTTCAGTAACTTCTTCTCGACGGTTCGCACGCGGAAGCCGGTTGTGGAAGATGCGGTGTTTGGTTTCCGCGCCGCCGGCGCTGCACTACTGAGCAATCTCAGCATGGAGCGTGGTGAGGTCGTAAAGTGGGACCCGGACGCGATGAAGCTCGTGTGAAATATCTCTGAAAAATCAATTGATCGCGACGCAACTCCCCTGAAAGTCAATCTCTAACTCAAGAATTCTTTGTAAAAAATGCCGGCTTCAAACGTTTTTGTAGGGCGAAAACTGCCAACACTCCTCGATTGACAAGCAACTAAAACGCAGACTATCTTTGCCGGCGCAATCCACCCCATGCGTACCGGAGTTGCCAACGTGAGATACAGAGCAAGCAAATCTATCCCTGCGAAGCCAGCCTTCGCGCGCCTCGTCGGAACACTTCTCTTAGCAGCAGGTGCACTTACCAGTTCGGCCGTCGCTCAGAACACATCAGATCTCGGCCCAAACGTTTACATCTTCGATCCCAGCATGTCGACGAGCCAGATCCAGGCAACAGTCGACTCCATCGCCAGCCAGCAAACAGGCAATCAGTTCGGAACTCAACGCTATGCCCTGTTATTCAAGCCGGGTGTCTACGGCAGCCCTGCTACTCCACTCAACTTCACGGTAGGCTTCTACACCGAGGTGGCCGGATTGGGCGCTTCGCCGGACGATGTCGTCATCAACGGTTCCGTCGATGTTTACAACCAGTGCTTCGGCCCGAACAATTGCATCGCGCTCGACAACTTCTGGCGGTCGCTGTCGAACCTCGCCATCAACGTCAACACGCCTAACTTTGGCTGCTACTCCGGCGAGTTCTGGGCCGTCTCGCAAGCTGCCCCGATGCGCCGCGTCCACATCACCGGCAACAGCACGCTCATGGACTACTGCACTCCCCCCTCGTTTGCGAGCGGAGGCTTCATCGCCGACTCCCAAACCGGCTCCATCGTCAACGGGTCCCAGCAGCAGTTCTACGTGCGCAACAGCAACATCGGCACCTGGTCGAACGGGGTCTGGAATCAGGTCTTCTCCGGTGTCACAGGAGCGCCGGCGCAGAGCTATCCGAATCCTACCTACACGACCCTTCCGAGCACGCCGGTAAGCCGCGAGAAGCCCTTCCTCTACTTCGACAGCAATGGCAAATACAAGGTCTTTGTTCCCACTCTGCAGAAAAACTCGTCCGGTATCAGCTGGTCAAACGGAAGCGCGCCTGGTCAATCCAGGTCGATCAATAACTTCTTCATTGCGAACCCCTCAACCAATGTGGAGGAGATCAACCTCGCGTTGCTCTTTGGCAAGAGCCTAATCCTCACGCCGGGCGTCTATCAGCTCAGAGACACCATCCGCGTCCTGTATCCCAACACTGTCGTATTAGGCCTCGGCTTCGCCACGCTTGTCCCGCAGACCGGCAGGCCAGCTCTAACCGTCACGGATGTAGACGGCGTGCGGATCGCAGGGCTTATCGTGGATGCCGGCCCGATCAACTCCGACGCGCTCGTCCAACTCGGCAGCTCGAGACTGAGGAGCCTGGACAACCGTTTCGGGATTAACCTCTTCCGGGATCACTCCTCGAATCCATCCTCCTTGAGCGACGTCTTCTTCCGCATCGGCGGAGCCGCCACTGGAAGCGCCACCACGAGCCTCGAAATCAACAGCAACGACGTCCTGCTCGATGACATCTGGGCATGGCGCGCAGACCACGGCACCGGAGTCGGTTGGATAGTAAACACCGCAGACCATGGCCTGGTCGTCAACGGCGACAACGTAACCGCAACCGGCCTCTTCGTGGAGCACTACCAGAAGGAGCAGGTACTGTGGAACGGCAATGGCGGCGAGACCATCTTCTACCAGAGTGAACTGCCCTACGATCCGCCGAGCCAGAGCGCATGGACCGACGGAACCGCCAATGGCTATCCATCGTACGTCGTCTCCAACTGGGCCACGACGCATCAGGCATACGGTTTGGGCATCTACTCTTTCTTCAATCAAGGGATCAACATCATCGAAGACAACGCGATGACAGTTCCCAACGCAAGCGGAGTAGCTATTCACGACGTCGGCACAGTCTGGCTCAATGGCAGCGGGCAGATCACCCACGTCATCAACGGGCAAGGCGCAACGGTGAACAGTAGCAACGCGGATACGCTGAGCCCTGTCGTGCTCTACCCGTAAGCACCGAGCATTTCAGAAACAGATTGCATCGATCATCACTGAGGGGCAGCAGACGTCGAGGGGCAGCAGACGTCATGCTGTCCCTCAACTGCTTTGTCCCATCGCATCACTCAAAGAATCACGAGTTACAGCTCACGCAATCACAAGGCACAATCACGTGCTCACCTCCAACTCGTCGAACCTGCGCCACTTGTAAAACCAGATCGAGACGATCCAGCTCAAGGCAAAGAGTCCAATGATGACGTAGCCCAGCGTGCCAAAGTTTTCATTGAGAGTTCCAACCCAGGACCAGAACGTCCCGTGAAAGTGAAACTGGTCGACCATCAACCCCAGGGCTTCGATCCCCCCCACCATCACCGCGACGATAACCGAGATCAGAGTGATCGTCATGTTGTAGTAGATCTTGCGAATCGGCTTCACAAAGGCCCAACCGTATGCGCCCAGCATCAAAACGTTGTCCGTCGTATCGATCAGAGACATGCCTGCCGCAAACAGCGCAGGAAACACCAGAACCGACCAAAGCGACAATCCCCTTGCAGCCTCGGAGGCCGAGAGGCCAACCAGTCCAATCTCCGTCGCCGTATCGAACCCAAGGCCAAACAGGATGCCGAGCGGGTACATGTGCCAGCTGTGCCGGATCAACGCGAACATCGGTCGAAAAAGACGAGACAGAAATCCGCGGCTGCCCAGCAGCAGATCGAAGTCTTCCTCAACATACCGCTCTCCTCGACGAACCCGCCGGAAAGCGAGATATACCGACCGCAGAACCGCCATGTTCACGATCGCGATCCCAAAGAGAAACAGCGTCGAGACGAGCGTCCCAACTACTCCGCCGATGTGTCTCGCTGCATCCAGTCGATGTTGCAGCGACAGTGCCGTTGCCGAGATAGCAATAGACCCCAGCACCACAATCGTCGAGTGGCCGAGCGAGAACATGAATCCCACCGCAACCGGCCGTTTGCCCTCCTGCATCAACTTCCGCGTTACGTTGTCGATCGCTGCAATATGATCGGCGTCGACCGCATGCCGCAGGCCGAAGCTGTAAGCCAGAAACGCAGTCCCCAGCAACACGGGATAGTGTCGAAACGCAAGAAACGCCCACATCCATGCGGAAACATTCATCAGGAGCAAAAGGCTGTAGATAGCGAGGACCTTGCGCCTGGTATTGGCCGCAATATGGTCAAGCACGCCGCTAAGCAAATCTTTCATCCAATCCTTACCAAACAATACGAATCACAGTACAACATCAGATCGAACAGCGTCTCATCTGCCGCAGAAAACATCTCCACATTATCGAAGAGCACACGCGCCTCATCGAACAGCTCTGGTCAACGCCGTAATCACCTCAACAAACTCGGGCCACGCTTCACATAGCTCCTTTCGTTCGCCGGCATCATAGTCCTCAAACTCAAACCCAGGGCTCACCGTACATCCCAGCAGCGCCCATCGCCCTCCCTCGACCAGACGCGAGCCCTGCCACACGCCCCGTTCCACCACCACCTGCGGCCTCTGGCCTCTCAGCAGATCGCTCCCAATCACCACCATCCGGCCCTTCCCCTTCTCGACCAACTGCAGCATCTCCACCGCATCCCCAGCATAAAAATGAAACACCTCATCCGACTTCAGCCGGTGCATCTCGCTGAACGTCTCCGGCTCCAACAGATAATAGATCGCAGTCGCAGTCCGTCGCGCTCCCGCATACCTCTTGTCCTCAAATATCTCGGCATCCACCTTCTCCGCAGCCTCGTAGGTCCTCACATAC
This sequence comes from Edaphobacter lichenicola, assembly GCF_014201315.1. NCBI lineage: Bacteria > Pseudomonadati > Acidobacteriota > Terriglobia > Terriglobales > Acidobacteriaceae > Tunturiibacter > Tunturiibacter empetritectus. The sequence goes on from NZ_JACHDY010000001.1 coordinate 1,304,617, forward strand.
CATCCACCCTCGCGCGGATGCGGTTGCAACCCAAGTAATTTCTTCACGTCCTCTGCTGTCATCAAAGCCCTCTCACGCTATGCTTGTACTACTCCATCCATTCTAGTTTCCCGTCTCACAGGAGCCCTGACCTGATGCCCATCCGCACTCGCCTGGAGCACTACTTCGGCTTCTCAGCACACGCGACAAACTGGCGAACAGAGATTCTTGCTGGTCTTACGACCTTCATCACGATGGCTTACATCATCTTCGTGAACCCTTCCCTTCTCAGCAAAACGGGAATGCCCCTCGCCGCCATCACGACGGCTACCTGCCTCTGCGCGGCCATCGGCAGCATCCTCATGGGAAGCATCGCCAACTACCCTCTCGCCCTCGCACCCGGCATGGGCCTCAACGCCTACTTCACCTACACCGTCGTGCTCGGCATGGGAGTTCCCTGGCAAACGGCACTTGGCGCCGTCTTCCTCTCCGGCATCATCTTCCTCGCCCTCACCTTTAGCGGCATTCGTCAACGCCTCGTCGCCGCCATCCCTCATCAGCTGCACGCCGCCGTCGGCGGAGGCATCGGCCTCTACATCGCCTTCATCGGGTTTCGCAACGCCGGCATCATCGTCCCTAGCGCTGCCACCACGGTCACCCTCGGAAACCTCCGCGCGCCCGGCACCGCCCTGGCAATCTTCGGCCTCCTACTCATCGCAATCCTGCAAGTCCTCCGCGTGCGAGCCTCCATGCTCCTCGGCGTTCTCACCACCACGTTCCTCGGCATCCTCTGCCATCAGGTCCACTGGGAGCCCGCGCACTACGACCTCTCCGCCATCAAAGCCACAGCCTTCCACCTCGACATCCTCGGCGCGCTCCACATCGGAGCCTTCGAGATCATCTTCGTCTTCCTCTTCGTCGACCTCTTCGACAACATCGGCACCCTCGTCGCCGTCACCCAGCGCGCCGGCCTCATCGCCCCCGACCACACCATCCCGCGCCTCAACCGCATCTTCCTCGCCGATGCCAGCTCCACCATCCTCGGCTCCCTCGCCGGCACCAGCACCGTCACCAGCTACATCGAGTCCTCCGCCGGAGTCGCAGCAGGAGGCCGCACCGGCGTCACCGCCATCGTCACCGGCATCCTCTTCTTCCTCTCGCTCTTTCTCGCTCCTCTCATCGGAGCCATCCCCACCTTCGCCACCGCGCCCGCGCTCATCCTGGTCGGCGGCCTCATGCTTACCGGCCTCGGCGAGATCGAGTGGGACGACCCGCAGATCGGCATCCCCGCCTTCCTCACCGTCGCCACCATCCCACTCACCTGGTCCATCGCCGACGGCCTCAGCTTCGGCCTCACCAGCTACGCACTCCTTCAACTGCTCACCGGCCGCGCCCGCCGTCAGGACTGGATGCTCTATCTCCTCGCCACCCTCTTCCTGCTCCGCTTTATCTTTCTCGTCCGCAAATAACCCACGCCTCCAGGAAGCTCACAGCCAGAACCTCACAACCCCTTGTCTCTGGCTCCACTCCTGCGAAAGAATCGCGACAAAAGCTGAGGAGAAGCTGATTCATAGATGAGCGAGCCGGAGACGTACAGCTCTACCTCCGTTCCGGCACCAGCCTCACTCCAAACCGCCAGATGTGCGCCAATCCGTTTGGCCCGCTCTCGCATGCCGGGCAACCCCCAATGCCCCGCGCGCTCCCCTTCCTCGAGGACCTTCCGGTCGATTCCCTTTCCATCGTCGCGGATTCGCACGCGCAGCAGCCTCTTCCCATACGTAATCTCCGCTTCGATCTTCTGCGCTTCACTGTGCTTGAAGGAGTTTCGCAGCGCCTCTCGAACGATGTGGTAAACATCGTCCCGGAAGATCGGATCCAGCGGCTTCGCGGTCCCTTCCTCGACGACAGAGAACCCAGGCCTCGCTCCCTCTTCGATCTTGGCCCCAAGCTCTTCTCCCAGCGCGGTGATCATGTGAGCGAGATCGTCGTCGATCAGCGTAGAGGATCGTATGTCGTAGATTGCGTTCCGCCCCTCCACCATCGCCTCGTCCGCGCTCTGCAGAGCGGTGTCAAGACTCTTCTCCGCCTTGGAAGGATCTCTTGGAATCAGATCCCGGGCCGTCTGAAAATGAAGAATCAATCCCTGAAAGCTCTGCAGCAGCGTGTCGTGCAGCTCGCGAGCGATTCGCGTTCGCTCAGAAAGCCGCTCGATAAACTGCAGATCCATCCGCGACGTGACCTGGCCGACATGCCACTGATAGACAACCCATGCCAGAACCCCAACCGCCGCCGCACACAGCAACAGAAACCAGTTCGTCTGGTAGAAAGTCGGAACCACCGTCAGATTCAACGACGGCCCATCCATATTCCAGACTCCATCGCAGTTTTCGGCGATGACGCGGAACGTGTAAGACCCTGGGTCGAGGTTTGTGTAGATGGCCTCCCGCACTCCAACCGGCTCACTCCAGCCTCGATCGAATCCATCAAGGCGATACTTGTATCGAATTCGTTCCGGCAGTGAAAGATTCACACCGGAAAAGCCGAACGTGATCCGCTGGCTGACAGATGGAACCCGAACAGCTGTCTTTATATCGATAAGATCTCCATCGACAGAAACGGCATCGATCTTCGCCAGAACCGGCGCAGCACCCCGCACAGCTCGAATCGGATCGACGACCGAAAGTCCGTGGTTCATGGAAAACCAGATCCGTCCCAGCGGATCTTCGACAACCGATTGCTGCCTCTTGACCCCCTCGACTCCACTCAGGCCATCGCTCGTCCCATACTCTCTTACATCTTCCTCCGCGATCGCGCCGCTCAGCAGCCTGTCGCGCCTCACTCGTAAAACATGATTGGACGTCGCAACCCAAAGCCAGCCATTGGTGTCCTCCGCAACTCCGAAGATCTGCTCGTGCAGCGACTCCGGCACATTACGAGGAATATGGATCGTGCCGGCGTTGAAATACGCGAGACCCGACGTCGTCCCGACCCACAGCACGTGGCTTGAATCCTCAAGCAGGCAATCGATATCGGGCGAAGGCAGCCCATCGGTCTCTGTATAGGTTCGCAACTGGCCGTGTAACAGCTGCGTCAAACCAACCGGCGTTGCGAACCACATGCTTCCGTCGGCGCCCTCCGCCATCGCTGTCACAGTATTCGACGGCATCCCGTTCGCCATCGTGTAGGAGGTAAACTTACCGTCCCGCAGCTCACTCACCCCGCCGCTGAGAGTCCCAGCCCATACAGATCCGTCGCGATTCTGATGAACCGCATACACACTGTCCTGAAGCAGCCCGTCCGCATGCGTGTAGGTCTTTGTCTCGAAGCCGCCCCTGGCAACCCGCAGCCGTGTGAGTCCGCCCCGTTGTCTGCCCGCCCATAACTCATCGTGGCTTCCCGTGATGGAGTACACCACATCTCTATCCAGGCCTCCCGCGGTCACGCTCTCGATCTTGCCGTCTTTCAGCCAATGCAATCCGCCGTTGAAAGGGGCGAACCACGTGCGTCCTCCCGCATCGATATAGACCGGACCGCCGCTCGTCGATCGCAGCTCCTCGTCAACCGCATAGCTCACAAAAGTGCTGTCGCGAAGCCTTTCAATACCTCGCGGCGTTCCCAGCCATATATCCCCTTCTCTATCCTCAAAGACAGAGTTCACCGCCAGATCGGAGGCCACCGTACCGTCGTCATCGAAAGAGACGCCGCCGGCGTTGGACCGAAGCAGTCCATGAGATGTGCCGATCCAGAGGTTTCCATCCCTGTCACGAATCGCCGAGAGCGCCGACACCTTCGAAAGCTCCGAGGGCACTCCTTCGCGAGTGATCCTGGACCCCGTCCAGCGCAGAACACCTTTGTCAGTTCCAATCCACAGCTCGCCGTTCGCCATCGGAAGCAGGCAGTTGATCCTGCCCTCCACTGCCTGGGCTACGTCATGAACCTGCCCGTCTTTCAGATAGAAGAGACCTCTATCGGGCGTACCCAGCCAGATGATGCCATCGCTGGTCTCCGCGATGGCCGCCACCGAAGTATTCGGTTTGGCAAATCGATGAGTCGCCACGCCCGTCGCCCAGCTCAACCGGCTGGAGAGTTCATCGTTCATCACCGCCGCCTGGGGAGAATCGGATCTCCCCGGCGTCGACGGCGCGGTCAGCACATCGAACTTGCCGGCCTGGTACCCAAGCGGACCCAGGGCCAGCGACGAGAGAAGCGCCGAGCCATCCCTGCGCCGCCCGATCGATGTAATTCCAACCGCTGCCTGACTGTGCCCGGGGTCGAACTTCCCATCGCGATATCGCAGGATCGTAGTATTCGCCAGAAGGATCCAAAGATTCGATTGCGAGTCGGCAATCAGCTCCTGAACAGGGCCGATCGGAAGCGCCGTCGGAGTCTGCTGCTGGAAGACCTGAAAGCTCAGCCCGTCGAAGCGAACCAGGCCCTTCTCCGTCCCGATCCACAGATAGCCATTTGGCCCCTGGGCGATCGAGGTCACGGCCCCCCCGGTGAACCCTCGCTCAAGTCCCCAGCTCTCCCGCATGTACTGCGAGATAGCCCGGTTCGGATCGACAGCATAAACCGTCCGGGCGAAGCACATCGCAACAAACACGGCCACCAATTTTCCGACAAGCCGATGAACTCTCATAACTCCATCACGGAAGATACTCGAACTTCTCCAGAACAACTTCGCTGTCTTTCTGCATCGGGTACTTGTCGCTCGCAACCACGTAGAACAACAACTGCATCTTCTCGTGGCCAGGCGACGGCACCCCGGAGGTAAAGACATGCTCCGCGACAACGGGAGCGCCCTTGTGAATCGAGTCTCCGCGCACCGTAACAAACTTCACGCGCCCGGGCTCCCAATGGAACGAGTGAGTCAGCTTCCCCGCAGGCTCGACGAACGGAGCCACATTGCCCGGAACATAAAAAGGCTGAATGCCAAACTGCGCATTGTCCTTACTGGAGCCATCGCCCCACTGACTCATCTCGACATCCACCTCTCGGTAGTTCTGCTCTCCTCCAAAATCGTCGAAGGTATTCAAACTCAGTACCGAGGCCGGTTCCAGATGAGATGTATCCCGCACCGTAAAGAGGTACGTTCCATATCCCAGGCTTCGCGTCATCTCTACCTCCGCACAGGACCACTTATTCCCTTTTTTCCTGATGCGAAGATGCAGCGCCCCTTCCGGATCGACCCACGCGTTATCGCCTTCGTAGGGAAGATTCAACCCTCCGCGATCCGACGCAATCGTCCGTACTCCCCAGTCATAACCACTGAATTTGATCGGCACCGTAGGTGCAATCTGAGGCTTGCCCACGCCATCCACAATCGCCAGCGCCGCCACCGAACCGCCGGCCGACGGCGCCACATCCATCGTCGGAGGTGGTTGATATCCCGGATCCACCAGCATCGCGGCATACTTGAACCCGAGATGACTTGTCGCGCTCCAGGTCGAGTCCGCCTGGATGGGAATAAAGGGCTGATCTGGCCACGGCTGAACCCACCACGGCCCGCTCATCGCATAGATAACGATCCGTTGGCCAGGCCGCGCCCCACTGACACGTCCCGAGATCGTATCCACCCGCTCGCGGCCTCCCTGTGCAGCCGGAGGAATCTTCGTAAATTCAATGGTCGGACTGGCTACGTCCTGCCGGGAGCGGCACCCAGCCAGCAAAAGCAGAGACACGGTAAGACAAACCGCATAGCCCATCGAAACCGACGAAACCGCACTCCGCATCAAGCCAGGCCGATAGCCCGACAGACACCGGACGAAAAAGCCATCACTGAAAGCGGTCGCATAATGTTGGCCCACAGAAACCCCCGGGAGTTGTTCAGTCTTCTTAGTTGAGATAGCAATCATAGTCCATCCAGCTATCCTTACCGCTATCCCCTACACGCAGCCAGTGCGATCTTCGCGCATCCAACCCAGCACAGCGAACGCCCCAACCTCATCGTTCTTCCCGGCGCAAAAACAGCCTCCGCAACAGGGCATTTCGGACCATCGAAAGCCCCGGCTCGCATGGTGTAAGATATGGTCTTCCGCCCACGTAGATGCGGTTGGATCGTTGCACCAGAGATCCACAGCTTCGATACGAAGCGGATGCAGTTTATGGATCAAAGTGCCCTCGGGCGGCGTTCCACGAGGGGACGTACCCTGAAGCTCCGACAACACCACCCTGGGCAGCCACCTCACTTTTGTAAAACACCGGAGTTCTTCACATGGCAAAAGGCGTCAACAAAGTCTTCCTCCTCGGCAACGTCGGCAAAGACCCCGAGATCCGCGCCACAGCCGGCGGCATGACCGTCGCAAGCTTCTCTCTCGCCACCGCCGACCGGCAAAAAGACGCCCAGGGCAACTGGGCCGACAAGACCGAGTGGCACAATATCGTCTGCTTTCAGCGCACCGCAGAGGTCGTCCGCGACTACGTCAAAAAAGGCTCGCAGCTCTACATCGAAGGCAAGATCCAGACCCGCTCCTGGGACGATAAGACCAGCGGCGAGAAGAAGTATAAGACCGAGATCCTCTGCAACGAGCTCACCCTCCTCGGCGGTAAACCCGCCGGCGAAGGCGCCTCCACCGGCGGCTACTCCAAGTCCAACACCGCCAGCTACGATCAGCGCACCCCCTCCAGCCAGCCCGACTACGCCGACGTAGGCATCACCGACGACGACATCCCCTTCTAGAATTGGGCCTTGCCTTTCGTGCCGAGTTACTCCGATACAACGGCTTGTAAGCGGGGGAGGAGGGGGCTGCAAGCCCCTTTCTCCACCCAGCCTTACGGTCTCTACTGTCTGTATGGTCACTAACGCACGGACGTCTCAGGCCGATTAACCGACTTTTCGTCCAAGTGGAAAGTCCTCACAGGAAATCAGTGAACACTAGGGCGTTTATGAGGACTAATCCTCGATAAGGAGCCCTATTCTGGGTCAATGAGCGAGGTGGCGTGTTTTCGTCGGTTGAGAACCAGTTCCTCCCAGAGATACCAACCTTTCGATGCAAACCCGGACCAAACGACCGACTGGCACTTGGCTGAAAGCAACAGATTCTGTGAGATTTTCGACGAATTGCTCTCTACTCAGAAAATGTTTGAAGTGATTCCGTCTAACCACGCTGTCGAAATGAGCGAGTTACTCGGAACGTAGCGCTTCCACGGCGTTCACTCTTGCGGCGCGCGCAGCGGGCACCGCTGAAGCAATTACGGCCGCACCCAGAATGACCACAGCGGAACCGACAAACGCAAGTGGGCCCGGCTGATGGATATCCGTTACGTATTTGGCGATTGTGCGTGAGAGCGCAAACCCTACCACTACACCCGCGCCCACTCCGATGCTGGCCATCGTCACGCCCTCTACCAGAACAATGGTGAGAATGCTACGCGGCAGAGCGCCCAGGGCCATGCGGATTCCAAACTCGCGCGTACGCCAGCTCACAGAGAAAGCAAGAACGCCCGCCACGCCCACCACGGAGATTAAGAGTGCAACGGCGGCGAATCCGCCAAACACAATCGCGTTGAGGCGGTCGGGCGTCAGCACCTCCGCGCGAACGTCTCCGAGCGTGCTGGCCTTTTCCACGGGCTGGTCTGCGGACAGCTCGTGAATGGTTTGGGAGATGGCCGGGACCAGAGCGTACGCATCCTGATGTGCGCGTACGAACAGGCGGCCGTTCCATCCTTGCTCTTGTTCGGTCGGCTCATAGATCGTCATGGCCGGGGAAGGGATGATATTTTCATCATCGAAGTCGGGTACCACGGCAATGATTCGCCTTGGCTCGGCGCTGATGCCGACAAACTTTATGACCCCGTCCGTCCACCACAGTGTATGGTTCACCGCGTCCTGTCCTGGATAGAGCATCTTCGCAATACTCTGACTGATGATGACGACGCGTTCGGAGCCGTCTTTGTCGCTGGCGTTGAGGTCGCGGCCTTCTTGAATCGGCACACCGAACGTGTCGAAGAATCCTGGCGATATCACCCGGAACTTTCCGCGGAAATCCTGACCATCCGCCCGTCTCGCGCCCTGCGCGGCAAATTGAAAGCTGATGTTCAGGCCCCTATCGTCACGCCAGGGAGCGCTGAACCCGGAGGACACGTGTTCCACTCCCGGCAGCGCGCTGATCCGGCGTTGCACCTCACGATAGAACTCATCGACCTGCTGGGGCGACCGCCCATACGACATCAGCGGAAGATTGAGTGCCAAAACGTTGGCCGAGTCGAACGGCGGCCGCGTCTGCTCCAGTACAAACAGAGTCTTCATCAGCACACACGCTCCGGCAAGCAGGAGGAATGAGGCTGCGATCTGCGTAACAGCAAAGATGCGGAGACGCCGGCTGCTCCCTCCGGCCACACGTGTTCCCCGGCCGGTAAGCCCGCCTTGCGGCGCGTTTGCCGAGGGCAGCCGCGGAATGAATGCCAGGAAGACGGCCGCGATCAACGCCAGCCCAATCCCAAACCACACCATACTGAAATCGAGCGTGAGGTCGTTGGCGCGCACTGAGAAGCGCGATGCGTAACGACCCAGCACGGCCACCATCGGTATGGCGAGGCCCACTGCCGCCACTGCCCCGCTTCCGCATAGCACGAGGCTCTCAGCTAATAGAGAACGGCGCAGCACCGCAGTGCTTGCGCCCAGCGCGGAGCGTATCGCCAACTCCGGTTCGCGGCGCACCGTTCGCGCCAGCACCAGATTGGCAACGTTCGAGCTCGCAATCACGAAGAGCAGGGCCGCAGCCGCGAACAATATCCACAAGATCGTATTGGCGCGCGAGTTGATCTGCTCATGCATGCGCGTTACGTCGATCTTGAAATGCTCCTCCGGTTTGTAAACCTCCGGGTGTGCCGCCACCATGGCGCCGTATACGCTGCGCAGCTCCGCCCGCGCGTTGTCGACACTTGCGCCGGGAGCCAACCGCGCGAAGACTTCCGTCATGCGATGCTCGCGCCCCGTCACCATTGTGGCGGAAAGATGATGCGGGCTGGTGACGATATTGGCGATGATCTCTGTTGCCACCGGATAGGGAACGGATGGTTCCAGAACACCAACCACGGTCGCAGGGCGCGCGCCGGTGGGGCCCTCCAGCCGCACCGGCTTTCCAATCACGCTGGGATCGGAGTGTAGCGATGTCCTCCAGAAGTGATAGGTCAGCACCACGGCTCCGGCGGCATTCGGACCGTCATCGGATGGAGTCAGCAGGCGTCCGAGCACCGGGCGAAGGCCCATCACCTCGAAGTAGTGTCCATCCACCACGCCCGCTGGAATCTCGCGTGGCGTGCCCAGACCCACGACCGTAAAATCCAGCTCTGAAAATGTGCCCAGTTCCTTGATGGACTTCAGCCCGCTACCAATGTCCTGAATCTCGGGGACCGAAAACGCTGCGTTGTCCTGGCCGATGCCGGGGGCGCTCTGGCGCAGATAAAGCAACTGATCTTCGTCGCGATTTGCCAGCGGACGCAGCAGCACGGCACGCACCACGCTGAAGATTGCGGCATTGGCTCCGATGCCCAATGCCAACGTAAGGGCGACTGTAATCCACAGCGCAGGCACTCGCGCCAGGGAACGCACGGCAATTCTCAAATCGCGAAAGAACGACATATCAAATCTCCATTCAGGTGATTTCCTCTGCCCGCATACAAACCAGGGTCAAGCCAGCTGAAAAACATGAGAGCCGCCAGGCCAGCCCCTGCCATGATCCTGATCATTCTTTCCCTCGTGGCCTCATCGCGAGGTATCCTTTCGCCGTCGTTGCTCACTTGCCTTCATGATTTCGTTCATCTCCCCCGCTGGCCGAATCTCGAAGATGTTGCCATACGTCATCGCGGGATGCTGCTCCATGAGCTGTACAGCATGATTCATGTCCCGCGCTTCAAGGACGAGAATGCCACCGAGTTGTTCCTTGGTCTCCGCATAGGGACCGTCGGTAGTTGCCACTTTGCCGTTTTTCCAATACAGGGTCAGGGCAGTTTCCTGAGACTGAAGCGCTTCTCCACCAGCCCAGTGCCCGTTGGCGCGAAGATGGTCGTCGTATTCAAAGCATGTGTCGAACATGGCGTTTCGCTCGCCCTCAGCCATGCCATCAAATTTGTCTTTATCGTAGTATCCCAGACAGACGTATTTCATTGTTCTTCTCCTCCTGTTAGGGACCAGCAGCGAATCTTGCGCGCCGGCTTGTTCAACCTATAGTCGCCGGGCACAGGGAAAATCGACAGCAGAGCCAATTTTTTATTGCAGCCCCTCAGCCGCCCTGCGAGGAACCGACGCTCTGGCTCGGACCGAACCAGGCCAACGCCTTCCCTTACGAATCACGCGCCTCCGCAAGCCTGCCCAGCCTGCGGCACAAGTCCGCCCGGGCGGAGTGCCGGTGGTATTTACCGATCGATGGGAGGAGAGGTAGCAAGGCGACCATCACAACGCCGATGTGGCGCGCGAGTTCGGTTTGCCGACCATCCGGGAGTTAGGTGACGAGCACGGCGTTTACCAGGACTGATCACCGAGCTGTGGAGCCGCAAAGCCCGCCGGCGAGGCTCTAATCAAGTCTGGACTACGCTTAGGGAAAGAAGCATAATGTCGTGGTCAAGAAGGCAGGCGCGATGACCCCGTTGAAATCCCGTGTCCTTCAGATGGCGGACGACTGAATCAATTCTTCGCAGAGGAATTGGAACAATTAGGGTTGCTGATCACCGCCAAAGGCTCATTTGCAGGCGCGACGTTGAGGGTTTTCAGGACGATAAGCAGTAAACGAAGCGGCAGCCGACTATCGTGTACCGCTGGTGCCCAGCGTGGTTGCGTTTGATGCGGGGGTTTGATCCAGGCGCAGCTGACTTTCAATCTGCCGTTGGTGAAATTGCCGGACAGGAAAAATAAGGCTCGGTTCGCAACATTCACGGCGCCAGAGAAAATTAAACATGGAGGGAAAGAGCCATGGAATATAAGGTTAAGCGCATTTCGACAGCTGGGATTGCTGAGGCTATCTCGAAGGCTGAACTCTATCGCTCGCTCAACGAACCGGAAGAGGCAGAGTCGATCTGTCGCGATATCTTGACCATCGAACCACAGCATCAGCCCGCATTGCGTTTACTTGGTCTCGCCCTTACAGATCAGTTCACCGGCAGTGGGTCTGATCGTTACCGCGAAACCGAAGAGATCTTCCGGCAACTCAAGGATTCGTACGAGCGCCTCTACTACACTGGGATTCTGCACGAGCGACGCGCAAAAGCCCAGCTCAACGCTGGACAACTACCTCGCTCATTGGTGGCGCTTTTCGACCATGCTCTGCACCATTTTGCAGAGGCTGAGAAAATCCGCCCGACAGGGAACGACGATGCCATCCTTCGCTGGAATCGCTGCGTGCGGCTGCTTCAAAATCCAGCCTATGAATGGGGAGAATTGGAACAGGAATTGGTTCCCTTTGATGTCCAGGACGCCCGGCCGAGATAGCAAATCTCCCCGATATTGGGAGAAATGAGTTTAGTTAGAGGATGCGGAACAGCCGCTTCAGAGGATCGAAGTAACGGTCTACCACGCGCTCTTTGAGCGGGATAATCGCGTTCTCTGTAATCGTGATCGACTCGGGGCAGACCTGCCGGCAACAAGTCGTGATGTTGCAGTAACCGATGTTGTGCTTGTGCCTCAAATCGCTGACCCGGTCTTCGGTGTCAAGCGGATGCATTTCGAGTGCGGCAGCATAGACGAGCAGACGCGGACCGATAAATTCGTCGTACTTGTGGTGTTCCCGCAGAACGTGGCACACGTCCTGGCAGAGAAAACACTCGATGCACTTGCGAAACTCCTGCACGCGCTCGACGTCGGCCTGCTGGATGCGCCATGTTCCATCGGCCGCGTCGGGTGGGCGGGGCTTGAATTGCTTGATCGACTTCTTGGCCTGGAAATTCCACGAAACATCCGTGACCAGATCGCGTATGACCGGAAACGCGTGCATTGGCTCCACGATGACCGGCATACTCAGGTCGATGGCACTTAGCCGGGTCATGCACATGAGGCTGGGCATGCCGTTGATTTCGGCAGAGCACGATCCACACTTGCCAGCCTTGCAGTTCCATCTCACCGCCAAGTCGGGTGCTTGCTGCGCCTGGATGCGGTGCACCGCGTCTAGAACAACCATCCCCTCCTCCACGGGTGTTGTGTAATCCTGGAATGCGCCGCCCGCGCGGTCTCCGCGCCAGATGCGAAATGTCGCTGGTGTGGCCATCTCTTTCGCTCCCGCTACTTCATCTCTTCAATCACTTTCTTCAACTCATCCGGCATCGGCGTAAGTGCGCGCTTCTCGACTTGCATCTCACCGTCTGCACTTCGACTGATGATGATGTTGTACTTTCCCCACTCCGAGTCCTTGTTGGGGAAGTCTTCGCGGAACTGCGCGCCGCGGCTTTCTTTTCGCAGCAGCGCAGCACGTGTAATTGCTTCAGACACGATCATCATGTTGCCGATATCGATCGTCGTATGCCAGCCGTTGTTGTACTCGCGATTGCCTGCTATGCCTGTTCGCTCTGCTCGCGCGCTTAGTTGCCCGATCGCCTCGAGCGCCTGTTGCATTTCACTCTCGACTCGCACGATCCCGACGAGGTCCTGCATCGTTTCCTGCAGATCGTATTGAATCTGGTACGGATTCTCGCCGGCAGGGCCACGGTCAAAGGGAGCGAGGGCCGCTGTTGCGGTGGTCTGAAGCTCCTCTTCGTCGATCGTTACTGGGCCGTTGGCATTGGCGAATTCTGCGGCAAAGCGCCCCGCACGCTTTCCGAATACAACTAGATCAGACAGCGAATTTCCGCCCAGCCGATTGGCGCCATGCAATCCTGCTGCCGCCTCCCCAGCGGCGAAAAGCCCGGGCACATTGGACATCTGCGAATCGCCATCGACACGAATTCCGCCCATCATGTAGTGAGTCGTTGGACCGACTTCCATCGGCTCTTTCGTGATGTCGAGATCCGCAAGCTGCTTGAATTGGTGATACATGCTGGGGAGCTTGCGCTTGATATGCTCCTCTGACTTCGGCATGCGCTCCTTGATCCAGGAAATATCGAGGTAGACACCGCCGTGCGGCGAGCCCCTACCTGCCTTGACTTCCCGATTGATGCACCGCGCAACATGATCCCTGGTGAGCAGCTCAGGCGGACGGCGCGCATTCTTATCGCCTTGCGTATACCGCCAGCCTTCTTCCTCAGAGTCCGCAGTCTGCTCCTTATACAGGTCAGGGATGTCGTCGAACATGAATCGGCGGCCTTCGCTATTGCGCAAGACGCCGCCTTCGCCGCGGACACCTTCGGTTACGAGAATGCCGCTCACGCTGATCGGCCAGACCATGCCAGTGGGGTGAAACTGAACGAATTCCATGTCCTGGAGTTCGGCTCCGGCACGATACGCCAATGCAAGGCCGTCGCCTGTATATTCCCAACTGTTGCTGGTCACCTTGAAGGCACGCCCGATTCCGCCGGTGGCCAGCACCACTGCCTTCGCCTCCCACAACTGGAAGCGGCCCTTCTCGCGGTCGTATCCGCAAGCTCCTGCAATGCGATCTCCGTCCATCAGCAGGCTGAGTACCGTGCACTCCATGTGGACTTCCATCCCAGTATGGATGCCGTGGTCCTGGAGTGTGCGTATCATCTCCAGGCCGGTGCGGTCGCCGACGTGGGCCAGCCGGGGGTATCGGTGTCCGCCGAAGTTTCGTTGAAGAATCTTGCCGTCCGTCGTGCGATCGAAAAGCGCGCCCCATGCCTCGAGTTCGCACACGCATTCCGGAGCTTCTTTAGCGTGGAGTTCGGCCATGCGCCAGTTGTTCAGGTACTGACCGCCACGCATCGTATCGGCGAAATGAACCCGCCAGTTATCGCGATCGTCGACATTGCCCAGTGCTGCCGCGATGCCTCCTTCGGCCATTACGGTGTGCGCTTTGCCGAGTAGTGATTTGCAAACCACGCCCACCTTCGCACCCGCGGCTCCAGCTTCGATAGCGGCGCGCAGGCCTGCTCCACCAGCTCCAATCACGAGTACGTCGTAGGAGAACCGCTGGAATTCCGGCATCTAGAGAATTCTCCAGTCATGCCAGATACCCATTGAACAGAGACGGACGTAAATATCGGAAAAAGCAACCCAAAGAAGGCTCGCCCATGCCCACTTCTTGTGCCCCGCGTTCAGTCGGCTCACGAAGTTGTAGATCTTGTGCCGAACGGGGTGATCCGAGATCTGGTCAAATGTTCCGCCGATCAGGTGTCGGAATGCATGACACCCGAATACGTATCCGGCCAGGAGCACGACATTCACGACCAGAACGAGGCTCCCAATACCGATTCCAAATCCCTCAGGAAAAAAGAAAGACCTCAACGCGTCGTAGACCAGAAAGCCCCAGACAACGTACGAGAGCCTCAGAAAGTAGCGATGAAAATTCTGCATAATCAGCGGAAAGGTTCTTTCCCCCAAATAACTCTTCCGGGGCTCACTCACCGCACATGCCGGAGGATCGGCCCAGAACGATTTGTAATACGCGCCGCGGTAGTAGTAGCAGGTCAAACGGAACAGGCCTGGAATCCAGAGAATGAACAGCGCCGGAGAAAATGGCAGAAAGTTCGGATACCATCTCGGTTTCGGGCCAAACAAGGCGTGTGGGGAGCTGCCGAAAAGCTCGGGTGAATAAAACGGTGAGATATACGGACCATAGGTGTAATGGCTGTTCTGGAACGCCGCCCAGTTGGCATAGATGAGAAACGCGCTGAAACCTAGGAGGATTGCCGTTGGAGAAAGCCACCAGGCGTCGCGCCGCGACGTTTGGCCAAACTTGCCGTCTTTCCAGACAATGTCGGGAGCTGACAAAAGTCCCTCCACGGCGGGGGCATTCGCAGACTGCGCCCTTCCCGCCCCGATGGCATCGGATTGTATAGCAAGAACTCTACCGTCAGCCACTGCCATGTGAGTCAGGCCGAATCCGGACCGACAGTCATGCGGAAGTGATCCCCGGTTCGGCCTCCAGCTACCTAATTCTTCCCGGTTGACGGGCGCGCTTGTTGCCAAGTGTCCGAGATGCGGACTTTTCAGGCTTATTCAGACGAATCCGTGAAATCCTTGAGTCCAACCTTACGCAGACCCTGTAAAAGCTGTTCCACAATCGACGTGTCCGCGAACCATTTTTCAGCATCTTCGCGGTAGTATTTCAGATCGAGATATATGGGATGGTGCCTACGCACCAATTCGATGGCGGCGCGCGCCATTTCTTGGTGATTGAGCTGGCCACACATGCCGCGGCAATCCCCATTCGCCAACTCACTCACCAAACAGTGCGGACACAAGACTTTGAATGAAAGGCGAATTTGACCCTTCTTCCGCACTTGTTACCGGCGAGATTCATCTCGGCCCAGTACGAGGTGAGATCGGAAGTCCCGTCCTCCTTTGACGCCGTGCAGTTCTCCGTTATCGTGCGTGTCAGTCGCATTGCTATGCATTCTGGTTTTGTGTAAAACCGGTTTGCCACCTCAGCGCGCGCCCGACGAAAAGACCGGTCCGTTTTTCTGTCAACCCAGAGTAAATGGACACGGAATAAATGGACACATACAGAAGCAAAAACAGAGTGCCCTACTCGCCTTGAGTCACGTATTTGGTCACGATGAAACGCCCAATACTACCGTTGTAGATAACTCCCTTCTCGTCTATTGATCGAGCCGGCGAGTTTGAGCACAGAAAGAGAGGGAGAGGAGCGTCAAGCTTCTCCTCCTCTTTCGCTTAGAGACGGTCTTCCCTCCCGTCCTGCCGTTGGCTTAATCCGTACGCAGCGCCTTCATCGGGTCAATCCGTGTCGCTCGTCGCGCCGGAAAATAACAAGCTGCCAAAGCCACTCCCATCATCAACACCATCACGGCGAGAAAGGTCGACGGGTCGTAAGGCCGCACCCCATACAGCAACGACGACCCCGCGATCGTTCGAGTCAGCGCCAGCGCAACGATCAGCCCACACCCGGCGCCGGTCAGCGCAAGCCTGCTGCCGCGCCCCAGCACCCACCGAAGCACATCCCTGCGATCCGCTCCCAGCGCCATGCGTATCCCGATCTCACGCGAACGTTGCCCCACAAGATAAGAGATCACACCATACATCCCAATGCTCGCCAGCACCAGCGCCGTGCCGGCAAACACAGCCAGCAGAATCATCGCGAACCGCCGCGTGGCAAGCGTGTCGGAGATAACGTCATCCATCGTCTCCGGGTTATAAACCACCTGCTCCTGATTCATCTGGGTCACCGATCTCTCGATGCTCTTGAAGCTCGGAGTAGCCCCGGACTTCGAACGCACCACCGTATCCATCCCCAGCACAACCATACTCAACTGAACCTCCGGCAACTGCATCATCGATTGATAGGTCTCAGCACGCAGCGGATTAACCAGGTCGCTATCAAGTCCCCACTGATTCACATGCCCCACCATCCCCACCACCAGCGCCGGATCGTCAAACTGATCGAGATGAATCCGTTTACCGATCGGATCGGCATCCCCGAAAAATTTCCGCGCGAACACATCGTCAATCACAATCACCCGCTGTGACTTCTCATCATCGGTGTCCAAAAGAAATCGGCCCCGCAGTAAAGGAATCCCCATCACCCGCAGATAGTCTGCCCCGACCAGATACCGTATCGCCGAACGCATCGTGTTCTGGCTTGCTGGCTTCGGCTCTCCCTCCAGCCAGAAGTACTGCTCATCATCTGACATCATAGGCAGCGCAGCCCACGAAAACGATGCCGCTTCAACATCAGGCGTAAGCGCGATCCTCCGTTGCGCCTCGCGCAGATAGGCCCGCATCGCATCGGGGCTGGCGTCCTTCATCTCCGGCGCAGCCTCAAGACCAAACGTCATCACACCCTTCGAACGAAAACCCGGATCCACGTTCGACAGCTTCACCATACTGCGAATCATCAATCCCGCGCCGATCAACAGCACCAGAGCCGAAGCCATCTGAAGGATCACTAACCAATCCTGCATCCGGTGGTTTGCAACATCTGTCCCGCGTCCTCCGGACTTCAGCGCGCTCTGTACATTCTGCTTAAACATTTTCATCGCAGGCGCGAAACCAAACAGCGTCCCCGAAGCCAGCGAGATCAACGCCGTAAAGCACAGCACCAGCCAGTTCATATGAATCTCTGCAGCACGCGGCAACCCCTGCGGCAGCATCTTCACCAGCGCCTGTGTTCCCACAGCAGCCAGCACAAGGCCCAATCCACCACCCACTATGGAAAGGATCAGACTCTCCGTCAGCAACTGCCGCAACAGACGCCCGCGACTTGCTCCCAGAGCCGACCGCACCGCAAACTCCTGCGCACGGACATTCGACCTCGCCAGTAACAGATTCGCAACATTGACACAGGCAATCAGCAGCACAAACACGACAGCCCCCATCAAGACCACCAGCAGCGGGCGCACTTCGCGTACCAGCGACTCCTTGAACGGCACCAGCCTGGCACGAATCCCCTGATCCTCTGCCGGGAAAGTCGCCTCAAGACCTCGCGAGACTCTCTCCATATCCGCCTGCGCCTGCTCCAGCGTCACCCCCGGCTTTAGCCTCGCGATACCGTGTATCCCAAGCCCCGCCGCCCGATCACTCAACGCAGGATTTTGAAACTGACCGATCGGCACATAGATATCGCTGGCTCGAAAGTTATTGATCGCAAGGTTGAAGCTCGCAGGCATCACCCCGACAACGATATAGTCGCGTCCATCGAGCGTGAGCGCCTTCCCAATCACATCAGGCCGCCCGCCAAGCTTCCGCTGCCAAAACCCCGCGCCGATCATAGCCACAGGACTCTGCCCAATCTCATCCTCATGCGGAGCAAACAACCGCCCCGCCACCGGCTTCACCCCTAGAAGCGGAAAAAACTCCGAAGAGACAAGCTCGCCTCGCACCTCCTCCGACGCGCCAGTCCCCGTCAGGATGTACCCCGTGCTCCGCGAAACAGCCAGCGCACTCAATGTCTTGTTATCGCGCTGCCAGTCGCGAAAGTTCAGGTAGGAGACGGAGCCTTCGTTGAAGTTCTGCTTAGCCGCATGGACCGTCAACAGCTCCTCGGAGTGAGGATAAGGAAGCGGGTTCAGCAGCACGGCATTGATCACGGAAAAAAGAGCCGTGTTCGCTCCGATTCCGAGTGCCAGCGTCAGCACCGCCACAACAGTAAATCCACGACTCTTCCCCAACACACGCACACCAAACCGAATATCCTGCCACAGCGTCTCGACGCCAGGAAGCCCCTGTCTCTCGCGATAGGCCTGCCTCGTCTGCTCCAATCCCCCAAGCCGAATCAGAGCCTGCCGTCGCGCCTCCTCCTCCGACATCCCCGACCGGACATTGTCCTCGATGTGCATCTGGAGATGGCTCTCCAGTTCGTCGGCCAGCTCCGTGCCTCCGCTTGAATTGTTCAAAGCCCCAAGAACCCGCATCCAGAACGCTCGCAGTCTTCGCATCAAACCTCCTCCACAACAGAGAAGCAACCTGAGACCAGAGCCAGTGTGCGCTGCCCCGCATCCATCCTAGTCCCGCTGAATCTCCCGGACCACTCCTATTGCCAACCCATACATCCTCTCACTTCCCCTATGGCATAGCAATAGGTATCTCAAAATAAACGGAGAAGTCCTCGAATTCAGAAGCCTCCACGCAAGCAAAGCTCAGACCGATAAAACGCTGCTACGATAGACGCATGGGAATGAGGTCTCCCAAAACCGCCGTAAGCACCCGGCTGATGACCTCTGCCAATTCGATCTTCTTAATCTGAGGAACAACGAGGCAGACGATGTCCTATCTCTGGGTCACAATCGGCAGTGCACTGGGCGGTCTACTGCGTTACACCATCACCCGCCTCACACTCACCTACAGCATTGGATTTCCCTTCGGCACCATTCTCATCAATGTGCTCGGGTCTTTTGTCATCGGCTACTTCGGCACACTCACCCTGCAAAGCGGCCGCTATCCCGCCTCCGAGAACCTCCGTCTCTTCGTCATGGTCGGCATCTGCGGAGGCTTCACCACCTTCTCCTCCTTCAGCCTCCAGACCTTCGACATGATGCGCTCCGGCGCATGGGGCAGAGCCCTCGCCAACATTCTTCTCTCCGTCATCCTATGCTTCGCCGCAGTAGCCGCAGGCCATCTGCTCGCCCACCGCGCCGTCCCGGCCCAGGCCATCACTGAAACAGCCCAGGAAGAGTACACGGGGTAAAGAGGAGTACGCGGGGTAAAGAACGGTACACGGGTAAACTAACCTCATGATCGACGAAGCCACCTTCCGCCGCGAATCTGACCGTGCCCTCGAGTCCCTCAAGCAGTCCCTCATCTCCGCCGAGGACGACGACGCAGGCTTCGAGTTCGAAGACAACAACGGTGTCATGAACATCCTCTTCGCCAACGGCTCCAGCAAGTTCGTCATCACGCCCAACACCCCCATCCGTCAGGTCTGGATCTCCGCGCAAGCCACCAGCTACAAACTCGACTGGGCCGAAGCCACCAGCGTCTTCACCCTCACCAAAACCGGAGAAGACCTCAAGACCCTCACCCAGCGCCTCCTGCGCGAGCACCTCAAAGACCCCACCATCACCCTCCCCTGAAGCGGCTACCACTACGCCGTAAAGAACCTGCTTGCCAACTCACAAAACCGTAATAAACTGAACCCTCTAAGTGGCCATTCCGGCCAACTGGGCATAAAGCACAACCTGAGTTTTTACCGCTCCCAACTTGGGAGGATGGGATAGCCATCATGACGCCGAAGCTGTCCGTAGCGATCATCACGCTCAACGAAGAGGCCAACCTGGCCCGTACCCTCGCCAGCGTCCAATTCGCCGACGAGATCATCGTCGTCGACTCCGGCTCCACCGACCGCACCCTCGAGATCGCCGCCGAATTTAAGGCCAAGCTCTTCCTCGAGCCCTGGCAGGGCTTCGCCGCCCAGAAGAACTTCGCCATCGAGCGCTGCACCGGCACCTGGATCCTCTCCCTCGACGCCGACGAAGCCCTCACCCCCGAGCTCCAAGCCGAGATAAGCGCTCTCCTCGCCGCCTCTCCCTCCGCCGACGCTTACCTCCTCCGCCGCCGCAATCTCTTCCTCGGCCGCTGGATCCGCCACGGCGGCTTCTATCCCGACCCCCACCTCCGCCTCTTCCGCCGCCACTCCGCCAACTTCGCCCCTCCCGCCCGTTTCACCGACCGCCCCGTCCACGAGACCATCGCCCTCGACGGCGTCACCGAGACCCTCAAACACGACATCGTCCACCACGCCTACCCCACCATCGAGAGCTACATCGAAAGCCTCAACCGCTACAGCACCCTCGGCGCGCAGATCGTCATCGACAAGGGCCACACCAGCGACTCACGCCTCGCACTCCTGCACAACGTCCTCATCCTCCCCCTCCTCACTTTCTTCCGAAACTATCTTCTCCGCCTCGGCTTCCTCGACGGCCGCGAGGGCCTCCTCCTCCACCTCTACCACTCCACCTACACCAGCTGGCAGTACGCCAAGGCCTGGCAAACCGCCCGCAGATCCTGACCGCAGAACTTCCTCCCTCAAGAAAAGTAATCGTCATTTCGACCGAAGCGGTTCACAGTCTCATCGTGAACCGCGCAGTGGAGAAACCCCCGCATTTGTCTTTGTCTTTGCTCTCGCTTTGCCTCCCTCTGGTGTAAAACAAAACCATGCCTAAACGCATGCCCCTGGCCCTGCTCGCCCTCTCCGCAATTTATGCCACTCTTCCGGTTACAATCTCCGCGCAGACCATCACCGACAAAACCACCGGCATGAAGCACCTCGACGGCTATCTCCCGCTCGACTGGGACGCCAAAGCCGGCAAGCTCTACCTCGAGATCCCCCACCTCGATGCCAGCGGCCGCAGCCCCGACCTCCTCTACACCCACTCCCTCCCCTACGGCACCGGCTCCAACGATCTCGGCCTCGACCGCGGCCAAATCTCCTCCGGCGAAATCCTCCACTTCGAGCGCACCGGCCCCAAAGTCCTCCTCGTCGAACCCAACCAAGCCTTCCGCTCCACCTCCACCGACCCGCTCGAACAGCTAGCCGTCCGCCAGTCCTTCCCCGAGTCCATCCTCTACGGCTTCAAGGTCGAGGCCGAAGACGCGAACGGCGCAGTCCTCATCGACGCAACCGACTTCTACCTCCGCGACGCTCACGGCGTAGCCGAAACCCTCACCACCACCAAGCAAGGCACCTACAAACTCGACCCCACCCGCTCCACCATCGCCCTCGACGCCACCAAAGCCTTCCCCAAAAACACTGAAGTCGAGTCCATCCTCACCTTCACCACCGACGACCCAGCCAAAGCCGAGTTCGTCAACAACGTCACCCCCGACCCCCACGCCCTCACCCTCCGCGAGCACCAGTCCTTCATCGAGCTCCCCGGCCCCGGCTTCACGCCCCGCCGCTTCGACCCCCGCGCCGGCTACTTCCCCACCACCTACCGCGACTACGCAGCCCCTCTAGGCGCCCCGCTCGACCAGCACTTCATCATCCGCCACCGCCTCCTCAAAAAAGATCCCGCCTGCACCCACGCCTGCGAGGCCGTAATCCCCATCCAGTACTATGTCGACCGCGGCGCCGCCGAGCCCATCCGCACCGCCCTCCTCGAAGGCGCTCGCTGGTGGGACCAGGCCTTTCAAGCCGCAGGCTGGGCCAAAGGCACCTTCCGCGTCGACATCCTCCCCGCCGACGCCGACCCCATGGACATCCGCTACAACATCATCCAGTGGGTCCATCGCTACACCCGCGGCTGGAGCTACGGCTCCGCAGTAGTCGACCCCCGCACCGGCGAGATCCTCAAAGGCAACGTAACCCTCGGCTCCCTCCGCAGCCGCCAGGACTACCTCATCGCCGAAGCCCTCCTCAGCCCCTACGTCAACGGCAAACCCCTCCCGCCGGCAAACGATCCCATGCTCCAGATGGCCCTAGCCCGCACCCGCCAACTAGCCGCGCATGAAACCGGTCACACCCTCGGCCTCGCCCACAACTTCGCCGCCAGTTCCTTCCCCCACACCCCAGAAGAGTCCGTCTCCGTCATGGACTACCCCCACCCCTACATCACGCTCAACAAAGAAGGCATCCCCACCCTCGCGCAAAGCTACGCCGTCAACATCGGCATCTGGGACAAGGTCGCCA
The DNA here is from genome assembly GCF_014201315.1 of Edaphobacter lichenicola. Taxonomy (NCBI): domain Bacteria; kingdom Pseudomonadati; phylum Acidobacteriota; class Terriglobia; order Terriglobales; family Acidobacteriaceae; genus Tunturiibacter; species Tunturiibacter empetritectus. Next base: position 1,326,720 of record NZ_JACHDY010000001.1, read on the forward strand.
TCGACTACGGCTACCGCGAATTCGATCTCGTCGAGGGTAAACGGCACTACGGCGTTTCGTTCGAATCCCCCGAAGGACTGAACGCCATCCTCGAAGCCAGCGAAAAAACCGGCCTCATCTACATCACCGACGAAGACGCCCGCCCCTTCGGCGGCGCGCACCCCCACGCCCACCTCTGGGACAACGGGACTGATCCCGCAGCGGAGCTGGACCGCATCCTAACCATCCGCACCGCCGCCCTAGCCCGCTTCGGCGAAGACGCCATCAGGCCCGGCGCACCCATGGCCCAGCTAGAAGACACCCTCGTCCCCCTCTACCTCCTCCACCGCTACCAAACCGAAGCCGCGATCAAAGAGATCGGCGGCCTCGACTACCGCTATCAACTCCGCGGCGACAACCAACCCGCGCCCGAGATCGTCCCCTCCGCCGAACAGAAAAAAGCCCTCACCGCCGTCCTCAAAACTCTCTCACCCGACACTCTAACCCTCCCCGAGCCCCTCCTGAAAATCCTCCCACCCCGCCCCCCCGGCCTGCCCCGCACACGCGAATCCTTCCCCTCCGAGACCGGCCTCACCTTCGACCCCATCGCCACCGCCGAGTCCGCCGCCGACCTCACCCTCAACGTCCTCCTCGACCCCGCCCGCGCCTCACGCATCGTCCAGTACCACATGCGCCTCGCCGACGCCCCCTCCCTCCGCGGCGTCCTCGAAGCCATCTCCAAGACCACCGCCGAGAGACCCGAAGGCGGCCACACCATGTCCTCCGAAGTAGAGCGAGCCGTAGAGTTCCGCGCCCTCGAAGCCATGCTCTCCCTCGCCGTCAACCCGCTAGCCTCCACCCAGGCCCGAGCCATCGCCCGCTCCCACCTCAACGACCTCCTCAAGCAGTGGACCACCGCCGCCCCGCTCACCGACACCGCCGAAGCCATCCACCGCGCCGCCCTCATCGACCGCATCAACGACTTCAACCGCGACCCCGCCAAATTCATCCCCGCCAAACCCATCGAAGCCCCACCCGGCATGCCCATCGGCGACGAAGACGCCTTCTGATTCTCCTCAGAAACCGACTCTCCAGAAAATCCACAAGGAAATCCCACAAACGATACACCACATCCAGAACTCGTTCTGGACTTAGCAATAGAAGAAATCTCTTTTCTTAAATATATTCAACTCAACATGAACGACTCGGCCGCTGCGATTCTGCCTGCCTCTTGGTTATCCCTCTTCGTCTTAGCCATCCTCACGTCAACCGGCTTTGCACAGACAGCTCCCTCTGCTAAAAGTGCTTCCTGCAAAATCGATCATGCTGCCCCCACCCCAACCGAGTTGGCGTTTTACCGTGACGACTATAAAAAGTCGGCTGACCTCGCCGCAGCCGAATACAAGGCTGACCCCAAAAACAGTCGCAGCCGGCAGCTTGAGATTGACAGCCTGATAGGTCAGGGCAAACTCGACGAAGCCAGAAAAAAGACCGATGCATGGACCCTCGCCGAGCCAACAGATCCTGTCGCGATCGTCACCGCCGGCGAGCTCCGCCACGCTGAAGGAGACTGGGTCGAGTCCTACGCGCTCATGCTCAAGGCGCTCAAGCTCGACCCCTGTCTCCCCGCCGCCTACGAGGGGCTGGCCGAGTATGAATCCCTCGCCGGCTACCACGCCACCGCACAAAAACATCTCGTACTTGCCCACCAACTCAGCCCCAACAACGAGAACATTCGTTTCGCCTGGATCAACTCCCTGAACGACGAACAGTCCGCAGCCGAACTTGCAAATTTTGTCCAAGAAGCCAAATCGATCGACGACAAGCGTCGAACTTCCCTGGCCAGGCGGCTCGAACAGGAAGACTCCAGCCTCAAAAATCGTTGCGAACTATCATCTGCAACCGGACCCCTGCAAATACCGATGACACCCGTCTACGGTGCCATCGGTATCGACCACTACGGTCTTGAAATCGCCTTCAACGGACACAAACGCACCCTCCAGATCGACACCGGCGCCAGCGGGTTTCTCCTCACGCACAGCAAATTCTCCGGAATAGGTCTGCAAAAGGTGAACTCCTCCCGCGTCTGGGGCTTCGGCGATCAGGGCTCCAACGCCATCGACCAATTCACCGCCGCATCGGTTCATATCGGAGGCATCGAATTCAAGAACTGCAACGTCGGTGCTCTGGAAAACTTCAGCGTCATGGGCGGTGGCCACATCGGCCAGGCCCTCGATACAAGCGACGGCCTCGTTGGAACCGACATCTTCTCTCGTTACCTCGTCACCGTCGACTACGTAAAACACGAGATCCGCCTTGAGCCGTTGCCGCAATCTTCCTCCGCTCCCACGGCGCCACTGGACGGGCTCGGTGGTGACCCGGCAAACGACCTCAGCAGCTTCGACCGCATCAAGCCGCCATCCATGCAGAACTGGACCAGCATCTACCGCCGGGGCCACCAGCTCATCATGCCCGTCGTCATCAACAGCAGCAAGCCGACGCTCTTCATTGTCGATACCGGCTCCTTCACCAACTTGATCGACACGGACTTCGCCAAGCAAGTGACCCAAACAAAGGACTCCATGAACCTTATCCGTGGCGTCTCCGGAGTAAGCAAACTGAAAGAAGCTGGCAGCTTCACCGCAGACTTCGCTGGCCTTCGGCTTCCCGTCACCAATATGGACTCGCTCAACCTGTCACGATTCGACGGAGTTCACGGCTTCCTCGGCTACCCCACTCTCGAACAGCTCGTCATGCACATCGACTATCGCGACAACCTGGTCCTGTTCGAAGCTCCCAACGGACACAAGTGAAGAAGCGTACGACTCACCTTCTCCTCCGCTAAGGTGAGGTCTGCCAAAACCCGCCTCTCTTCAAACTCACTCCACCGAAACACCACATCTTCACCATCAATCACCATCGAAATACCACAACAACGACACCAGAGACAGCCAGAGAATAAATCGAAAGATCACCCCCCACGCGCCTGCTCTCGGATGACTCCCGGATCGGGACTCAAGACCGCCGCAGCACCAATCCGAAGCTACGCGCAGCCACCAACGCTTGTTCCATCAAGCAGCCTGATTCGCCCGAGGGCAGAGCCCTCCCAAAATCTTGTCAAGCCCCAACCTTACGAAAACCCTCGTCAACACAGGCGATTCGCGTGGCGTATATACCCAGCCCAACTCTCTATAATGGAAGGTAGGAGCTAATGGAAGGTAGGAGGCTGAGTGTACTCTCTCTTGCCGATACGCGGCGTGCAGGTAAACTGTTGATTACAAATATTTTAGGCGCAACCAATTTGAAATGAACACTTTACAGACATAACCGTGCCGCAACTAACAGAAACCAAAGTACTTCCCTGCAAGATACCCCAGGGGGGAGGGGGGTACCCCACCCGGCCACCCGCCAGATATACTCGCTCCTCAATGCCTAACTCAATGCCCAATACGCCTCGAATCCGCGTTCTCGTCGCAAAGCCAGGCCTCGACGGCCACGACCGCGGCGCCAAGATCATCGCCCGAGCCCTCCGCGACGCCGGCATGGAGGTCATCTACACCGGCCTCCGCCAGACCCCCGAGATGATCGTCTCCGCCGCCATTCAGGAGGACGTCGACTGCATCGGCCTCTCCATCCTCTCCGGCGCCCACAACGTCATCGTCCCCCGCATCACCGCCCTCCTCCGCGAACAGAAGGCTGAAGACATCCTCCTCGTCCTGGGGGGCACCATCCCCGATGAGGATCAGCCGAAATTAAAGGAAAACGGCGTCTCGGCCATCTTCGGACCGGGAACGCCGCTTGAAACCACCATCACCTTCATCCGCGAGAACGTAAAACCGCGAACCCTCGCTCTTTGAAAATTCATGTCCTGCCGGACGGGCTGCCCTGCGCGGGCAGCGGTCACTTCGTGGCGCGTATACCTTGTCTTGGCAGGACGATAGACATAGCTCCTCCCGCTAGTCGGAAAGAAGATGGCTCGCGACCAACGGGAGCGCCAACCGAAGGGGTATACAAGTCACGAAGTGACCGCCCCACGCGCAGTGGGGCCGTCCGGTAGGACAAAGTAACTACCAGGGCAGCGCCTTACCAAGGTGAAGAAACTCCCCATTCGGCCCACTATCCTGCAACGTCGCCAGCTCTACCGAGGTCTTCGCACCGGTAACAATATCCAACTGCGCACCTTCGCCACCCATATCCGTCTTCACCCACCCGGGGTGCGCCGAGTTCACCTTGATCTTCGTATCCTTCAACTCATGCGAAAGATGAATCGTAAACGAGTTGAGCGCCGACTTCGAAGCGTCATAAGCAAACGTCTTCGCATCGTAGATAAACGACCCCGGCGTAGCGTGCAGCGTATTCGAACCCAGAATGCTCGAAAGATTCACAATCCGCCCACCCAGGCTCTTCTTCAAAAGCGGCAGCAACGTCTGAGTCAGCCCCACCACCGCAAAGAAGTTCGTATTGAACGTCTTCTGCAAAATTTCTTTTGACGTCGTGGAAGTCGCATTCCCCTTCCGCCCATCCAGGAAAATGCCCGCGTTATTGACCAGAATATCGAGCACGCCATAATCCTTCTCGATCAACTTTGCCACCGCCGCATAGTCCGCCGGATTATCCACATCCAGCTTCACCGCACGCGCTTCTACGCCGTCCTTCTTCAACTCCGCAACCGCAGCGTCGCCTTTGGCCACGTCGCGAACGCCAATCAGCACAGTAATCCCAAGCTTCCCAAGCTGCCGTGCGGTCTCCAACCCAATCCCTTTATTACCACCCGTAATCAGCGCAACCTTCTTGTCAGTACTCATCCAGCCTCACCTCGTCACCGATCTGACTGCAAACCATCTACCTCATGGGATGCCCGAGACCCGAGATACGCCGCAAAACGTTCCGCATACTTTGGCGGCAGGCCCCTCTTCTTCATGTCCTTGCCCACCACCACATGCACCGTCTCGCCCTCGCACAGCAACGCGCCATCCCCAATCCGCAGCACTCTATACCCGAACTTGATCACCGCGCCACGAGCCGCCACCAACCTCGTCTCCACCACCAACTCATCGTCATACCGGGCCGGCGCGCGATACCGCACATGCACCTCGACCACCGCAATCCCGCAGCCCTCTTCTACCTCCATCCGCTTGTAGTCCAGCCCCATGCTGCGGATCAACTCCACCCGACCCACCTCAAACCAGATCAGGTAGTTCGAGTGATACACCACGCCCATCTGGTCGGTCTCGGCATACCGCACCCGCACCCGGGCCTCCCCCACACGCTTCTCTGCGACAACTTCAATCATCCAGACAGTCTACCTAATCTGAACCGCAGTTCAGATCGATGTGCCTCCTGGTGCAGCAGCTATACGTCCCGCAACGATCAACCCTTGCCCCAAACAGGCTTCCTCTTCTCCAAAAATGCCGCCACCCCCTCGCGAAAATCATGCGTACCCCTTGCCTCCGCGTTCGCCGCCAGTGCCTCCGCAATCGCCGCATCCAGCCACGCCTTATTCTGCGCCCTGAGCAACCGCTTCGTCGCCGCCATCGCCTCAAGACTATTTGCCCGCAACATCCCTACCAGCTCCAGCGTCCGCGCCGTCAGCTTCTCCGCGTCGACAACCTCATTCACCAACCCCAGTCGCGCCGCCTCTTCGCTGGTAAAGATCCGTCCCGTTAGCAGCAGATCCCGCGCCGGCTTCTCCCCAATCTGCAACACCAGAAAAGCCGACACCACCGCCGGCACAAATCCGATCTTCACCTCCGTATATCCGAACTTCGCCCCCGGCACCGCCAGCGTAAAGTCGCACATCGTCGCCAGCCCGGTCCCACCCGCAATCGCCGCTCCATGCACAGCCGCTATCGTCGGCTTTGGCAGTTCATACAGCGTTCGAAACAGCCGCGCAATTCGTTCCGCATCTGCGGTATGTTCCGCGGCGGACTTATCATTCATCCCCTGCAGCGCGCTCAAATCCAAACCGGCACAAAACGCCTCTCCCGCGCCCGCAAACACCACCACGCTACAGTCGCTCGCCGCAGCCTCTTCCATCGCCTGAATCAACTCCTGCTGCATCTCAGGCGTCATCGCATTGCGCCGCTCCGGACGATTCAAAGTAATCATCCGAACCCCGTCCACATCGGTAACCAAAATAGTTACATAACTCACAAAGCCTCCTAACTCTCTACTCCGAGTCCAGCTAACTCGCTGACTAGTTGACTCGCTATGCTTACTGCACTCTCTCCCCATACTTCCGAGAGATCTCCGCACTCGCCGCCAACAACCCATCCAGCGGCCGCAACGGCTCCAACTCCGCCCCGAGCCCCTTCAGCTCCGCCAGCAGCACCTCCGTAGCGACATTCCCCACCAGCGCATCCTGGGCAAACGGACACCCACCCAACCCGCCGATCGCGGCATCGAACCGCCGACACCCCGCCTCGTAAGCCGCACGGATCTTCACCGCAGCCTGGTCCGGCCTCGCATGCAGATGCACCCCAATCTCAATCCCCTCATGCACCGCCAGAACATCTGCCACCAGATCGCTCACCTGCTTCGGTGTCGCCAGCCCCACCGTATCCGCCAGCGAGATCTGCGTCACGCCGTTGTCCGCCAACAGATCGCAGGCAGCAACCACCTCGTCGATACTCCACGCCTCGCCATAAGGGTTCCCAAACGCCATCGAGATATACGCCACCACATCCATCCCCGCCTTATACGCCAGCGTGCCCACCTTCTCCAGCTCTTCCAGCGCCTCCTCCGGCGTCTGCCCCTGATTCCGCTGCAAAAACGCCGGCGACACGGAATAAGGAAACCCCACCGTCTGCACGCTCCCCGTCTTCACCGCCCGCTCCGCCCCCTTCGCATTTACAACGATCCCGATAATCTCCACATCATCCGGCGGATCCAGATACTCCAGCACCAACTCCGAGTCCGCCATCTGCGGCACCGCCGACCGCGATACAAAGCTCACAGCATCGATATGCTTGAACCCCGCCGCAATCAACACCCGCAGATAATCCGCCTTCACCTCCGCCGGCATATTCTTAGGCAGCCCCTGCCATGCATCCCGCGGACACTCAATAATCTTCACCATTTCCAGATTTCCTCGTTCTATCTCTGCTGCGTAGTCCACCATCTAAACCATAACCAAAGACAAACTAAAAAAATCAACACAGAGCCTGTTTGCATCCATCCCGTGAATACCTGATCCCATTGAAGTCTTACCTCGCTTATGATCGTCAGCTTGTCTTCATCGGGGGTGGACTTCGTTACTCGATAAGAGCCCAGTGGGAACAAAGGCATGAAGGAAAAAACAATCCATCGTGTGACTACTTCTATCCCTTTGCTCTTGTCTGACTCGCTAATGAACTTATGACCGCGTAACTGAAGTCCATTTCCGCTATACGAATATGGATTATTACCAATCTGCATTTGGAGCGTTGTCTTCCTTTGCTCGATGCGTAAAGACCTGACCTCGGCCGCTCCAATTGAACGCCTCCGCATCTCTGCCCGCAATGCAATATCAGCTTCAGTTCGCAGACCTCCCTCACTCGCAAGTTGAGTTATGGCCTCATCGGATAGAGTCCGATATTGCCTGGCAAAATCTTCCGCAGACATCGAACTCATATCGCTCACGTCTGCAAAACCCCCGGATTAAACCTAGCCACATCAGGATTCAAACTAGCCGCCTCGAGCGCCGTCATCAAAACCTCCCGCGTCTTCACCGGATCAATAATCGAATCGATCCAAAGCCTCGCCGCCCCATACCTCGGATCGGCCTGTGCATCATACGACGACTTAATCTCGTCATACAGCTCCTTCTTCTCCGCATCCGACAGCATCTTCCCTCCGCGCTCCATCTGCTTCGCCCTAACCTCAGCCAAAGTATTCGCAGCCGAAGCCCCGCTCATCACCGCATACCGAGCCGTAGGCCACGCAAACAAAAACCGCGGATCATAAGCCTTCCCACACATCGCATAGTGCCCCGCCCCAAAGCTCCCGCCCACGATCACCGTGATCTTCGGCACCACGCTCGTACTCACCGCGCTCACCATCTTCGCCCCGGCACGAATAATCCCGCTCCACTCCGCATCCTTCCCCACCATGAACCCATTCACATCATGCAGAAAGATCAGCGGCACCAGGCTCTGATTGCAATCCATAATGAACCGCGCCGCCTTCTGCGCACTCTCCGTATAGATCACCCCACCAAACTCCGTCCGCTTCTCTCCAGCCTGCGGTCCCACCGCTACCGTCTGCGACTGGTGCATCTTCTGATTCGCCACAATCCCCACAGCCCGCCCGCCAATTCGAGCATACCCACACAAAACCGTCCGCCCAAACTCTGCCTTGTACTCATCAAACTCCGAGCGATCCACAATCCGCGCAATCACCTCGCGCATGTCGTACACATTGCTCGCAGCCTTCGCCGGATCGGGATCAATCAGCCCATACAAATCCTCCGCCGCAAACTTCGGCGCATCCTTCACCCCGTCATACGCGATAACACTAAACGGTGCCTTCGCCGGCGAACCGATCTTCCCCACCAGAGAACGTAACCGTGCCAGGCACAGATGATCATTCGGCTCCTTGAAGTCTACGGTGCCCGAGATCTCCGCATGCATCGCCGCCCCACCCAGCTCCTCGGCGTCCGTCTTCTGCCCAATCGCCGCCTGCACCAGCGACGGCCCCGCCAGAAACAACCCCGACCCCTCCGTCATCAAAACCGTATCCGTCATCACCGGCAGGTAGGCCCCACCCGCCACGCACATGCCCATAATCGCCGTAATCTGCGGCACCCCCAGCGAGCTCATCACCGCGTTATTGCGAAACACCCTGCCAAAATCATCCGTATCCGGAAACACATCCTCCTGCAGCGGCAGAAACACCCCCGCCGAATCCACGAGATACAACGTCGGTATCCGGTTCTCCAGCGCAATCGTCTGCGCCCGCAGCACCTTCTTCGCCGTCATCGGAAAAAACGCCCCTGCCTTCACCGTCGCATCATTCGCTACGATCATGCACAGCCGCCCGCTCACCCGCCCCAGCCCGGTCACCACCCCCGCCGCCGGCGCACCGCCATACTCGCCATACATCCCATACGCGGCCCACAGGCCCAGCTCCAGAAACTCACTGCCGTCATCCAGCAGCAGCGCCAGCCGCTCCCGCACCGTCAGCCGCCCCTTGGCCCTCTGCGCCTCCGCCGCCTTCGCCCCGCCACCCAGCCGAATCTCGTCCTCCGAAACCCGCAACGCCGCCATCAACACCTGCAACGCCGCACGATTCGCACCGAACCGCGCCGCCTTCACATCCAGCTTCGACCCCAACGCACTCTCCAACTTCCATCCTCCGATAACCGCCCGTTCACAAAACCGTGCCAGCCTTAGCATCTTAGCCGCACAATACGTTCACCGTCTTGTCCGAAGACGTGTACCCTATCTTCGAACTGAATCCAGAGATAGTTCAGACATCTTCCACGGAGACACGGAATGAACCTCCGCATCAAACTCGCACAGTTGATCCTGATCTCCAGCGTGCTTCTCCTGCCTGCCCGCGGCATCGCTCAAACTCCCACCGTCGACCTCGACAAATCCATCGACCTCTCCGTCGGAAGCCACGTCAAAGTTCAACAGCTCCTCTTCAACCTCCAGCAAGCCGTCGCTAAGCACAACCCCGCTGCCGTCGCCGCCCTCGTTCACTATCCCATCAAGGTCAACCCCGGCAAGCGTCCCATAACCATCAAATCTCCAAAAGCCTTCATCAAGGACTATGACCGCATCATCACCTCCGACATCTCCTCGGTCATCCTGAAACAAAAATACGATGCTCTCTTCGTCAACTCCCAGGGCGTCATGCTCGGCGACGGCGAAGTCTGGATCACCGGCTTCTGCCTCGACAAGAACTGCAAAAACTCCGACATAAAAATCGGCACCATCCAGGACACCACAAACCTCAAACCATAAGCATTAACGCAGGCAGCAATGTCAGACTCATTTCATGTCCAATGACGCCGGGTGCCCCATATCTCGATTTTGAGATGTGGGCATCGTCCGAAGGACGACCGTAGCCTTCACTTGTTGCACTACCATCAAGTCACCATGCAACTCCAACCCACCGACGCCCTCCTCGTCATCGACGTCCAAAACGACTTCATGCCCGGTGGCACCTTGGCCATCGCAGACGGCGACGCCGTCGTACCCCTCATCAACGCCCTTGCAAAAAAGTTCGACCATGTCATCCTCACCCAGGACTGGCACCCCACCCAACACATCTCCTTCGCCGCCACCCACGCCGCAACTCATGCGAACGCCCAGCCCTACGAGACCATCCAGGCCCCCTACGGCCCTCAGACACTCTGGCCCGAACACGTCCTCCAACACACCGAGGGCGCAGCCTTCCATCCCGCACTCCGCATCCCCCACGCCGAACTCATCCTCCGCAAAGGGTTCCGCCGCCACATCGACAGCTACTCCGCCTTCCTCGAGAACGACCACGCCACACCCACCGGCCTCGCCGGCTACCTCCGCGAGCGCAACCTCACCCGCCTCTTCCTCTGCGGCCTCGCCTACGACTTCTGCGTCCGCTACTCCGCCCTCGACGGCCACGCCCTCGGCTTCGAGACCATAGTCATCGAAGACGCCACCCGCCCCGTCAACCTAGCAGCCTCAGTCACCGAAACCAACGAAGCCCTAGCCGTCGCCGGCATTCCCCGCATCGCATCTGACAGCTTGTGACCGAGCGACCCGTAACCGAGCAGCCTATACCCGATCAGCCCTGGATCGCCACCGAAGCCACCGTCACTACCTGCCAGTACCAGTCTCCCGGCCTCAGCACTCTCGCCTTCGGCTTCCAAACCGGCGAAAAGTTTCGCATCGCCTTCGACTATTACGCTCATGGCCGCCTCTACTCAGACGAATTCCAATCCCCCATCGCCATCCCCCAGAACGAGCACATTCCCATCACCTACAATCCGCTCCACCCAGAACAAAACAGCCGCAGCCACGGCACCGCACTCAAGACAACCCGCCCACCGATCGTGATCATCGGCATTGTCAGTTCTATCTTCCTCTCACTTCTTTGGCTAACCGTCCTCCGCAGCTGTCACTAGACGAGCAAGATCGGAGACAACAAAAATTCAAAAGCTAACCCTAACCGGTGCCACCCTCCAGTCCTAACTCCCCCGCCCGCGCCTGCATCGCCTTCAGACAATTCCCCACATGCTCCTCCAAGCTCACCCCAAGCAACTCCGCGCCATCGGTAATATCCTCCCGCTTCACCGCCCGCGCGAACGCCTTATCCTTCATCTTCTTCTTCACCCCCGCCACCTCCACCTCGTGAATCGACTTCGAAGGTTTCACCAGCGCGCAAGCCGTCAGAAATCCCGCAAGCTCATCGCACGCAAACAGCGCCTTATCGAGGTGCGACTCCCGCGGCGTTCCCGAGTAGTCCGCGTGCGCCAGAATCGCATGCAGCACCTCGTCCGGCCATCCCAGCTCACGCAGATGCTTCACCCCGACAAACGGATGTTCCCCCAGCGTCGGATGCCGCTCATAGTCCATATCGTGCAGCAGCCCCGCACTCGCATATCTTCCGACAAACTCCGCCGCCGCCTCCCCCGCGAGCCCCAACCGCGAAGCCTCCATCACGCCATAGGCCTCCGTACAAACCGAGACCGCCAACCCATGCTTCCGCAGGCTCTCGCCCTTGGTCCACTCTTCCAGCAACCCCAGCGCCTGCCCTCGTCCAAAACCATCGCTCATCAAAAACTCCTCCTCTCCAAATCTAACGCGTTCGCCGCCTATCCCCTCCCCGACGAGCAAGCAAGTTACCACTTTGGTTCCTTTCCGGTTTTTTTAGGCTTTTGTGGATTTGCGTGCGGTTTTTCTGTTGACTCACCCGAGTCCCAGTGTCAATCTAGGCACATCATATGTTCCGTTATCGGACATGTGCTGGGTCCTTGCTCTGGGTCCCTTCGCAACAACACAACTTATGGCAACCATGATGGCACCTGTCGAACAACGTGAGGTACTACGTTGCGACCACTGCAGTTTGGTGCAGTTTCGGACAGCCAATGCGCTGTGCCGCCGCTGCCACAAATGCCTCGAGGTCGAAGAGCCCGAACCAGCTCCCACACCACTGGCGCTGGTTCCCCCACCATCAACCCAGGAAGGCGGCCTGCAAGTAGCTCACGCCGTGCGAGACCTGCGCCACGTGCGCAATCTCTCGCAGCGTCAGCTCGCAGCTCGCATGGGAGTACCTCGCACCTACATCTCCAAGATCGAGAACGGCAAGGCCATGCCGACCCTCTCCTCCCTCGATCGCCTCGCTCGCGCCCTCCAGGTCGACATCTCCGCCCTGCTGCGCGACGCCAACACCCGCCATCGCGACGAGACCGCGGTCCTCATGACCGATCCCTTCCTCGCCGAGATCGCCACCTACACCTCGCAGCTCGACGAACTACAGCGGTCCATCTTCCTGAACCATGTTCGCGAACTGGCCGCGGGACGCCGCCGTACCGCGTAAATAACGTCCCTGCAACACCGATCCACGCCCTCCAGGGAGGCGTCAGCACTCATCGTGACGCCTTCCTCTCCTTCTTCCCTCAACTCCCCGCCTCTCACGCACGAAAGATGTATAGGGCGTTCATTGCGCGCCCCCCAGCGGTGTGCTAGCGTCAATATCTGCGAGGTCGCTTTGCGCGCATCAACACCCCTACCGAACTCCAGCCGCGTTCCCAATCGCAGCCATGAGCTCTCTGCCGAAGAGCAGAGCGTCTACCGGCAGCTGGATCCAGCAAAAATTCCGCAACACGTCGCCATCATCATGGACGGCAACGGCCGCTGGGCCGGAAAACGTGCCCTCAAGCGCTTCCTCGGCCATCAGAAGGGCGCCGAGTCCGTTCAGTTCGTCGTAGAGACTGCCTCGCGCATCAATCTACCTTGGCTCACCCTCTACGCCTTCTCGCTCGAGAACAACCTCCGCCGCCCCAAGTCCGAAGTCAGCTTCCTCATGAAGCTGCTCAAGAGCTACCTCGTCGGCAACGTCAAGCGCATGAACGACAACAACGTCCGCATGGCCTACATCGGTCGCACCCACGACCTCCCGCAGGAAGTCCAGGACACCATGCAGTGGGCCTCCGAGGCCACCGCCAAGAACACCGGCACCACCCTCACCCTCGCCCTCAACTACGGCGCCCGCTCCGAGATCGTCGACGCCGTCCGCACCATCCTCACCGACCTCACCACCGAAGCCCACACCCGCGGCTGCTCCGTCGAGGACCTCCTCGGCGCCGGCGCCCTCGAGTCCCTCGACGAACCCACCATCGCGCGCGCCCTCTACACCGCGCACATGCCCGACCCCGACCTCGTCATCCGCACCTCTGGCGAGCAGCGCATCTCCAACTTCCTCCTCTGGCAGATCGCCTACTCGGAGATCTTCGTCACCGACCGCCTCTGGCCCGACTTCAACGGCCTCCATCTGCTCGAGGCCATCAACGCCTACCAGCATCGCGAGCGCCGCTTCGGTGGCCTCGGCGAAAGCTTCACCGACGAAGACCTCAACAACCTCGAGCCAGCCGAAGAAGTAGCCGCCGAGATCAAGGACCACCTCATCCCCAAATCGGACGCCAAAGCCGACAGCAAATCCGAAGCAAAGCCCGACGCCGTCCTCACCCGCCGCTAGAAACAGCAGTTTGCGCTTCGCAAAAATCTCTCGCGACGGGCAACCTTTTGCGCGTCACAAATTCCCCTGCTCACACGGCAACTTTCCGTCCAGCCCTCCGTCTTCAACGTTCAGAGGAAACATGTTATGCATGTTCCATTGCGTAAATCCCTTTGCTGTACTCTTGCCTTGCTTCTCGCCTCCACGCCTCTCACTCGGGCCCAACAGAACAGTACCGTATCTCCTCCACCAACCCCATCCCAAATCCAGCAAGCCCACACCGTCTTTCTCACCAACTCCGGCACCGACCCCAACTTTCCCATCGACGAAACCAAGGCCTTCAACGATATCTATGCGGCGTTGCAGGCCTGGGGCCACTATCAGCTCGTCAACTCCCCGGACGAGGCCGATCTCGTCTTTCAGCTTCGAGACATCGCTCCCATTACTGATGTGACCGGGAATGACGGCGGCGTCTATTCCTACACCAGCCCGGCCTTTCAGCTCACCATCATCGACCTCAGATCCAATATCGCCCTCTGGACCATTACCTCACCCATATATCTCGCGGGAAAAAATCAGGTCTTTGCCCGCTGGGTCTCTATCTCCGAAACCAACCTTGTAAGCCGAGTCAAAGTCGTCGCCGGTCAGCCACTCACTCCAGACGAGACCGCTGACCTCACCACCGTCCCCAACTATCACCACGTTAGAACTGGGCTAATCATCGTCGGCCTCGTCGTCGGCACTGGCGTCGCAGGCGGCCTCATCCTGCATCACCTGTTCGAAAACTCATTGGCCGATCAGAAAGCCTCACAGGACGCCTTCTGCAAAGCAAACAACATTCCTCTCTCCGAGTGCGCGGGCGGCTAGCAAAAAATAGTCCTGCCAGACGGGCCTCCTGCGCGGAGGGCGGTCACTTCGTGACGCGTATACCTTGTCACGGTAGGACCAGCTGCATGGGGCCTCGCGTTGCTCGGCTTGATATCTCTTCCGACCAACGGGAGGACCACGCGAAGCAGTAAAAAGGCGTGTGAACGCCCGCCCCGCGCGCAGCGGGCCCGTCCGGCAGGACACTCGCCGTCAGCCTAAAGCAACCTACCCGGACCGCCAGAGCCAACGGTCTCAGGACGCTGCTTCAACCCACGCACAAACTCCCCCAGCGCCGGACGAATCGTCGCAAACATCGGATCGTTCCGCTGCATCAGAGCCACCTCGGAGAACAACTTCAAACCAACTCCCAGCGACGCGACCGTGTCGCTATCGAATGGCAGCCGAGCTCGCATCCTCTCCACGATCCCCAGAATATCGTCGTGGTTCGCAGCTTCGAACGACAGTGTCCGTCCCTCCACCGGCTCTCCCTTCGCTCCAGTCAGCGCCTCAACCGTGACTCTGTAACGGTAAGAGTTCATCAAGCCCTCTCAATCTGCTTGGCAGCAGCGTCAATGATGTCCGTGATCGCGTGAATCTGTTCCGTCGTCAGCGGGCCTTTCTTCATCCGCAGCGCCATCCGAAAGTTCTCCACCGCGCGTTCGATCTGAGGAGAACGACCACTCCCCTGCTCACTCCGAGCATGGTCCATCCTCGCGAAGATCGCATCGACCATCGCCTTGTTCTCGGCCAGCGACTTTGCCCCTTCTTCCGTGATCGTATAAAGCTTGCGCGCGCCCTCGGAGACCACGGTCGCATGCCCCATCTCCTCCAGCATCGTCAGCATCGGATACACCACGCCCGGACTCGGCGCATACATTCCGCCCAGCCGCTCCTGGATCGACTTGATGATCTCGTAGCCATGGCTCGGCTTCTCAGCGATCTGCTGCAGGATCACATAGCGAAGGTCGCCCGCGCCGAAGAACCGCATCGGGCCTCCATGTCCCCCGCGCCCCCCGCGAAAGCCATGCCGGCCTCCTCCAAAGTCGCCAAAACCGCCTCGTTGATCGTCCCTATGTCTCTCACCACGGCCTTCTTCTCTGCCGTGGCAACCTCTGTAGTGTTCATGTAAGTGTTCGTGTAGTTTTCTCATATCTGAATAGTACTAAGATATATCTTGATAAGTCAAGATAGAAAATAAAACAATCTGTCCAAGCCCGATATACGGCCCGATATATCCTGTTCAGGACTTCATGAAACGCATCCTCACCGCCACTGTTCTCATCCTCGCCGTCTTCGCCCTCATCTTCTTCGGACAGCTGTGGATGATCACACTCTTCAGCGCCATCGTCGCAGAACTAGCAGCCTATGAGTACCTCAAGCTGGCCGCAGTCGGTGCCGAAGCCCACGGCGCCAAACTCCGCATCCCCACCTGGTGGATGGTCCTCGGAACCGCCCTCGCCTTCGTCGTCACCCTGCCTAACTTTCCAGTAGAAGCCCAACTCCCCGTCCTCAGCGCGCTCACCCTGGTCCTCTTCGCCTGGAACGGCTTCCGCGCCCCCCTCATCCAGGTCCTGCCCGACACCGCCCAGGGCCTCTTCGGCCTCATCTACATCGCCTACCCCCTCACCCTCGTCCCTCTCCTCTGGAAGCAGGAGGATGGCCCGGCCCTCGTGCTCTTCCTCATGGTCTGTGTCTGGGCCGGCGACATCGCAGCCCTCTACATCGGCCGAGCCTTCGGCAACCGCAAGCTCGCCCCCCGTCTCAGCCCCGGAAAGACCTGGGCCGGCTCCATCGCCTCTATCGTCGGCAGCATGATCGCCGGAGGCATCGTCATCGCCATCGCCGACACCCTCACCGCCCACGGCAACACCCTGCTCCACATCTCCGAGCCCATCTGGCAATCGCTCCTGCTCGCCGCAATCCTCAACATCGCCGCTCAGCTGGGCGACCTGCTCGAGTCCGCCATCAAGCGCGGAGCAGGCGTCAAGGACTCCGGCACCATGCTCCCCGGCCACGGAGGCATCCTCGACCGCATCGACGCCCTCCTCCTCGCCGCCCCAGTCCTCTGGTACATCCTCCTCCTCAAGGACTACTTCGGCCTCGGCCGCTTCTAAAAAGCTGTCCTGCCGGACGGGCCTCCTGCGCGGAGGGCGGGCGCTCGCACGCCTTTTTAAAGCTTCGCCCGGTCCTCCCGTTGGTCGGAATCATCTTCCTCGCGACCAGCGGGAGCGCCAACCGAAGGGGTATACAAGTCACGAAGTGACCGCCTCCCGCGCAGGGAGCCCGTCCGGCAGGACAGCTCTGGACAGCAAGAGAGGCTGTAAACAAGCTATTCGACGCTCGCTCCAAAACCGCTCCTCACGTCCAGCCAAATCCTGTCAACCCCCGAAACCGCCAAAACCCGCGCCAATCAAGGGAATTCGCGTGGCGCATTAGTTCCCCTCAAACAGCTATACTTGAAGTAGTTCCGAGGTAAACCCTGGCACTTACCTGAATACCACCGTAACTCCTTTGTTTAGACGTATCTGCAAGTAACCCTTTGTATATGACATATTTACGAGACAACACGACCCACATCTCCATGCAAAGAAAAGACTTACGCGCCGGTAATATGGGGGGGGGCCCCCTCCTCAGCCCAACCACAGCCCCCGAGGCCGACGCCTCGTGAAAAAGCTCGCTATCCTCGGCTCGACCGGCTCCATCGGCCACAGCACCCTCTCCGTCTGCGAGTCCTTCCCCGACCGATACCAGGTCGTCTCCCTCGCCGCAGGCACCAACATCGACGATGCCTTCGCCCAGTGCCTCCGCTGGCGCCCCAGAGTCATCTCCCTCGCCACCGAAGCCCTCGCAGCCACTCTGCTGACTCGCCTCAAAGCCGAAGGCATCACCAGCATCGAAGTCGTCCACGGCAGCGCAGGCACCATTCACGTCGCAACGCTGCCCGAGGTTGACTTCGTAGTCTCCGCAATCGTCGGTGTAGCGGGCCTCGAAGCCACCTACGCCGCAGTCTGCGCCGGCAAGACCATCGGCCTCGCCAACAAGGAGTGCCTCGTAGCCGCAGGCGAGCTCATCCTCGCCGCCGCGAAACAGCACAACGTAGCCCTCCTGCCAATCGACTCCGAACACAACGCCGTTCACCAGTGCCTGCGCGGCGGCACCGCAGCCGAAGTGAAGCAGATCTGGCTCACCGCATCCGGCGGCCCCTTCCGCAACACCCCCCTCGCCGAATTCGAAAACATCACCCCACAGCAAGCCCTCAAACATCCCACCTGGGTCATGGGACAGCGCATCACCATCGACTCGGCCACCATGATGAACAAAGGCTTCGAGGTCATCGAAGCCTGCCGCCTCTTCAACCTCCCCGCAGCCCGTGTCCGCACCACCATCCACCCTCAATCCACGGTCCACTCCCTGGTCGAGTTCGTCGACGGCAGCATCCTCGCCCAGATCTCGGTCACCGACATGCGCCTCCCCATCCTCTACGCCCTCGCCTACCCGGAGCGCGTCGCCGTAACTGAAAAAGAGTCCCTCACCTTCGACCTCACCACCCTCTCGCAGCTCGACTTCTCTCAGCCCGACCTCACCCGCTTCCCCTGCCTTCGCCTCGCCTACGAAGCCGCCGAAGCCGGTGGAAATGCGTGCATCGCCCTCAACGCAGCCGACGAGATCGCCGTAGCGGCATTCCTCGAAGGACGTATCCCCTTCCTCGGCATCCCGCGTACAATAGAGGCTGTGCTGCAGCTAACTTCCAGTCAATCACCGGCGTCTATCCTCGATGTGCTAAATGCAGATCTTGCCGCGCGCGCCTCTGCCCGCGAAGTGATTGCCCGCCAACTCACCGGCGCCCCACGGTAGTCTGCAGCTAACCAGGTAACGAGGTCCTTCCGAACTTCATGGCAACAATCGTCCAGCTTCTCATCGTCCTCGGCATCATGGTTCTGGTCCACGAGTTCGGCCACTTTGCGGTCGCCAAGCTCTGTGGCATCCGCGTCGAGGTCTTCTCCATCGGCTTCGGCAAACGGCTCTTCGGCTTCCGCCGCGGCGACACCGAGTACCAGATCGCCGCAGTCCCCCTCGGTGGCTACGTCAAGATGGCCGGCGAGATGGGTTTTTCCGGAAATGAACTCACTCCCGGCAGCGTCGCGCCCACCGATCCTGGTGACTTCAACGCCCATCCCCGCTGGCAGCGCATCCTTGTCGCACTTGCCGGACCAATCGCCAACTTCATCCTCGCCCTCGGCCTTATGACCGGCGTCTCCATGCTTCACAACGAGGTGCAGGAGTTCATCGACGGCCCCGCCTACACCGACTACATCACCCCAAACACACCCGCATTCCGCACCGGCATCCGTAGCGGCGACACCATCGTCCACTACGACTCCATCGAAAATCCTACGTGGGATCAGGTGGGCATCCGCTCCCTGTTGAACCTAAACCAGACCGTTCCCTTCTCCTTCATTCACAACGGCCAGCGCGTTGACACAAAACTCTTCGTTGAAAACAAGGGTGCTCCCGACGACTTCTCTCTCGATAACCTTGGCGTCATTCCGAAGATGCAGACAACGCCAGTTCAGGTCGACTCGCTTGAGCCCAACATGCCCGCAGCCCGCGCTGGCCTCAAGCCGCACGACAAGATTCTCAGCATCGACGGGCTTCAGCTGCACTCAGTTCCCGCTCTGCTGTCCTATCTGCAGGATCAGGCCGGCAAGCCCGCAGACCTCTTGATTCAACGCACTGCAGCTGATGGTGCAACGCAAACCCTTCCGATTCAAGTTACTCCGGAGCTCGCTGAGACGCCTGGTGGGCCTAAGGAGAAGGACTATCGGCTGGGTTTTGTGGCGGTGCAGCCACCTGTCAAGGTGGAGCGGCTGCCGCTGGGTAAGGCGATGGTTGCGTCGTGGGAGTTCAACAAAAAAGGCTCTTTGCTGATTGTTGAAGTGCTCAAGCGGCTGTTTACGCGGCAGGTTTCGGTGAAGAGTCTGCAGAGCCCGATTGGGATTGGGCAGCAGATTCATCAGGCGGCGCAGATGCCGGGGTGGATGCCGCTGATTGGATTGATGAGCTATATCTCGTTGAATCTGGGGATCTTCAACCTGCTGCCGATTCCGATTCTGGACGGCGGGATGATCCTGTTTTTGTTGATTGAGACGATCATGCGGCGGGATGTGAATCAGCAGATCAAGGAGCGCGTGTATCAGGTTGCGTTTGTTTGTCTGCTGGCGTTCTTCGCGTTTGTCATCTTCAACGATCTGACGAAACTCAACCTTTTTACGAAACTTAAACCTTAGAAGATTTCAAAAAAAATATGCCCTGGTGCGAACGTGATTCGCCCCAGGGTTTTGTTGTTTTTGCTGGTGTTTTTGAGGGGTGTTTCAGAAAGAGAGTGTTTTTGGTGTGGTGTTTTTGTGGTGAGAACGTGGTGGAATGCGTGGTGAACGTGGTGCGTTGACCGTCACTTCTCCGCACACGAAAAACACGCCAACTTTTTCAATTATTTTTTTCATGTCCGGTTGCGGCCGCTCGCAGCTCAGCCACAATCTCGTCGACTGCCTTTCGCGCCTCGTCCTCGCGGTCGGGGGGGAAGCTGATTGCGCCTACGCGAGCGTGTCCGCCGCCGCCGTAGCGCTCGCAGATTTCAGCGAGATTGACCAGCTCGGTCGGCATCAGCTTGGTCCACGGATTGGTTCCTACCGACACCTTGGTGCGAAAGCTCGACTTGCTGAGTCCCACATTGTAAATTGCGTCGGGATGCAGGTAGTACGGGATGAACTTGTTGTAGCCCTCGGTGGGCTGGTCGGTGATGTCGAAGGTAATCACGCCCTGGTCTACCGTTGATCGTTGTTTGATCAGCTCGAGCGCGGCCCAGTGCCGGTCCATCAACGGGCCAAGCTGCTCCTGCACGAATCCCTGGTCCAATACCTGCTGAAGACTCATCTCGGTCAGGAGCGGAATCAGTCTCTGCACCAGCGTGGGGTCGGAGGAGCTTTCGATGACCATCGTCAGCTTCATCGCGGGCGCGGCCATCTCTACTGCGGCCTTGGCGCTCTCGTATCGGGCACCGTCGACGATGTCGGCCCACTGGATCAGCTCCAGCATGGGGGCTGTGTCGAAGCCGAAGTTGACCTGCGCGATGTCTGCAATGAGGCTGGTGCAGGAGATGTAGTCTGGGTTGAAGAACTTCCGCATGCGCTGCGACCCGTCGGCCTGTCCTGCTTCAAAGTTTTTCTGGTCTTCGGGAGTCAAAAACGCGCTCTGATGATGATCGAACCACCACGTCACCCTCGGCGAAGCCGAGTATTTGAAGTCCACGATCGCATTTTCGCCGCTGCCGAAGTCGCCTTCGTCGAACAGTGCGCCAGCCCGGTGCACGAGTCCGTGATAGGAGTACGAGGTCGCCGTCTTCACGCACTCCCGGTGGAATCGCGTGAACAACGAAGCCGAACAGGCTCCATCGAAGCACTTATCGTGATAAAAGATCTTGCAGTCCAAATCGGCTATCTCCCGCGCTCAACACCTTTCTCGAAGGTGTGAAGAGTCCAGCATAGCGCACCTGAATCACTTAGCGATCTATCTCGCTTGGCGGAACTCCATCTCGCTTGGCGGAACTTTTCGCGAGATCTTCTCGTACCTCAAATCCAGCCTCAAGAGGATTCCCTTGCAGACCTATACCCAAGATCCATCTCCCGACACGCCGCTGCCACCGAGCTCGGAACCTGCCATCGAGCGTCCCACCCCGCTACGCCATGTGTTCTTCGGCACCGACGGTCTTCGCGCCGGCTGGAGCATCCTTCTTTTCGTTGCTCTCTTCGCGGCGTTTATGTTCGTTGCGCATGTCATCGCGGTGAAGATTCACCCACCCACCCACCAGACCTCACCGGACCACACCATCCCCTTCTTCTTCATGTTTCTGAACGAGGCCGTACCGCTGTTGGGAGTTGGAATCGTCACCTGGATCATGTCGAAGGTGGAGCGCCGACCTATCGGCGTCTACGGTCTTGGAGGTGCCAGCAAACTCCCGCACTTTATCGCGGGCCTTGCATGGGGCATTATCTGCCTCACGCCGTTCATTCTCATCCTCTGGAAGGCTGGTTTTCTTGTCTTCGATAACCGCCTCCTCTTTGGCAGTGACATACTCCGCTATGGCGCGCAGTGGTTGGCGATGTTCTTCGCTGTCGGTCTGCTGGAGGAGTACTTTACTCGAGGCTATCTCCAGTACACGCTCACTCGCGGACTGGCCGGCCTCTTTCGATCAGCCTTCAAAACTCCTCATAGTAACGTTCTTGCCTTCTGGACTTCGGCTGTCATCTTTTCAACGCTCTTTGGCCTGGTCCACGGCAGCAATCCCGGCGAGTCGCCCATCGGGCTGCTTACTGCCGGCCTCGCCTCCATGATGTTCTGCCTCGTTCTATGGCGCACGGGCTCTCTCTGGTGGGCCATCGGG
This sequence comes from Edaphobacter lichenicola, assembly GCF_014201315.1. NCBI lineage: Bacteria > Pseudomonadati > Acidobacteriota > Terriglobia > Terriglobales > Acidobacteriaceae > Tunturiibacter > Tunturiibacter empetritectus. Next base: position 1,348,651 of record NZ_JACHDY010000001.1, read on the forward strand.
TTTCATACCACCTGGGACTGGGGCCAATCGTTCCTCTACGGGGTAGCCGACAGCGGCATCATGATCAAGAATCATCTGCTCGCTACTCATCCCGTCGGCAAGCCTCTGCTGAGTGGAGGCACAACGGGGCCTGAAGGCAGCATCATCATCCTGCCGATCATCGTGCTCATCGTCGCGGTTATCGTCTTCACGCTGCCTCGCACCAATGCGGGCTATACCAGGCTGCCGGAGCGGGCCGCCGAGTCATAACGAAGCTGTCCTGCCCGGACGGGCCCACTACGAGTGGAGCAGCCACTTCGTGACTTGTGTACCTTGTTGTGGTTAGGGAACGATGCTGGTCCTCCCGTTGGTCGGAATCAACTTCTCCTCCGAGCAACGGGAGGACCGAGCGAAGCAGTAAAAAGGCGTGCGAACGCCCCGGAAGGACAGTCTCTATGCGATCGGCGTCCCCTGGTATCGCGTCTCTGCAAGGTCGAGCTCTCGTTCCATCGTTCGGAGCACATCATCTCCAATACGTCCTTTATCCCGCAGAGAGATGAGTGTGCGTCGCTCGGCCTGCAGAGCATCCTCGAGAATGCTTCGCAGTCGCGTCATCGTCTCCCTATCGACAGCCTCGAGACCTCCCTCATCGTCTCCGCCGACAGCTGCGAGCTTGTGTCTGTAGCGATGAATGAGATCGTCGTATAAATGCTCCGCATCATGTCCACCGCGCCTACGCCCTTCTTCGAGATGGTGAACGGCCGCTCGTAGAACGATGCGTCGCGCCTCTTTCTCCTCAGGATCCATTCCCAGGTTGCCTGCAAGGCCAAGGATACGAATCAGCACGGGCAGCGTGAGGCCCTGCAACACCAGCGTGACGAGAATCACGCAGAAGGCCAGAAACACGATCAGGTTTCTCGTCTCGGACCTTCCATCACCGAGCATCTCCGGAACTGAGATTGCGGCTGCGAGCGCGAGTACACCGCGCATCCCTGTCCAGCCGACCACGAAGACCTCGCGCGGCTGTAGCTCCTCTTCCTTGTGTTTCATCCAGCGCCGATCGATATATGCTGCGATCTTGAAGACCGGAATGACCCAGACGATTCGCAACAGGATCAGCACGACGCTGAAGACGACTCCGTAAAGGATCAGCGTTCCCTTACTGAACCTGCCGTGAATTCCAGCCAGCACGTAGGGAAGCTGCAGGCCGATGAGCACAAAGACCAGCCCATTCAGCATGAACGTCAACGCCTCCCACGCCCCAACGACCTGTAAGCGCACGGCTGGCGAGAAGAACTCTGTACTCTTGCGGCTCATGTAGATTCCGCACGCTACTACAGCCAAAACGCCTGATGCCTTCGCGTGCTCTCCTGCGAGATACGCTGCGTAGGGAACGACGAGACTCACGACCAGCTCGACGGGGCCGTCGTCGATGAACTTTTCCAGCCAGCCCACGATGATGCCGATCAGCAGGCCGATCAAGAGCCCTCCGAAGACCAGATACAGCAGCCTGAAGAGGCCGCCGCCGAGAGTAGGGGTCTGTCCTCCCTGAATGATGCCGATGCCTATCTCGAGAGCGAGCAGGCCGGTTGCATCGTTGAGCAGACTCTCTCCTTCGAGGATGTCGACGATGCGCCTGGGGAGGCCGATGGACTTTGCGATCGAGGTCGCAGCGATTGCATCTGTGGTCGCGACTACAGCGCCGAGCAGAAAGCCGGCCTTCCAGTCGAGCGCGGTGATGAAGTGGTCGGAGAAGAATGCGACTCCCCAGACGGTGAAGCCGACCAGACCGAACGCCAGCAGGCCTATCACGACTGCGTTGCGGCGAAACTCACGCCAGGACATCAACCAGGCGGAAGAGTACAACAGCGGCGGCAGAAAGACGACGAAGACGACGTCGGGATCGAGTGGAACGTGCGGCATGCGCGGCAGGAAGCTGATGAGGAGCCCTGCCAGCACGAGCACGATGGGATAGGGCACCTTGAGCCGCCGCGCCATTGCTGCAAAACCTGCGACCAGCACCAGCAACAGCAGAATGACCGTCTCGACTGCATGCAGACTCGATCCAGCTTCCATGACACCCTCGTTTCAGCCCCGCACCGCGTTCCGAACCAGACCACATCCAGTGTCGTTATCAATGATGCTAAGTAAACCAGATTAAATGACGTGCGCGGTTGTCTGTCGAGTTGAGCGCCGGGCCACGCTTCCATTTACACTTCGATCAAAAGCTATGAACCCGTACGAATCGATCGCCGCCGCAGCCTCCCCGGAAGAAGCCCGCACCGCCATGCAGGTTCGACGCAGGCGAATCTTCTATCGACTCGTGGTTATTTTTACTTTGCTGGTGCTGCTCTTCGGCGTGGTTGGATTTTTCTATGCGCGGCACTGGACTCGCAAGGCGATGCGCGATGCTCTGCCGCAGCTGGATGGCGCGATCTCTATCGCTGGGTTGTCCGCGCCGGTCTCGGTGCAGCGCGATGACCATGGCGTTCCGCATCTTCGGGCGAGTTCGCTGGACGATCTGGTGATGGCGCAGGGGTATGTGACGGCGCAGGACCGGCTGTGGCAGATGGATGCGCTGCGCCGGCATGCCGCGGGCAGTCTTGCCGAGATACTTGGAGCGCCGCTGATTCCGCATGATCGCGCGCAACGCACCCTGCAGATTCGCGCTGCCGCCGACCGCGCGCTGGCGACTCTTCCGGCGGATCAGCTTCATCTGCTGGAGCGGTACTCCGCTGGCGTGAATGCGTCGATCGCCGACCAGAGCGCTCATCTGCCACTGGAGTTTCGCCTGCTGCGCTACGAGCCCGCGCCGTGGACTCCGCGCGACAGCCTTCTGATTGGGCTGGTGATGTTTCAGGATCTGACGAACAGCTTTCCGCAGCAGCTGAATCGCGAGGCGCTGACTGCGCGGCTTCCGTCGCACCTGGTTGGGGACCTGTACCCCGTGGGCTCGTGGCGCGATCATCCGCCTGCTCAGCCTGTGGTTGATCTCACAGCGCCGCAGCAGGATATTCCTGATATTCCGCTGGATGAATCGCAGACGAAGCTTCGCAGGCCGGCGCCTTCGAGGGCGAGTGGGACGGCTACTCCCGAAGATCTGCTCGCACTACAGGAGACTCTCAAGAACCCCATCTGCGAAGGCTGTTTTGCGGGGTCGAACGACTGGGTCGTCTCAGGCGCTCATACCGCTACCGGCAAGCCGCTGCTCTCGAACGACATGCACCTTACGCACAATGTTCCGGGGATCTGGTATGAGGCGGATCTCGAAGCGCCTGCGCCGAATGGGGATCTTCACGTCTCCGGCGTCTCGCTGCCCGGCGTGCCGTTTATCATCGTCGGTCACAACGCCCATGTTGCGTGGGGATTTACGAATCTCGGCGCCGAGGTGCAGGACATCTACATCGAACACACGCGTGGCAGTGGCGACGCGATGGAGTATCAAGCGCTCGACAACAGCTGGCATGCGGTAGTCCACCAGCAGGAGATCATCCACGTCAAAGGCGCGAAGGATCTTGTTCTTGATGTGCCTGCCACTCAGCACGGCGGCGTGAATACACCGATCATCTCGGGCATCTTTCCCAGCGAAAAGCGCAGCCTCTCCCTGCGCTGGACGATCTACGACCCTGCAAACATCACGCCGTCTTTTCTCGCGATGAATACAGCCACGGATGGAGTCAGCCTGGTCGCTGCCTTCTCCAGCTTTGGCGGCCCAGCGCAGAATCTCGTCTATGCGGACGACCAGGGTCACATCGGCTACCATGCCGTCGGAAAGATCCCGATTCGCGGCAACATCGCGACGCCAAGCCCCATCAGTCCGGTTCCCAGCGACGCGCTCGACGCTACGCAGGACTGGGCCGGCACGATTCCATACGAGATGCTTCCGCGCGCGACGGACCCGCCCAACGGCATCCTCGCCACCGCAAACGCCCGTGTCACCAGCGACGACTATCCTTACCCGATCACGCTGAACTGGGCCGCTCCTTATCGCAACGAGCGCATCTGGAAGGTGCTTACGGCACGCGCCGCCGAGACCAAAGACCATCTCACCGCGGCCGACATGCTCGCGCTCCAGACCGACGTGTACTCCGATGTCGATCACGCCATCGCGCAACGTCTCGCCTACGCCATCGATCACGTCACCAAGTCCGAGTTCACTACAGAAAGGACCGCCGCGAAACGCCTTCATCAGGCGGCGGATCTCCTCCGCGACTGGAACGGCAACGTCGATGCGGACGCCGCAGCCCCTGCCATCGTCGTTGCCGCTCGCGCCGCACTGTGGCCGCTCCTGCTCGACCCGCAGCTCAGCGCGCAGCCCCGAACGAAATCGGATCTTCAGCCCGGCGTCCCTCGCACGGGAGCGGCTCTCTATACGTGGGGCAACAAGGCCTACGCGGAGGAGTGGCTCATCATGCACACTCCCAGCCGCTGGCTGCCTCCGGCCTATCCCACGTGGGACGACCTGCTCACCGCCGCCGTCTCAAAGGCCCTCGCCGACAATCATGCTCCCGGCGATCTCTCCAAATGGCGCTACGGTCAGTTCCGTCCCATCGACATCGAACATCCCATCTACAGCCAGTCCCCGATCCTTCAGCGCGTTATTGGCCTGCCCACCAGCCCCGGCCTCCAGCCCCAGAGTGGCGACGACGTCACCGTCAAGCAGGTAGGCCGCAGCTTCGGCCCCTCCGAGCGCTTCACCGCCGACCTCTCCGACCTCGACCACAGCACGCTCAACCTCGTCCTCGGCGAGTCCTCGAACCCGATGAGCGCCTGGTTTATGGATCAGTGGCCTGCCTGGTACCACGGCACCACCTTCCCGCTGCCGTTCAGCCACGCCGCAGTGGATGCCGCCGCCACCCACACCCTGACCCTCACCCCGAGATAACGATCCGCCTCCGTTGCGCGTCTCAACTTTGAAGAGCTTGTCACACGCTTGTCGATCGTCTCCGGGTAAAATCCTTTGCGTGCACGCGGGCCGCGAATCACCCAACCTAAAAAAGAGGACACCTTAATGGCACATCCGTTCTGTCACATGGAACTAGGCAGCACCGACGTTGCGAAAGCCAAAACCTTCTACACAAATATGTTCGGCTGGGCGATCACTGACGTGGATATGGGTGGCAGTATGATCTACTCCACCTTCAAACCGGAAGACACCGGCCCCGGCGGCGGCATGATGATGCAGCCCGTCCCCGGAGCGCCTTCGGCCTGGCTTCCCTATGTCGCCGTCGATGACGTCCAAGCAGCCACAAAAAAAGCGGCGGGCCTCGGCGCGAAGGTCCACGTGGACGTACAAGAGGTGCCGAACCTGGGCTGGTTCAGCGTCATCAGCGACCCCACTGGAGCAGCGCTCGGACTCTGGCAGCAGAAGGTATAAATACTTCTCACGCATCGCAGCAGGACAGCAGATACAGGCCGGGACTATCTTTGCGTCTTTTTCGCGAATGGTGTTCGGCCAGTTTTGTTGGTGAGTGAGATGGGGTGCGTCTCGAAGGGGAACGACAGCTCCTCCGTCACGTCAGATCCCTGCGAGTCGCAGACGAAAGCCGTCATACACTAATCAGCAGATGCGATCCTCTCACCTTCTTCTGGCCCTCACGTTGGCAACGACCCAAGCCGCAAGCTTCGCCTGTGCGCAGTGGGATATCGAAGAGTCCCACACCACCGCAAGCCTGCGCGGCATTCATAATGTCGGCGGAGGAGTCGCGTGGGCCAGCGGCACCAACGGCACCGTGCTTCGCACCGAAGACGGTGGTTATCTCTGGCAGACCTGCACGATACCGCCCGGTGCTGAGAAGCTAGACTTCCGCGGCGTCCAGGCCTTCGACGAAAACACCGCCATCGTCATGTCCAGCGGCCCCGGTGATCAATCGCGCCTCTACAAAACCACCGATGGCTGCCAGAGCTGGAAATTAGTCTTCACCAACCCCGATGCTGGCGGGTTCTGGGACACGCTTCGTATAACCGATGCCAGAACGGCTTACCTTCTGGGAGATCCCGTGGATGGCAAGTTCGCAATGTTTTTCACCGACGACGGTGGAGATAATTGGTTCATCGCCAGCGACCCCGGTCGTGGAGCCTCTCCGGGAGACGGGGCCTTCGCCGCGAGCAATTCCGCACTAACATCGAGCGGGCCATTTCTGTTTTTCGGCACGGGATCGAGCGCCGGTACCACAACACTCCCGCACGTTTACTCCACTCGAGCCAAATGCGTTCCACCGCCAGATAAACCCAAGGCACCCCCTCTCACCTGCACCATTGAATGGACACGAGCCGAGGTCCCCATGGCTGCCGCAGGTGCTACCTCTGGCCTCTTCTCTCTCGCGGCCCGCATGAGCCCCACCAAAAGCGGTGTCTCCAAAATCACGCTCGTCGCGGTCGGAGGAACATACGATAAGCCTGAGCAAGCCTCAGACACTGCTGCCACATCCGAAGACGGTGGCAACACCTGGACTGCATGCAAAGCCCCGCCCCACGGTTATCGCTCCTCCGTAGCCTACGACCCCACCCAGAAACTCTGGATCACCGTAGGTCCGAACGGCACTGACATCTCCACCGACGACGGCAAAAATTGGCGTCCGCTTACACCCTCATCCACTGACCCAGCCGATGCCGACAAGAACTGGAACGCGCTCTCGCTTCCCTTCGTGGTTGGTCCGCATGGACGTATTGGTCGCCTGCGCACTATCGATCAAAAGGCAGCGGCTGCAAAGAAACCGTAGTCCCCCCGCAACTACGATTTCCGGCGCAACACCGAAGCCGCAAAGTATTACTGTGGCTGCTGTGGTGGAGTCGGCGTGGTTGTGCCGCTTCCTTGTGTGCCGGACGTCGGAGACGATCCGAATCCCGAACTCGGCGACGAGCCAAATCCGGAGCTGGGTGAGGATCCAAATCCAGAGCTTGGCGAAGATCCGAACCCCGAACTGCCCGACGATCCGTACCCAGAGGTTCCAGTTCCAGCACCTCCAACCCCGGAGTTCAGTGAACCGGCTGATCCCAGGCCCCCTCCGCCTTGTAGACCTGCGGCCGCCTTCATCTGCTCAATCCGAGGATCGTAGATAAACTCCCACGTGTTGTACGACGTCTGCTCATTCAACACCTTGATCGAGGTGCCTTCCTTCGGAATTCCCACGCCGACGAAGGGCGCGCCGCCCCCCGAGAACCCGCCGGACGACTGGCTGGCGATCCCGGCGGCCGACCCTAGGGTGCTGTTAGCGCCCGTCCCAGTCGAGGCGGCTCCGGAGTTGTCCGTTGATCCTGTCGTCCCCGTTGTCCCCGTTGTCGTCGCCCCGCCCGGGCCTGACGCTCCAGCTCCCGCCGTGCTCCCCTGACTGCTTCCCAGACTCGTTCCGGCGGAGCTTGAGCCTCCCAGCGTAGCTCCGGAAGAGCCACCGTAGGCGCTCGACCCGCCCGGCGCCGATGAACCGAACGCGCTGCTAGTCGACGAGCCGAACGCGGAGTTCGAACCAGCAGCCCCTGCGCCGATACCTCCCGGCGAGGCCTGTCCCGCGGCTGCGCCCAACCCAGGCGCAAGGCCCGTCAGCGGCTGGCCGAAGAATCCCTTCACCGTCGTCTTCGCCTCGCCCACGTGAATCAATCGCCAGTCCGACTTGCCCGTGAAGGGGTCCACATACTCCTGCCGCAGATACTTCACAGGAGTTCCCTTGGCCAGCGCGTCCATCGTGCCGGGATAGGAGTTGTTCTTGCGGTAGTAGAGCTGGATCGCGCGTACGTACTGGTTTCCACGATGCACGGCCTCGACCTCCTTCTCGCGCCTCAGCCCCTGCGCCATCTTCGGCGCGGCAATACTCAGAACCAGCAGAATAATGAAGATTGCGACGATCAGCCCTACCAGCATGAAGCCCTGCTCCGCCTGCCGCTCGTCGGCGGACAGAGGACCCTGCGCAAGATAGCGCGGGATTCGACCCTCGAGAAAAAGCCGTGAGCAAAGTCTCTTCATCCGTCTACCTCAAGCGTCAGCAGCTTCACCGCGCCAGCAGCGGCAGCGTCTGCTTGTTGTTATTCGCCATATCCTCAACCTCTACCGAATTAGCCGAGATGGTGATTACCTTATACCGCCGCTGCACGATGTCGCCATCGGAGGCCAGGAACACATCCTCTCCATGCAGCAGAAACGCCCTGCGCGTTCCGTTCGCCGCGGTCGCAGTGCCGAAGAACTTCAGGTCGATTGGCGGCGGTGGTGGCGGCCCTGGAGGTGGTGGCGGCGGTCCTGGCGGCGGAGCCTTTACCGCTCGCACTGGCGCGATCGGCTTCGGAATCTCAATCGGCGCCGAGTTTGCAGAAAATATATTTCGCCCACTGCCTGAGTACACCAGCGATTCGGTGACCAGCATCGCATCCATTCGCAGCGTCGGATCGAGCTGTGCCGAGGTGGTCCCCAGCTTCTTCGCCGCCGCGCCCGCGATATTTCCCGACGGCAATGCGACGACCGCTCCCGCAGCAGGAGCAGACCTCGCCGGAGCCGTCACGACAACAGGCGGCGCAACCGGCGCAGGACTGTCATCACGCAGCTCGTAGTACAAGACCCCAGCCGCAACCAGCACGAACGCACCGATCGCAGCGCCCTTCTTCTGTTGATCCGCCGTCAGCCGCATCATCGCCGGCCTCCCGCAGCATGGCCTTCCGAGGCGCTGTCTGCCGCCTTCTCCTCCGCACCTGCCACAGTCTTCTCCGAGCCTTCGGTCCCCACCGGAGACCGCAGATACGTCGTCAGCCGCAGCCGCAGCCCGACCGTCCCGCTCTGCTGCCCGGTCAGTGTCAGCCCGGTAATCAGGAAGAACATCTTGTCCCGCTCCAGCGAGTTGATAAAAAGCACCAGCGGCCGATAATCCCCGCTCAAACTTGCATCCATTCGAGTCTCGGTCAGTGCGCCGGCGGTCCCGTCCATTACAGGAGAGTGCGCATACTGTACTCGCGTCAGCTTCACCCCTTGCTTCTTAGCCAACGCACCGACCTCCCCTGCCACCTGGGAGTCAGCAAAGGGCAGGCGCTGTTTGTAGAACTTGTCCGCATCCTTCGTGGCCTGCGCCAGCTTCTCGTCCAAACCTTCCAGTGGCTGCTTTGCAATCTCGGCGGTCTTCATCTGTATTGTCTGGTCTGCAAGCGCAGCTGCATTCTGACTATTCGCCGCCCGCCACGCAAACGCCATATGCGCCAGCAAGTAAAGATTCACCAGCCCCAGCGCCATCGCTCCCGCAATATGGAAGTTCTTCAGCGTACCCAGTCGACTTGCCTTCTCGGCCCACTGCTTCGCCGCAACTGCGGTTCGTTTCTTCTCGGCAACCGTCGTCATCGCGCTGCTCCCTTCTGCGCTGGAGTCTTCACGCCGGTCGTTGGAGATGCGGGAGAAGCACTCCTCGGAGCCCTCTTTTTCTTCACGCCATCCGCAGGCGAATCGCCCTCTGCGGTACCGCCCTTGCCCTTCGCAGCGACATCTTTCGCCGCCTTCTCCGGCAGCGGGTTATATCCGCTCAACACATCGAACTGCACCGCGCCGGGAACCGTCACCTGCGTCGCATTCCGATTTCCCTCCTGGGTCTGCGCCTGCTCCGACGCAAGCCTCGGCGAAAGGAACCGCTGCGACGTCTCAAGGTTTCTCACGAGCTGCACCGCCTTCTCGCGATCCCCACTCACGCGCAGCCGAATATTCACATCGCCTTCCTTCGTAATCGCCGGATCGATGCTTGTCACCTGCACTCCGACCGGCAGCACCTTCTCGAGGTCCATCATCACGGCCGTCCAGCTGAAGCTCTTTACCGCAAACATCGTGTTCAGAAAATGCGACCGATCCAGCACCGCCATATTCTGCGGCTGCCGCATCCTTGCCTCGTTCGCCATTCGTTCCTGTTGGAACCTCTGCGTCTTCGCCTTCAGCGCATCCATCTGCGCCTGCGCCACCTTCGCCTTCGCATTCAACGAGTGCAGGGCAAACCCCAGCCCCACCGCCAGCAACGCCAGCACCACCATCGCCAGCCGCAGCTTCGCAAACAGCGGCCTCAGCTCAATAAACGGTCGATTCGCAAGATTGACAGAGATCCGCATCAGTTCTTCAGCGCTCCCCGGACGCCGGCCAGCCAGCCTCGCGGCACACTCGCCGTCACCGCACCCGCCTCCATCATTCCTGAATCCATCATCTCGCGCACCCGCAGGCCCTCCAGCCCGTTCTCTTCGGTCGCCGCCGTCAGCGTCCCCACATCCAGCGTTCCCGCCATCAGCAACTGCTCCGGGGCCGACTGCAGCGAATCCTCAAAGTACGCCGCCGCCACACTCACCGCCTGCGCCACCTCCCGCGCTGCCGCCTGGGCCTCAATCTCCCGCACCAAAGCCGAGTTCATCACCGAAGGCGGCATCGCAGACGGCGCATCGAATCGCTCCCATCCCTCCGGCCCCAGCGGCTCCTGCCGCGCCCACTCCTGCACCGAACTCTCCCGGTCCACCAGCGGTATCGCGCTGTCCACAAGTTCAGCCGGAGCACTCGCCCCTGCGCCCATATCCACCGAGCGATGCAGTAGCAGAACCCCCCCCTGCACAATCGCCGTCGTCACCGAGCCCAGCCCGGCATTGACCACCAGCACCGGCGACGAAGTCTCATCCAGCCCCGCCAGCGCGGCCAGCGTACTCGGCAGCACCGCTCCCGGCAGATACCCCGCGGCCAGCACCATCGCCTCATACTCCTCGAGCACAGCCTTCGGCATCGCAACCGCCAGCAGCCTGATCGTTCCCTTCTCGCTCGACATCACCTGGTAGCTCACCATCGCGTCATCCGAGTCGAAGGGCAGCAGCTTCTTCAAACGAAACCGCACCAGCGGCAGTGCTTCGGCCGCCTTGGTAGGCAGCTGCTCGAAGTCCAGAAACAGCACCCGCACCGCCGCATCCGGCACAATCAGCGTCACATCGCGCAGTCGCCCAGCGCCCCGCTCTGCGCGATCCGACGAGCCACGCCCCGAAACCGTATCAAGCGCCTTCTTCACCGCAGCCGTCACCGAACTCTTGTCGACGAGGTTGCCCGCCTTCAGCCCCGGCGCAACCGCACCATTCGCCAAGTCCACCCGCGCCACAGAGGTCAACAGGGCCGCCGCATCCTCGGCCCGCGCCGCCACAACGCCCTCTGCGCGAACCTCAACCGCCAGCCGCGGCCGCGTGCCCAATGTCTTCGGTAAAATTTCCATTCCGTCCTAGACTACCTGTTTTTCTTCATCAAGCTACTTACTCTCAGAATGCGCTTGACCTATTAAAATCCACCGTTTTGCGAAGACATAAATCCATAGCGAGCGAATGCAGACGATGAAGACTACTGCGGGCCATCGCCATGCCGAGTTAGCCATTCCCAGCCAAGCGCTATGAATGCTACGAGGCATGGTACAAACCGCAAGAAGTGCCAGCAGAAAGCACGTCCAACCAAAAAGCCGTGAACTTAGGAATGGAGTGTTTCCACTCACCGCCCTTACCGTCCCGCCTCGATAAACGTAACCTTATTGATCTCTTTCAGCGTCGTAATCCCGTCCCTTACTCTCTCCAGCGCCGAATCCCGCAGAAAAGCCATTCCCTTCTGCTTGGCCTTCTTGCGAATCTCGCTTCCCGGCTTCTTCGCCAGCAGCATCTCGCGAATCTCGTCATCCAGCTCCAGCAGTTCGTGGATCGCCGACCGGCCGCGATACCCCGTCCCGCCACACTCAATACATCCCGGCCCCTCGCGGAAGTTGAACCCGCGCCACTCCTGCAGCTCCAGCCCGCTCGCCAGCAACTCCGCGTCGCTGTAGTGCACATCTCTCACGCAAAATTCACAAACTTGCCGCACCAGCCGCTGCGCCAGAATACAGTTCAGCGCCGAAACAAAGTTGTAAGGCTCGACGCCCATGTTCAAAAACCGGCCCAGCACATCGACCACGTTATTCGCGTGCACCGTCGTAAACACAAGATGACCCGTCAGCGCGGAGTTGATGGCAATCTGCGCCGTCTCCGCATCGCGGATCTCTCCGACCAGAATCTTGTCCGGGTCATGGCGCAGAATCGACCGCAATCCTCGCGCAAACGTCAACCCCTTCTTCTCGTTCACGGGAATCTGCGTAATTCCGCGAATCTGATACTCAACCGGATCTTCAATCGTGATGATCTTATCTTCTTCTGATTTAATCTCGTTCAACGCCGCGTAAAGAGTCGTCGTCTTACCCGAACCCGTCGGCCCCGTCACCAGCACCATGCCGTACGGCTCTTTGATGTACCGACGGAATCTCTCCAGATCCTTCGCCGCGAATCCCACCACATCCAGCGATAGCGACTTGAACTTCTCCGACATCGACTCTTTGTCAAGCACACGGAGCACAGCATTCTCGCCATGCACCGTCGGCATAATCGAAACACGGAAGTCGATCAGCCTGCCCTTGTAGCGAACGCGAAAACGTCCATCCTGCGGCACACGCCGCTCTGCGATATCCAGCTCGCTCATAACTTTGATACGCGACAAAATAGTCTGATGATGCTCGCGCGCAATCGGGGCCATCGCCTGCTGCAGCACGCCGTCGATGCGGTACTTCACCAGCAGCGAATCATCGAACGTCTCGAGGTGAATATCCGACGCACGCCGCTCCAGCGCGGTAAAGATAGTCGTATCCACCAGCCGGATAATCGGCGAGATATCGTCTTCGCTCGTCAGCCGCTCAATCGAAATATTCGAGTCCTGATTCTCATCGCCGTGCAGCACATCGAACGCCAGCCCCTCGCTCGCCTCATCAAGCACACGCTGGCTCTGCTCGGTCTTCTTCAGCAGCTCGGTGATCTGGCTCAGTGTCGCCACCCGCGTCACCAGCCGCTGCCCCAGCAGCCCGGAGATCTCGTCCAGCACCATCAGCTTCGAAGGGTCGGAGACCGCAATCGCGAGCTTGCCCTCCATCTGCTCCAACGGCACGAAGTTGTACCGGAACATCATGTCCACGGGCACACTCTTGAACAGCTCATGCGAGATCTTGAAGTTCTTCAGGTCAACGAAATCAGCACGATAGCGCCGCGCCAGCAGCTGCGCCCGCTCTATCTCGCCCATCCCCGCCTCATTGATCGGTATTGCCAACGGTGCCATTGCCATATTCGTAAGACTCCTCTTCCAACCAACCGTCACTCACACCTTCGCGTCATTCACAGTGTGTTCAAACGGCTTTCTTTGCGCGAATCCCTTTGTGAAAAACCTTTGTGCAAAAACCAGTATCCGCCGAAGACGAAAACTTCCGTCCAATCTTCTATTATTCAGCAGAATCACCTCTTATGGTATCCTCCGCGCAACCCCGTTTGGGCTCACAGACCTACGTCTTTTGGAGGACCCGACCATGAGCACCTACCCGCCGACTTTAGCCGCGCTCGCCCCCAAAGCCATCAACTGGTCCATCGCCCTCAGCATTCTACTCATCCTGGCCGGTCTCTTCGCCATCCTGGTACCACCGTTCTCCGGTCTCGCAGTGACCCTCATCTTCGCGTGGGCCATGATCATCAGTGGAATCACGCACTTCGTCTTCGCCTTCAAGACCCACACCACCGGCGGCGTGCTCTGGGAGCTGCTCGTCGGGGCCATTTACCTCTTCACCGGAATCTATCTTCTGCTGCACCCACTCGATGCCCTCATCGTCCTCACGCTGATCCTTGCCGTCTATCTGGTCTTCGAAGGAATCGTCGAGATCATCCAGTCGTTCCAGCTTCGCCCCCGCCACGGCGCCAGCTGGCTCCTGTTCGACGGTGTCATTACGCTGATTCTCGCGATCATGATCTGGCGGTCGTGGCCTGCGAGTACGGTCTGGGTCATCGGAACGCTGGTCGGCATCAGCATGATCTTCAGCGGCATCTCCCGCCTCATGCTCTCGCTCGCTGCCAAGCGGGTGCTCAAGCAGAGTCTCTGACAGACGATGTCCTGCCGGACGGGCTCCCTGCGCGGGAGGCGGTCACTTCGTGACGCGTATACCTTGTTTGGGCGAGGCTAGCTGCTTCGGTCCTCCCGTTGGTCGGCACAATCTTCTCTCCGACCAACGGGAGGACCAGCCGACGTGGTATACCCACCACGAAGTGGTCGCCCCACGCGCAGTGGGCCCGTCCGGCAGGACATATCTTTACGGCTGATCCGCATTCAAAGAAGCAATCAACGCATCCGCCTGCGCGATCGACGCATCCAGGCTCACCATCAGTACATCCACATCCGTCGACATCTGCGCCGAGGTCCCCTTCAACGAGCCAATCGCCCGCGCATTCAAATTGTGCTTCAAGAAAGTAACCTGATCCCGAAACGCCGTAATCACCGGCGTCATCCGCGCCTCAGTCTGCCGCATCGACTTGATGTACCCCGCCTCACTCAACCGCGACTGTCGCAGCATCAACGCCGACTGCGCCTTCAGTTTCTTGTTCTCCATCCCGTCGATCTCCTTCTGCCACTCCTTGAAGAGATCGTTCGAGACCTGATCAATCGAATCAATGCGGTTATGCAGCTTCTGCGCACTATCCGCAGCTTTTTCGTACTCCCCGTTTAATTTTTTATAGTTCTTCTCCAGCGACCCACCCTGAAACCCCGTCAACTCCTGAAACGACTCCATCGTCGTCTTGATCTGCTCCTTTGCCTGCTGCTGATCCTTCTTCGAGTCCTTCACCCGCGACACCAGAATGTCCCGCTTCTCCTTGCCAAACGTCTTCATCGCCTTGTAGTACGAGCTGGTACACCCAACCAGCACAATCAGCGGAGCCACCGCCACCACGCCTCGCAACACCCAACGCCGAGAGATCACAGTCAACTCCTTCACCCCGTCAGAGCTTGACGAATTGTAACCTCTAGCCCGCATGCCCCGAAGATCGGCCCAAATCCTCTCTAACCAGCAACAGGAAGCCGATCTCCCCTCGAACGCAGCCAGAGCTCCATAGCAATCGTGTTGATCGAAAAGCCGATCCAGAACGCAATGCCGAAGAACTGCCCGGGCTCAAGATGCGTCAACCGGCTCGTAGCGAAGAACACACCCATCACCGGCCGCGTCGTTGCAATGCCAAGAAGAATCGCAACCGACCGCAACATCCACCGCATCTTTTCAAGCGCCTCGCCCCGCCGCGCCGCCACAAAGGCTCGCCCCAGCGAAAACAAAAAGAAGCTATTGAACAGCAGCACCGCAGATCGCTCCACCCATCCACCAACCGGATGGGCGCTCATGGCATACGCAGTCACCCCCACCCATACCCCCAGCGGAAAGAACAGTCGCTCCGCCCACACCGCACCGGATCGTTGCAACAGCACAAACGGACTCAGAAGAACAAACGCCATCGCCGGAAGAATATGCGCAAGCGTCAAAGCAGCATGCGACGCGAACACCGCATCCAGGGCCGCCGTGGGTGACGATCCACCCTGCGTCGGATTAGCAAGCACCGCCATTCGACGCAACACCACCGCAACCGCGATCACAACGCAGATCCAGAAAGCCACCTTCAGCCAGCGAGGATACCCATACGCACGATACCCAGAAGAGACACCGCGACCAGCACCCCCTCGCATCTCGATCACCCGTGCCGGAGCCTTCGCATCCATAAACCCTCCCTGCCGCGAGGCCGAGCCGCACTCCGCTCAGGCCTCCAAAGGGTACGCAAAGAAGAATCCCGCCGTTCCCTACTGCCCGCCCGTTCCACCCGCACTTAGGCTGAAGATCGGCAGATACAGCGCAATCAGAATCGTCGTCACCACGAGCCCCATCATGATCAGGATCAGCGGCTCAATCAAACTCATCGCCGCCGTAAGATTCGTCTGCACATCCTCCTCAAAAAACTCCGCCACAGAATTCAACATCTGCGGCAGCGCACCAGTCGATTCGCCCACCTCGATCATCTCGATCGCCAGCTCCGGAAACACTTTCGTCGCCTGCAGACTGACCGACAAACCCTTCCCCTCGCGAACCGTCTCGACGGATTTATAGACCGCGCTCGCAATCTGCCGCGAATCGATCGACTTCGCCGCAGTCTCAAGCGACGGCACCAGCGGCAATCCACCCGTCAGCAGTGTCGAAAGCGTCCGCGAAAACAACCCCACCTGATACTTCAGCCACACACTGCCAAACACCGGCAGCTTGATCCGAATCTTGTCGATCAGGCTAGCGCCCGCATCCGTCTTCGACCACCGATACAGCAAAAATCCAACCACACCCACCACCACCGCAACATAAATCCCGTAAGCCTGCGCCTCCCGCCCCAGGTTCAGCAGGAACGTAGTCAACGCCGGCAGCTTCGTCCCCAACTGGTCATAGAGCTGCGCAAACCGCGGCACCACAAACGTGATCAGAAAGATAAACAGCGCAATCACCATCACCACCAGCAGCGCCGGATAGATCAGACTCGCCTTCAGCTTCTTCCGAAACGTCAGCGACACCCGCTGGAAGTCCAGGAACCGCTGCAGCACCTCCTCCAGATTTCCCGACCGCTCTCCCGCCAGCAGCGTGGTCGTATAAACAATCGGAAATCCGCCCTGCGCCTCAAACGCCTGCGAGATCGACTCCCCCGTCTTCACCCGCGACGCCACATCCTCCAACTGCGCGCGAAAGTGCGGAATCTTCTGCCGCTTACCCAGCAGCTCCAGCGAGCCCAGAATCGGCAACCCCGCCTTGATCAACGTCAGAAACTGTTGATTGAAGACCAGAAACGTCTCCAGCTTCACCTTCTTCTTGCTCGCCCCCAGCGCACTCTTCGCCTTGACCGAATAGACGAAGTACCCCGCCTGCGTGAACCGCGCCTTCAGCTCCTCTGCCGTAGCCGCCGCGTGGCTCTGCTCCATCACCCGTCCACGCTCATCCGCCAGCTTGATCACAAACTCAGTCATAAAACCCTGCAGCACCCGTTCAGCTAGAAGTTACTCGTCCATCTTAGACGCTCCCGCCACCAAAACGCGTGTCAGAATGACACACCGTTACCATCCCCCAAACGGGTCACAATATTCTCAACGACCGCAAAACTGCGTTCCTGTACTATTTGTGAGACATTTCCGTCGCCACGAATAAATCTTTCAGGCGGCATGACTCCCCGAATAAAAGCACGGTACGAGATTCACAAACCTGTTCCCGCTGAGCATCTTTTGAAGGACATGCCACAATGACTGCCACTCCTTGGTGCAAGACCCCCTCCGGAGCCCGTTCACTCCTCGCCTTCCTAATCACCCTTCTCCTCACCCTCCCCGCCTTCTCTCAAACACCAATCTTTCCAGTACTTCCATTCGATTTCGCGCTCTTCCCATCGAGCACCTATGCATACGCGGACTTCAATGGCGACGGTCAAGTGGACCAGGCCGCCCCAAACGGCATTAACGCGATAGGCATATCGTTCAACAATGGCGCGAATCACTCGCCAACCTTCGGCACCATTCAATTGACATGCCAGCCACAGTCAGTCGTGGCAGCAGATCTAAATAATGACTCTAAGAGCGATCTCGCCTTCTCTTGCCAGACTCCCAACCAGCCTGCATACATCGGAGTAGTGCTTGGCAACGGCGACGGAACCTTCCAGGCAGCGTCCTACTATGCGGTTCCAGGAGCGGCCAGCGTTCCAACGCTTACTACCGTCGATCTGAACGGGGACGGTTATCTCGATGTTGCCGTCCTCATAGGATCTTCGCAGGTGGGTGTCCTGCTCAATCAGGGCAGCGGCAAACCAGGCTCGCTCCTTACCGCTTCCCTCTACGCCGCGCCAGCAGGTGTGTCTTTCCTCTATATAAGCGCCGGTGACTTCAACGGCGATGGCAAGCAAGACATCGTCGCAGGAAACACGCAAATTGCGGTCTATTACGGCAAGGGTGATGGGACACTGAACACCCCACAGCTCACGACTGCGAGCGCCCCAGGAGGCCGGCCTTTTGTCACTGGAGACTTTAACCGCGACGGTTTAGCCGATATTGCTTTTCTTGGATCGCCCGCGCAGGGCTCTGCGACTTCACTTCAAGTTTTGCTTGGCGATCCCAGCGGAAAGCTCGTCACCGGCTCCAATCTCCCGCTCGATCCGTCCGTGAACTACAGCTGGATCGTGCCTTTTCAGAACACCAGCACGAGCAACATCACCAACTTCGCTCTAATCGGCTATGTGACTTCGATCGCCCTCAACGATGGCAGCGGAGACTTGTCTCTGGGTGAAAGCTATGGCGTATCGACTTTTGCAATCGCACAGACCGGGAGCAATGGAAACACCAACCTCTACTTCCAGTCGGATGTGGAGTCAGTCGCCCTCGTCGGCAATGGCAACGGCACCTTCCAGGGCCCTCCAACGACCTTGCTGGGTGGCGGAAGCGGCGTGGCCATCAGCGCTGACCTAAACGCGGATGGCATCTCCGATGTACTTTCGATCGACTCCGCGGGCAATCTCGTGGCTGCCCTGGGCAGGGGTAACGGCACATTCCTGGTTTCGAGCCGATCCTCCGGCACCGGCCAGCTTCTTGTCACCGGCGACTTCAACGGGGACGGCAATCTCGATGCCGTGACCATCTTTCCCGGAGCTGTCGATTTCCATGGAAACACCCTCTCAACCACATCGCTCTATTTCTATCGCGGTAATGGTGGCGGCGTCTTTCAGCCGAACACAACCCCTCAAAACCTCACGATAACCTCTGCGCTAACTCCTCTAGTGGGCGACTTCAACGGCGACAACAAACTCGACCTCATTCTCCCCTATAAAGCTGAGAATGTGGACCCAGAAGCGCCGCAACCCCCGAGTGGAGTTCTCTTCTTGGCCGGGAATGGAGACGGAACCTTCGCTACTCCTGTTTCCTTGCCGCTTCCGTACAACACCATCGGCTTCGCCGCGGATCTGAACAACGATCATAAGCTGGACATAATTGGAGGGGACACGGTTAGCCTTGGAAACGGCGACGGGACCTTCACACAACAACCTCTCGGAATCACCGGAACTATCCTTGCTGTCAGCGATTTAAATGGTGACGGGAAGCCTGACCTGGTGATCTTCAACAACGCCACCAGTATTGGCCTATACGCAGGAAATGGGGACGGCACCTTTCAAACAACTCCCTTCTACAGCACGTCCGCTTTCAGCCCCCAGGCGGGAACTACGCCACTGGTCGCAATCGGTGATGTCAACGGAGACGGTCATCCAGATCTAATCTTGCAGTACTTGTTAGTCATTGCTCCCAGACTCCAGGTACTTCTCGGAGACGGCACGGGCAACTTCACACCCGACTCCAATAACTACCCTCTGGGCGCTGCCACCAGTAGCATTGCGACGCTCGCTCGACTCAATAACACAGCGCCTCCTCCAGCAGCGGACCACGCTTTGGACTACCTCTACAGCGTAGGCGGAGCGGTCACCTCTCTCCTTAATCAACTCAACCCCGGTCCATCGGTTCCCATATCCTACACTTCGACGACGACACTCTCGTCTTCCACCAGCGGAGCGGCGCCCGGCCAGCAACTCACCCTCACCGCGACAGTTATAGGAGCCACTATAGGAGCCACCCCAACCGGCTCAGTCTCCTTCGTTGCGGACGGCAAAATACTCGGCATCGCACCGCTGACCAACGGAGTCGCCACCCTGGCGATCTCGTTCCCCGCAGCAGGCACGTTTGCCGTCATCGCCAACTACCCCGGAGACATCAACAGCGTGGCAAGCTCCTCCAACCCGCTCTCGCTGGCAATCGCACCAGTCGCTTCAAAGACAGTTCTCGAACTCTCATTCACCGGGACCGGACTTAACACTGAGCCTCTCTTCTACGCTACGGTCTCGGGCCTCAACCCCACTGGCACGGTAACCTTCAACTCTGGAACTACCACACTCGGTACTGCTCCGGTCCTGAACGGAACAGCATCCTTCACCTACACGTTTCTCACAGCTGGGAATCACCCGGTCACCGCAACTTACTCAGGCGACGTAGCCAACCTGCCAAGCACCTCCAATACCTTCGGGGTCGACGTTCCGGAATACTCCATCACCACCTCTCCAATCTCCGCCGTCGTCAAGGCTGGGCAATCAGCAACAGCGACATTTACCGTCAATCCCTCGGTCGGCTACACAGGCACCTTGAAGTTCGCCTGCGGGCCACTACCTACCGGAGTGACCTGCACGTTCACACCAGCTTCGATTACCCCGTCAAGCGGCCCGGCCACTACCACCCTGACCATCACCACGACCGCACCCACCACCGCTCTTCTTCGCCGACTCGCCATCCCCCTTCAAGGGACTGCCTTGGCCAGCTTTCTCTTCCTGATCCTCATCCCGCGACGTTCTTCAAAGTGGAGTCGGAGTGGCAGGCTGATCGCGCTGATGATCGCCGCAGGGCTGATCTCACTCTCCGGCTGCAGTTCGTCCTCACCCTCCAGTTCCGGCAGCAACACACTCGCAACACCAGCAGGCGTCTACAACATCGGCGTGAACATTACAGACTCGACAAGTAACGTTCAAAACCCGTTTTTCACGTTTCAGGTAACAGTCCAATGATCCAATGATCGACAACGCAAGATAGGATCTTTCCAAACCGTCACCAACAAAAAATCCCCGAGTTCGCCTCGGGGATTTTCCTGCCTCCGAATCGCCCTCTCAAATAATTTCAATCCCACCCAACATCATCTCCAGCGACTCCCGCGCATCTTCCACCGCACTGCGATTCCCCTCCAGCCGGCTGATCATCAACGCCCCCTCCAGCGTCGCAATAATCGTATTCGCGATCCGCCGCGGCTTCACCTCTCCCCGAATTTCCCCCTCGGCGATCCCATCCTCCACGATGCTCGCCAGCCGAGCCTTCCACTCCTTCATCGCCACGCACACCAGGCTCCGCAGCAGCGGATTCCCATCATCCGCATCGATCGCCGTATTCATCAGCGGACACCCGCCCGGAAAGATCCCCGGAGTCTCCGCAAACCGCCTCACCGAGTATCTCAGCTTCTCCACCGCGCCCGGAATCGCATCCTGCCCCTCCCGCCGCGCCTTCGCCACCCGCGCCCACGCATACCGAAACGCCTCCGCCGCCAGCTCCTCCTTGCTCTCGAAGTGCCGGTAAACCCCACCCTTCTCCAGCCCCGTAGCATCCAGCACATCCTGCATCGAGCACCCGGCAAACCCCCGCTGATTAAAGATCGGCGCCGCCTCCTCGATAATCCTCTGCCGCGTCAACTCACCTTTTCCCATCTCTCTCCCCTCGCCGCCCTACCTGCTCCGAAATCCTACAGCAGCAAGAAAACGCATCGTACGGCGCCTCTCATGAATCAGATGCTTAAAGAAACCGTTCAGTCTCTTTTTCGAGACTGCGCACCCCCAAACCGAGAGGAGATGCAGAAGTCCATGGCCACCGCCACCCTCATCGAGCCACTCCAGGCCACTCCCCCACAGCCGGCCAAGTCCGTAGTCCAGCTCCGTAAGTCCCGCCCCATCATCAACCCCTGGGTCGTCGCCCTCACCGTCACCCTGGCCACCTTCATGGAGCTGCTCGACACCTCCATCGCCAACGTCTCGCTCCCCTACATCGCCGGCGGTCTCGGCCGCTCCTACGACGAGGTCACCTGGATCCTCACCACCTACCTCGTCGCCAACGCCGTCGTCCTGCCCATGTCCGCCTGGCTCTCCCGCGTCTTCGGCCGCAAGACCTACTACATGGCCTGCGTGGCGCTCTTCACCATCACGTCGTTCTTCTGCGGCATCGCCCCCACCCTCGGCATCATGCTCCTCTCGCGCGTCCTCCAAGGCATCGGCGGCGGCGGCCTCGCCCCGGTCGAACAGGCCATCCTCGTAGACGCCTTCCCTCCCGCCAAACGCGCCTCCGCCTTCGCCCTCTACACCGTCGCCATCGTCACCGCACCCGCCATCGGGCCCGTCCTCGGCGGCTGGATCACCGACAACTACAACTGGCGCTGGGTCTTCTTCATCAACATCCCCGTCGGCCTGCTCTCCCTCTTCCTCACCAACCGCTTCGTCCACGATCCCGAGTCCTACGCCGAAGAGCGCAAGACCGTCCGCGGCCCCGCAGTGAACGGAAAGCCAGGCAAGCTCCGCGTCGACGGCATCGGCATCGCCCTCGTCGGCCTCGGCTCCGCAGCCCTCGAAGTCCTCCTCGACCGCGGCCAGATCGACGACTGGTTCGGCTCCCGCTTCATCATCGCGATGTTCGTCATCGGCATCTCCTGCCTCACCGCAGCCGTCTTCTGGGAGCTCCACGTCCCCGACCCCATCATCGACTTCCGCCTCCTCAAGGTCCGCAACTTCGCCCTCGCCAACCTCTTCTACTTCGTCTTCGGCTTCGGCCTCTTCGCCTCCACCACCATGATCCCGCAGCTCCTCCAGTCCCTCTACGGCTACCGCGCCATCGACGCCGGCCTCGTCCTTGGACCCGGAGCCCTGGTCATCACCTTCCTGGCCCCAGTAGGCGCGCAGCTGGTCCAGCGCGGCATCGTCAAGCCCCGCATCCTGCTCTTCGGAGCCGTCATGATCGTCGGCATGTCCTTCCTCCACTACAGCCACTTCAACCTCGACACCGACTACAAGCACTACGCCCTCGCCCGCGCCCTCCAGGGCCTCGGCTACGGCTTCTTCTTCGTGCCGCTCTCGGTCATCGCCTACTCGCAGCTAAGCCCCGCACAAAACAACAAAGCCTCGTCCCTCACGAACTTCTTCCGCAACTGGGGCGGCAGCTTCGGCATCGCCTTCATCACCACCATGTCCGAGCGCCGCCAGAACTTCCACCAGGACCGAGTCGGCTCAACCATCGCAGCCTCCTCCAGCACGCTCCAGCAGAACATCCACCAGACCGCCGCCTACCTGCAAGCCCACGGCTTCTCTCCCGCCGACGCCGTCACCGCAGCCTATGGACGCGTCTACGACCAGCTCCATGCCCAAACTCAACTCCTCGCCTTCATGGACTGCTTCCACATCATCGGCGTCATCACCCTCATCGCCGCGCCGCTGGTCCTGCTCACCAAGAGCTTCAAAGCACCAGCCAAAGCTCCCGAAGGTCACTAAGCGGACAACTAACTTGCAGTCGTCGTTGCCCTTAAGAGCTGCCCTTGCCTCCCAACCCGACCGTCAAAAAAATTATTGTTGACTATCTACAATAGCCTTGTGTAGATAGTCACAGTATGGGTAAGCCAAGCGATCTCGTGCAGGGCACTTTAGACCTCCTCATCCTCAAGACCATCGCACTCGAGCCGATGCACGGCTGGGCCATCGCCAAGCGCATCCAACAGATCTCGAACGAGGTCCTTCAGGTCCAACAGGGCTCCCTCTACCCCGCTCTCCACCGCCTGGAGCAGCAGGCATGGATACGCGCCAAGTGGAGCGAGACCGAAACCGGTCGTCAGGCGAAGTTCTACTCTCTCACCGCCGCCGGACGCACCCAGTTGGAGCGTGAGAAGGAAAGCTGGAACAGGCTCTCCAGCGCCATCAACCTGGTGGTCGAGAACGTATAGCAACGGAGGTACTAGAGATGCGCTGGATCCAACGTCTCCGCATGGCCATGCTGATGCTCTTCCGCCGCAACTCCGAAACAGCTCGTCTCGACCAGGAGATGCAGTTCCACCTCGATCAACAGATCTCCGAAAACATCGCCGGCGGAATGGCCCCGGCCGAAGCACGCTCCGCCGCCCTGCGCACCTTTGGCAATCCAACTCTTCTCCATGACCAGGCGCGTTCCACCTGGAGTTGGAACTGGCTGGAAAAGTTCGCCCGCGACATACGATACGGCGCCCGAACCCTCCGCCGCTCTCCCGGCTTTGCCATCGTCGCCGTCCTCGTCATGGCCCTTGGCATCGGCGCCACCACCTCGCTCTTCACCATCGTCCGCGCCGTCCTGCTCAAGCCGCTTCCCTTCCACGATCCCAACAATCTCGTCATGGTCTACGAGCACTTTCACAACTTCGAACTCGGCGATGGATTCAACGTCGTCGCACCTGGTGACTTCCACGACTGGCGCGCGCATACAAACGGCTATCAGGACATGGCGGCCTGGCGCGACTATGGCTTCAATCTCGCCGGCGAACATGCCGAACTGCCCGAGGTGGTCCAGGCCGCCGGTGGCTCCTGGAATCTCTTTCCCCTCCTCGGTATTCAGATGGCCCACGGCCGCTCCTTCACCCCGGAAGAAGATCAGGTCGGTGCAAACCACGTTGTCCTGCTCACCTGGAACATCTTTCAAAGGCGCTTTGCCGGAGACGCTTCCATCATAGGCAAACAGGTCCGTCTCGACAGCAATCCGTACACGGTCACCGGCGTCCTCCCCGCCTCGTTCACCTATCCCGATGCGCGGACCCAGGTCTGGGTGCCCTACGCCCAAACCCTCAACGCACGCCAATACGACGCGCACGACAATCATCAGAGCCACGTCATCGCCAGGCTCAAGCCCGGAGTCACCGCCGCATCGGCACTCGAACAAGTCAGCGCCCTGCAGTACCAATTGCATCTGGCCAACGCGTCGAAGCCCGTCGCAGAAAGCGCCGTCTCCCGGCCCATGATCGACGACGTGGTCCTCGACATAAAGACTCCACTCACTGTCCTCTTTTGCGCCGTCGGATGCATGTTGCTCATCGCCTGTCTCAACGTCTCCAACCTCTTCGTCGCACGAAGCGCAGCCCGGCGCAAAGAGATCGCGGTGCGCGGTGCGCTCGGCGGCACACGTCTCGCCCTCATCCGCGAACAGATGACCGAAAGCCTGCTCATCTGCGCCGCCGGAGGTGTACTAGGACTGGCAATCTCTGCGCTCACAACCCGCTGGCTCGCAACCCACTGGACGACCCTCCCCCGCGCCGAGATAGTCCGGATGGACACCACCGTCCTCGCCTTCTCCATGGGTCTCGTCGTGCTGACGGCACTATTGGCCGGTCTCCTGCCCGCCATCTCAGCGACAGGAAAGATGACCTTCGGACTTCTTCAGGAGTCCTCGCGATCCGTCGGAGGCAGCACCTCACGCGCAACCATGCGCAAAACTCTGCTCGCTGTCGAGATCGCCCTCACCGTTATCCTGCTCTTCTCCGCCGGCCTCCTCTTCAAAAGCTTCATGCATCTCAGAACCACCGATCTCGGCTGCGTCACCGATCGTGTCCTCACCATCAAGTACGGCCTGCCGGAGAATCAGTACAACACCAGGGAAAAGGTCGTAGCCTTCCATGAGTCTCTGCTCGAAAAGGTGCGACGCCTACCCGGAGTCACCTCTGCAGCCCTTGTCTCCACTCCTCCCGGAGGAGGCTACGAAGGCGACGATGTCTTCACCATCCCCGAGCACCCGCCAGCCGCCTCCGTCCTGCAGGACGACGCCATCTATCGTTCCGCCGATCCCGAATACTTCAAGGTCATGCAGATCCCGCTCATCAGCGGCCGCGTCTTCACCGATCAAGAGCGTCTCACCCGCGATCACTACCTCGTCGTCAGTAAAAAATTCGCCGATCAATACTTCTCCAGAGATAACCCCATCGGCCGGCACATCAGAGTCAGCTGGGACACGCCCGAACCGGAAAACTACGAGATCATCGGCGTAGTCGGCGACACGGTCTACGACGTCGCCGAGCCCATTAAACCCACCATGTACTTCCCTGTCCTGTCCGGCCTTCCCAACCAGGTCAGCAGCTCCACCATCATGGTGCGCACCGCCGGTGATCCGCTCCTCCTCTCTGTTCCCGTGCAGAAACAAGTGGCCGCACTCGACCCTTCGCTTCCCGTCTACGACGTTCTCACCATGCAGCAGATCCTCGGCAAGACCACCGCCAGCCAGAGCTTCAGCGCTACCCTCACGCTCGCCTTCGCGCTGCTGTCCCTGCTTCTGGCCGCCATCGGACTCTATGGCGTCCTCTCCTACCTCATCGCGCAGCGCATCACCGAGATCGGCATTCGCATCGCACTCGGCGCTCAACGCTCTCAGGTCCTGCGCCTTGTCCTGTTTGACGGCCTGCGTCCCGTCTTCCTCGGCCTTCTCATCGGACTCGCAGGAGGCGCAGTCGCAGGAACCCTCATCCGCTCGATACTCTTCGGAACCAGCCCCTACGACCCTGTAGTCTTCGCCGCCATGATCGGCAGTCTTCTCCTGACTGCAGTCGCCGCCTGCGCCATTCCCGCCATTCGTGCTCTGAAGATCGATCCCATGCAAGCCCTCAGAACCGAATAAGCGACCAATGCCGTCATCACTCTCGACCGCGGTCCACACTGCCTCCGGTCTTATGCGTCCGACCGTTCTACCAGGCTCTTCAAGACTGTCTCCAACTCAACCTTGCCCTTCCGCACCTCCGCTGGTCTCTCAAATCCAATCCAGCCTTCATTGAATCCATCGAGCATCCGCATCCACGGCGTCGGATTCTTCATCCCCTGTGAACGAGACAGCGCCTCCCACTCCTCACGCGGAACCAGCTCCACCGCAATCGGACGCCCCAGCACCTTTGCAAATCCAGCAGCCAGATCATTCGGAGATACAGGTCGCGGCCCCGTCAACTCGACCACGCGATGCCCGCTCCATATCTCCTGCAACAACTCAGCTCCAACCCGCGCGATATCCGCAGTCGCGATAAACGGAAAGCCCTTACCAGCCGGACTCAGGAAGCTGTAAATCACGCCTTCGTCACGAGCCGAAGCGACGTTATGCGCCGAGTTCTCCATAAACCAGCCCGGACGCAAAATCGTAATCGGCAGGGATACTTCTGCCAGCATCCTCTCGAGAGCCGTATGCAGCGACAGCAGATTCTGTTCAGTCGCCTGCGCTCCAATCGTCGAAAGATGCACCACCTTCCTCGGGCGCGCAGACTGCAACGCCTCCGTCAAAACCTTCGACATCGCCATATGCTCCGCGAAACCAGGCGTCGGATCGTATATCGGCGGCAGCATCGTAAACACACCATCAACTCCCTGAAACGCTGCAGTCAGTGACTTCACATCATTCAAATCTGCAACCGCGATCTCGCATCCCAGCCTCGCCCACTCCTCACCCTTTTTGGCATCGCGCACTATCGCACGCACAGACTTCTTCGCGGCCAGCAGAGTTCTTGCCATCTCACCGCCGACATTACCCGTTACTCCCATCACTGTAAACATGGTCAATCTCCTTGAGGAATCAAAATCAGATCCGCATATAGGATGGGAAAATCGAAATGACTATTCATACATAAACAGAACTACAATCATTACCAACGATTATGAATAAGATGACACTCTCAACCGCCCCGAATGATCGCCTGCTAAGCGGCATCACCGTGCTCATGGCAGTTGTCGAAGCCGGCAGTTTCATCCGCGCAGCCGAGACTCTCGGCATCACTCAGCCAGCCGTCAGTCGCGCAATCGCCCGCCTCGAATCCCGCATCGGCGTGCGTCTGCTCGACCGCACCACCCGCTCCCTCACCCCGACCGCCGAAGGCCGCCGCCTCTACGAAGAGACCAGCCCTCTCCTCTCCGGCATCGCCGATGCCGTCACCTTCGCCTCCGGGTCTTCCGCCACCGTCCGTGGCCGCCTCCGCGTCAACATGGACCCGCTCTTTTCCAGTCTTCTCCTCGCCCCGCATCTGGGCCGCTTTCTCGACAGCTACCCCGAGGTCTCGCTCGAGCTCCTCACACGCCCAGAGTTGGGAGACCTCGTCGCCGAAGGCTTTGATCTGGCTGTCCGCTTCGGCGAACCGCCCTCCTCCTCACTCGTCGCACGCAAGCTCCTCGAAACCCACATCGTCACCGTAGCGGCCCCATCGTATCTCGCCAGGCACGGACGCCCCGAAAAGCTTACCGACCTGGCAAAACACCACTGCCTCCAATTCCGAGACCCGCGCACCAACCAGCCCTACGAGTGGGAGTTCCATCGTGGCCGCAGGATCGTCCCCATCAAGACCTCAGGCCGTCTCGTGCTCTCAGACGCCTACACCTTCCTCGGAGCCTGCGTCGCCGGAGCAGGTATAGCCCAGGTTCTCGCCCTCTCAGTCCAGACCGAACTCGACCGTGGCGACCTTATCGATATCTTCCACAACTGGCCCGACGAGAGATTCCCCCTCTTCGCCCTCTACCCCTCCCGCCACCTTCCACCCGCCAAACTTCGCGCCTTCCTCGACTTCGTCCTCGAACTCGTGAAACTTCCCTCACCTCCTCAAAAATAAATCTGAAAAAGTTGGCACATTTTTCGTTGTCGGCCAGACCGATGCCAAGCCACCACATCCACCACGCAAAACACCACGATCTCACCACAAAAACACCACGTCCAAACCACCACTTTTCCTGAAACCACCCCCAAAAACGCCCAAAAAAGACGAAAAAAGCCCCGGCAACCGCCGGAGCTTTTTTCTAAACCAAATTCAAAAAACTAAACGCTGAAGCTCGATCCGCAACCGCATGTGCTCTTCACCGCGGCATTCTCAAACTTGAACCCAGCCGCCTCAAGCGTCTCCACGTAGTCCACCGTGCAATTCTGCAGGTACATAGCCGAGGTCGCGTCCACAAACACCTTTAGATCCTCAAACTTATAAACCTTGTCCATCATTCCGCTCTGATTTTCGAATGACATAGAGTACTGGAAACCCGAACATCCGCCACCAACCACACCGATCCGAAGCCCAGCAGGGACCGGAGTCTGAGTCGCCATAATCTCCCGAACCTTGTTGATCGCGGCAGGGGTCAGGGTCACAGGCGTAGTCGAAGCAGGTGGTGCTCCAACAACAACTTCGGGGGTAACGGATGCAGTAGCCATCAGAAAATCTCCTTGTCTGATTCAGACATCTTTAAGTGTATGCGCATGCCACCGCTCCGGCAAGCCCTCATTCCATAGGATGCGCCGCAGCCTGTTCCGATTCAGCTGTTGGCCTAAGAATCCTGCTACCATCAACCAGTACCTCCCTCTAAATTAACGTGAAACTTCTCCTCTTCATCTCGAACGCCTTCATCAATACAATGGGCATCACCCAGCCCTCGGCGAAGACCGCAAATCGTGCAGCGTGGTTCATCTTTATCATGTTGTGTGCCGTCCTCACCACGGTCGCAACCATAGCATTTCTGGGCATCCGCTGGGCCTCTCAGCACTAGCGTTCCAGCCCCGTTATAAGTTAGTCTCCCCCTCGAAAAACCCTGTCGAACCGCACCCTTCCAAGCGTATGATTGCGGCGGACGGCCTGCTCCGAAAGACGCAAAAACGTTGCATCACTCGGAACACGGACCGCCCGAAAAAAAGAACGTCGGCCCTGTCACAGGGCGGAGGAACCGCTATGAGCGCTTTACCTGTTCTCCTAATCGTCTGGGCGGTATTTTCGGCCTGTTTCCTCGCGCTACTCGCCTACAAGGGACAGCTCACCCGCTATGAAGAGGACCAGCTCTTCCTCAGCGAAAACGCAACTCACGAACAACAAATTCAGACCGAGATCGTTCGCAAGGTAACTAAAATCGCGCCATTTGTCCGCGTCTTTGGCGTTGCGGCAGCGGTTATGACCGCAGGTATCATCGGCATCTTCACCTACGACGCTTGGCAACATCTAAGGTAGATCGCCGAAAGAACGCGCCGGCCATCCCGCAAGGACTGTGTCGGCCCTCTGCTAGCCCGCCACGCTGAATGCCTTGGAAAAATCGTTCCAGAACAACGGGAGGTAGAGCCTTCCTGATAGAAAGCTCTACCTCTCGCAGGTCAACGTGTGTCATCGTCGCTTATTGCATAATTTACGGCACAGCTCTACTTCCCTCTCACCGCGATCACTTCTATCTCAATCAGTGCCCACGGAGCAGCCAGCGCCGCCACCTGAAAAGCACTCCTCGCGGGCTTATTCGGCTGATCCTTTGTGCCGAAGAACTGGGTATACGCCGCCTGCAGACCCGGAAAATCCAGCTTGCCACCCTTCTCCGGATCGCCCGCAAGGAACACCGTCATCTTTACGACGTCCTTCATATCCAGCCCTTGCTCTTTCAGCAGCGCCTGAATCTTATTTAACGCGCTCATCGCCTGCGTCTTCGTATCGCCATAAACCGCAGCAGTCCCCTTCGCCTCATCGGCAGGCGTCACAGGCGAAGCCAGCTGC
Source organism: Edaphobacter lichenicola (assembly GCF_014201315.1). Taxonomy (NCBI): domain Bacteria; kingdom Pseudomonadati; phylum Acidobacteriota; class Terriglobia; order Terriglobales; family Acidobacteriaceae; genus Tunturiibacter; species Tunturiibacter empetritectus. The sequence goes on from NZ_JACHDY010000001.1 coordinate 1,378,578, forward strand.
CCGCTCAGATAAAGCGTGTCTCCAGCCCACACACCATTCGCGATAGGCGACTTCTCATTCGGCTGCAGATGCTTCACAACAACCTGTGCCTGCACTCCACACGCAACAGCCATCAACGCTGCCGCCATCACCCCAAGCTTGATCTTCATCAATCACTCCCTATGCTTCCAGAAAAAACTAGCTAAGCACCGCACCAGCAGCCCCGGCAAGTCTAGCCGACTTCACCTTATCGGAGATCATCCCCACCGCACGACGCGCACTCAGCGCCGCACCCTCCTGCCATCCCACAATGTGGCTCGCCGTATCGCCGGCAAAGTAGATCGGCCCATCCGCCTGGATGATCACGTCATACCCGCTCTTCCCGCCACCATAACTCCGAATCCATGAGCCCTCATTCCACGGCACCCTGCTCCATCCGCAAAACACAGGGTTCTTCAGCTCATTCCCATGCCCCGGATGAATCTTCTCGATCGACGCCCGCGACGCGGCAAACTTCTCTTCCAGAGTCATGTTGTAGAACGGTGTATCAAGCTCATCCGTATAACCCGACACCAACACACCCGTCGGGTGCATCAGCCGGGACGAAGGATACCAGATCGGGCTCGGCCCCTGCATCAGGTACGACAACCCACCGTAGATGTTGTAGTCCTGCTCCCAGAACCTTCTGCTCTCCCACGCAATCTTGTACGCCCCACCCATCGTGCTCTCGTCCACTACCTTTTTGAACGTCGGCGACAAGTCATTCGGAGTCTTCTTCAATATCGAAAACGGCATCGCGATAATGCAGTAAGAAGCCTCCACCTGCTTCGTCGCGCCGCCCTGCGTATACGACACGCGAACACCGTTCGAAGACTTCCGAATCTCCTTCACAGGAGAGTTGTACTGCACGACCGGTCCCAGCGCCTTCGCAAACGCATACGGGATCCGGTCCATCCCGCCCACCGGCTGCATCATCGTCGCCTGCCAGTCCCAATCCTCTTCGACAAACAGGTTATACCAGAAGTCCTCATCCAGCAGCACCCGCATATCCAGCGGCACCTCTGGCACTCCCACCTGTGCCCCAGCGCCCGGCGTCGTCTTATATCCAGCCCGCTCCGACCCAACATAAGCACCGTTATCGTTCAGCGGTCCGTAGACCTTCAGAAAAGCAGTCATCCGCTCGCGGTCTTCTTTGGTCAACTCCGAGTCCAGCGCCCCATGTGCAATGCACTTCGACAGCAGCTCCGAAACGTGCCCACGCGTATCGTTGATCGCCTTCCTCTGCGGCACTGGCTTCCCCTCGTTCGCCCGGTCGTTCTGAAGTAGGGTTGAGCGCGACGTATTGATCTCCACCTCCATCGGAACGCCGAGCTCGCGACAATATCCCAACATCGTCCAGTGGGTGCTCGGCAGCCGCGCCGGCCCAAGGTTCTGATAGTTCCCCTCTTCCCATTTGATCGCCTGTTTGCTTCCATCGCAGAAACAAACCTCCTGCCCGGCGCGTCCGGTCCAGTTGCGCCCGCCCGGCCGTTCGCGCGCCTCAAGCAGAGTCACCTCATATCCGAGCTTCTGCAGCTCATAGGCTGATACCAGGCCGCCGATCCCACCACCCAGAACCACCACCTTTACGCCCTTGCCGGACCCAGCTGCCGCCTGAATCGGCTCAGCCTCCGCACCCTTCATCGGCATCAGCCCGAGAGACTGCATCGTTGCAAACGCAGCACTATAGCCACCCACCTGCCCTACTCGCATCAGAAAATCGCGCCGGGAGATCCCCATCATGCCACCTCTTTCATCCAATGAATTCAAATCCTGATGCAGCTGCAAGAGAACGAACATCCTGGTGGAACGGAAAGGAATGGAAGCTCCGCCAAAGACATCGCGGGAGCCGCATCGCCTGAAGCACGGAGCTAAACAAATCAGTTTTTCGAAAAGATGTGTCTACTGTATCGCAAAACTTCCGTGCTGGTCAGCAAATTTCGGCAACCGATTCACAGTCGGAGTGGCCAAACGCGACAAAGATGACGATCGTCATAAAATAAGACTCAAACTTCAGTCAACCCCAAGGTCGATCTTCGATGAGAGTAAGCCGTGCCAAGGCAGCAGAGAACCGCGAACGAATCCTTGATGTTGCAACCAGGCTCTTTCGAGAGCGCGGCATCGACGGCATCGGTGTCGCTGATCTCATGAAGAGCGCCGGTCTCACCCATGGCGGATTCTACGGCCACTTCAAATCAAAAGATGATCTCGTCGCCCAGGCCTGCAGACGCGCCGTCACCCGGATGCGTGACAACTGGATCCGCACCATGGACCACTCCAGCGATCCTCTGGAAACCCTCGCCAACGAGTACCTCGCCGCCAAACACCGTGACAACGCTGGCCGCGGCTGTCCCATAGCCGCCCTCGGCTCCGAGATTGCACGTCAGGGATCCGTCACGCGACATACCGTCACCGAAGAACTAAAGCCCTTCATCAACTACCTCTCCGAAATCGTTCAGGGCCGATCTGCAAGTCTTCGCCGCGAACGAGCCATCGCACTCTACGCCAGTCTGGTCGGCGCTGTCGTCATCGCCCGCGTCGTTGACGATCTCGAGTTTTCCAACGAAGCCCTCACCGCCGTGGCCAACGCTATCCAGAGCAAAGGTGCGAAACGGAACGCTCCAGCACCTCGCACACCGACACCACGGACGAAAAAAAGAACCGTCTCACGCGCTCCTCGCGAAACAAAAGCGTAGTTCCCTCTGCTGTCGCCTTCATTCTGAACACAGATAAGATCCATCTTCCATTTCAGAAGTGAGACAACTCGATACGCGACAACATATAAGATAGGGCCATCGGTAGCATCGACAGCGAGGTCCTATGGCTTCCTCCACCTTCCCAACTCCGTACGCTGATGGTCACTCCAGCACGCAGGTATCCACGAAGACCGCGAGCGTTCCCTGGTACATCTGGTGCGGCGCGCTCGCCGTCACTTCCTCCTCGATCGGCGGAGCATGGAACGTCTCCTGGCATCGCTCCATCGGTCGCGACAGCTTCTGGACTCCAGCGCACATGGCCATCTACGTCTGCGGAGTGCTGGCCGCGATCATCTGCGGCTACCTCATCCTGATCAACACCTTCGGACGCACCCCAAAAGACAGCGCGGCAACGGTGAATGTCCTCGGCTTTCGCGCCCCTCTCGGCGCCTTCATAGCCGCCTAGGGTGGCATCGCGATGATCACTTCGGCCCCGTTCGACAACTGGTGGCATGCCGCGTACGGTCTCGATGTCAAAATCGTCAGCCCACCCCACACACTGCTGATCCTCGGCATTCGCTGTGTCGCAATCGGCATACTCTTTCTGATCCTCGCCGCAATGAATCGCGCCTCTGCCGAAGAGTCGAGCGGACATACCTTCAAGACTCTGCAGCGTCTCTTCTTGTACGTCGGCGGCCTCTTCATAGGCGGCCAGATGTTCTTCCTCTTGGAATACACCTGGGACGTGAAGCTTCACTCGGTAAGTCCTTACGTCGCGATGGGTATCGCTCTCCCTGTTGTCTTCGCCATGCTCTCGCAGGCGTCGCGATATAAATGGGCCGCGACCTCAACCGCCGCGGTATACATGATCGTGGCTATCTGTGAGATTCTCATCCTCCCGCTCTTCCCTGCGCAACCGAAACTTGGCCCCGTCTTCTATCCGGTCACACACATGGTTCCCGCAAAGTTCCCCATCCTGATCTTCGCACCCGCGCTCGCACTCGATCTCCTCTGGCAACGCACCCGCGAATGGAAGCCCTGGATGGGCGCTTTGGTCTCCGGCTTTCTGTTCATTGCCGTTCTGGTCATCGTCGAGTGGCCATTCGCCACATTCCTTCTCTCCAAAGCATCGGAGAACCGGTTCTTCGGCACCGGCTACTTTGACTACAACTCCCGCCCCAATGGCTTCGACCGCATGCGCATCTTCTTCGAACCCGACCATGGTGCGGTCCTATTTAGCGGCCTGCTGCGGGCTGCCGTCTACGGTTCAATCGGAACCTGGATCGGACGGAGCTTCGGTCGCTGGATGCGGAGCGTACAAAGGTGAACCGTTTGTCCAGCAAAGTTCGTCTTCTCCTGCTCTCGATACTTTGTCTTTTTGACGCTCCTCATTTAGCCCACGCCCACGTCGGCAGTAAGGACGTTTTTGAACAGATCAACGCTGGCCCGTACAAGCTCTTCGTCACGATTCGCATGCCGACGGTAATACCCGGCGTAGCCTGGGTCGAAGTACGTTCCAGCGGCGCGATGGTAAGGAACATTCACATTACCCCCCTCCCAATCACCGGCGAGGCATCGAAGCATCCTCCAACCTCTGACCCGATGACGAGCTCTACTGCCGACCCTGCGTTTTTTACAGGTAGCATCTGGATGATGGCCTCCGGCTCTTGGCAGGTCCGCTTCGAAATTACAGGGGAGGCCGGAGATCAGATCGCGTCGGTTCCCGTGCCAGCAGTCGCTATCTCGACCTTGAAGATGCAGCACGGCCTTGGTCTCGCGCTGGGAATCCTTGGCCTCTTTCTGGTTGTCAGCATGGCCGGTATCGTTGCTGCGGCCGTCCGCGATGCGCGTCTTGAACCCGGCGCCGCTCCATCGCCTGGTCGAAGACGAAGAGCCATTCTGGCTACCGTCGGCAGCATTGCTGTCATGGCTCTTCTGATTTGGGGCGGCGCGACCTGGTGGAACGTCGAGGCCGCAGCTTACTCCTTGAATGTTTATCACCCTATGTCGGTGCAGCCAGCGCTCTCTCGCAATCTGCTCGATCTCAACGTACTCGCCTATGATGGCGGCAAAACTCGAAGCTCCCGCTCCAACAAGGATTTTCTTCCCGATCACGGCCACTTGATGCATCTCTATGCCATTCGCGAGCCGGAGATGGATGAAGTCTTCCATCTGCATCCGGAACTGCCAGCGCCAGGAGACTTTCATATCGCGCTGCCCTCGATGCCAGCCGGAGACTACAAGCTCTACGGCGATATCGTCCACGCTAACGGCTTCCCTGAGACGCTTGTTTCGACGATCACCATTCCTCCCAATATGCCGGGCAGTCCACTTGGCCCCGACGATGCAAATGGATCTCCCCCGCCTCTGCGCCGCGGCGAACTTGGCAACTCTTACAAACTGCCCGATGGATACGTGATGGTGTGGGATCGCCCCTCAACCATCAATGCAAACACCGCATATGCCTTCCGCTTTTGTCTGCTTGATGCGAATGGAAAACCCGCTGCGGATGTCCAGCCTTACATGGGCATGACAGGTCACGCAGCATTTGTTAAGACGGACGGCACCGTCTTTGCTCACACTCATCCTGAGGGGTCCGCTGCGATGGCTGCGCTCATGCTCGCCAACGGAACTAACGAGAATGATGCGAGCGACCGCAACGGAGCCATGGACATGGATATGGGGACGCATAACGAGCCGCTCTCCCATACCGTCGAGTTTCCTTACGGATTTCCCTCTACTGGCCGTTACCGAATCTTCATCCAGATGAAGCACGGCGCGACCATCGAGACCGGAGCCTTCGACGTCATCGTTCCATAAGCGCTCTTCATTGCATCCTGCCACAAACGTTAGAAGTTGAGCTTCAACTGGAACTCCGTGCTCCGAGGCCCACCGATGTCTGATGTGCCCGAACCACGTTGCACGCGATTCTGATCGTGATCACTAAAACCATTAGGACCATTGAGCAGGCCGCTCGAATTGCCAGTGGTGGTATTTGCCAAAGTACCGTTTTCGTAGTCTTTGAAGTTCGAGAAGTTAGCGACGTTGTAGAACGCGATGCCAGGCACTAGGGACAGACCCTCCCGTAAGCGGGAAAGACGGATCGGATAGGAGAAGTTGACATCGAGGGCACGGTAGAAGGCGTTCTCGGGTCCATGAGCCTCCGGCACTGGGACGATAGGCTGCTGTGTCGCTTGGAGAGCAACCAACTGCTGCTGACTAAATAGCCCGGCTGCGACGAGAGCCTGTCCGGCTGGTGTCAACTGACCGGCCTGCGTCGCGTTGTACTGGTTAATCAAATTATTCAGGTTCGTGCCCTTGTACTGGTGCATGAAGTATCCGGGATTCGTTCCGGGTACAAGATCACCGATCGTGCCGTCACCGGTTACGTCGGACTGGAAGATACCAGCCGTTGGACCTCCACCGGTTCCGCCATTATCAAGATTCAGATCGGTGGCCGCCGCGGAGTAAAAGTGACCGATGATGCCGACCTGTGGTCCATACTTTAGCGTTGCCGAACCGCCGAACGAGATCGCATGCGTGTGATCCAATCCATTCCGGCCAATATATTGGGTAGGATGGTCCCAGTCGTACGAAGGCGAAGCGAAGAACTGGTCCCCTACGCCTGTGTTGCCGTTGTTGATGGCGGGGTTTGCCGTCGAGACGATACGGGAAAACGAGTAGGAGATCTGCAGATTGGAGGACATAACGCCAGGAGCCGGATGGGCCTTCTGCTCGCGGAAGACCGCCTGCAGCGCATCATAGCCAGATCGACCGACGGGTAGCAGGAAAAGCCCCTCTCCCAGCAAAGGATTGGCCCCGGGAAACGCCGCCCCCGTATCGGGAGTGAGTCCATTGTAGGATGCTGGATTGGTGTTGTTAAAGGTTCTCCCCGAATCGACCCCATTCCCCGCGAAGTCCAGGATCGAAGCTCCAGCCGCTATGGAACACGTGATTGCCGCGCTCGTGGATCCACCAGCGCATCCGAAGCCGCTGGTGGTTGTTGCTATGGCGCTTCGGGCCGCGGCGGTGTTGAGATAGCGAGCAGCCCCAACATGATTCACGTCAATCTGTTGAACGATCTTAAGGGTTGAGTTATGAACGTAATCGACTGAGAGGATGCCACCCTTAAAGATCTCCCTCTGAATGCCGCCGTTCCACTGTTCGGAGTACGGTGTTCGGTAAGGAGCCCCATAGATGGCAGTAGCCGTCAACGTATTTCCGACAAATTGACCATTGCTGGCGGGCCCAACGGATGCGGTTACCTTCTGGAAGAGATTCGAAAGGTTGAGGAAGTGCTGACCTGCCTGACTGATTGGTTCTGTGCAAAGCGTGGCGATGGAAACGCCGCCATCGCTCGTAACCACTGTGCCATCCGGAAGCGTTAGCGAGTTGGTTCCCCCGCAGATCGTGTGGTTTGCGTCGTTGAAGAGACCCATTTTGAGAAGCGGGCCACGGGCGTTGAGAGTATTGTTGAAGACGTCACTTTCGTAGAAGATGCCGAATGCTGCACGAAGCACTGTCTTGTGGTCTCCGGGGCTGAAAGTGAAGCCAAGCTGAGGACCGAAGTTTGCATACGGCTGGTGAACCTTCTTACCAAGCCCAGGCTGAAACTGATCGAACAGAGGGGCGCTTCCCGAGCATGGTGACAACAGCCCCGGGGCGACGTCCGAGCACAGAGGGGTTGCCAAGTCCTGGTTGGCCCGGCCGGTATCGACGCTCCAGCGAAGACCCCCTGTGAGCGTGAAGCTGGGACTGATCTTCCAGTTATCCGAGATGTAGGCTCCCTGGCGCCAATCGGTGAGTCCGCCACCCGGAAGGTTGAAACCGGGGTTCTCTGTTGAAAAGCCCTCTCCGTTGCCGAACCGGACCTGGGAAGGGAAGTACCCATTCACGGGATCAGAGGGGCAGGTGCCGGGGGTCCCGTTCCCGCAATTTGCGACCAGATTGCCGGCCAGGAGACTCACACGAGGAGAATCCTGAAAAAAACTTGCGAATCCTCCACCAAGAATACGATTCAGGCTATAGCCGTACCGGATCAGATGGGAGCCCCTGGTCCAGGATCCGTCGTAGCGTATTTGTTTATCCGACTGGTAGGTATTCTGAGGAGCATCAACGTTCGGACCGGAATATAGTCCTGCCGACGCAAGACGGAAGTTCAGGTTCTGTCCGTTCGCCCCCTGAAAGCCGTTATATACGCTGGTGTTTCCCGCAGTGCCGTCGACCAGAAGATTGTGAAACTTCTCATAGCTGCCGCGGAAAGAGTGAGTGAAGTGTCCCGTCGTGAAGTCCGCGCCACCCGCAAGACCGGGCGTGTTGTCGCGGTTGTTGTAGATCTCATAGCCCGCGCCAAAGTTTGAGCTGGACTTGTTGACATCATAGTTCGCGCGAACAAAGTAGTGCACACTCAAGGGTCCGTTGTAGTCCAGGCGAACTGTCGAATACGTCTCACGATAAGGAGAAGGAATGGTAGGGTGCGCCTGCTGAATCGCAAGGAAGATTGGGGCCATGGTGATCGAAACGGGAGACTCCTGCTTGATGCGCTCCGCATTTCCGAAGAAGAACAGCTTGTTCTTAATGATTGGTCCGCCGACGCTTCCACCGTACTGATTACGCTGGAAAGGGGTATCAATCCCGCCTGCAGTGTTCGCAAACAGCGCCCGGTGATCCTGGAAGTTGTAGAAGGCCTGCCCGTGAATCGCGTTGGTTCCGGAGTTGGTCGATACCAGCACCTGGCCGGTAGAAGTCACGTCACCCGAGACGTCCTGGGTCGAGCGGTTCAACTGAAAGTCGCCGATCGCACCCTGCGACACGTTGAAGATGGTTGTTCCAACGTTCTCGTCAGTAATGTCCTGACCATCAAGCAGAATGCGGGTCGTGCGGCCAGAAACACCGCTGGTTGAGATAGCCGAATAACCGGCCTTCGTGGGGTCAAATGATTCCCCACTCTGCAGGATGACACCCGGTTCGATCTGGGCAAGATCGAGAAAGTTGCGCCCATTGACAGGAAGAGAATCGATCTGATCTTTCGTAATAACATCACTGACGCCAGCCTGATCCGTGTTGATCTGAAGCGCCCCCGCGTTGACCTCCACCGTCTCGGTCGAGGAGCCAATCGCGAGCTTGAAATTTCCATTCGTCGCCGTCCCCGTCCGGACTACGGTCTTCACCGTAAGCTTTTCAAACCCAGCAGCGCTCACCGTCACCGTATAAGGTCCGGGAGTCAAAGGTCCCAGGCTATAGAAACCGCTGCTATCAGACTTCAGAGTCTTCGAGGAATTGGTGTCATTGCCGAGAATAAAGATTGTCGCATCGGGCACAATCGCTCCGGTGCTATCTGTGATTGTCCCTTGGATTGATCCACCGTTAACCGAGATCGCCTGCCCCGCTCCCATCACCGTGACGGCGAGAAATAGTACTAGCAACCCACATAGTGTCTTCATGATTCGTCTCCTGTGCCTCGCAAGATAATCAAAAAACGATGCCGCGATGCATGACCGCGGATCGACAAACTAAATTCAGGCCGACCTTTCGCAGAGTAAACGGCAATCTACGCGGTCGTTTTTAGATAGGCATGTGTTCCATCACGTCCATTAGTGAATGAATGTTGCTGACCGGCCGAATCTGGCCTGCACTACAAGCACTCTTCGCTATATGCACGAAAGATCTCTAATCCGAGATGGAACGGATCGTAATCACGCCTGGGTTCTATTTAAGCTACGTTCAACGCTGTGAGGGTGGGATTTGTTCCAGACGTACTGACACGTAGTGGAATCTCTCGAAGAACTGCGGACCATACGATCTTCCTTCTAGGTTCGGAAGATTTGACGAGACAGGTTCGCATCGAAAGTGGGGAAAGCCAATTCGCAACACCCTGTAAGCCATAAACTACTTCGAAATCATCTGAATCGATACTTGGTACGACTGACTTTAGGGGAACGCGATGGGATCTGCTATGGCCGCCTCTAAAAAGTTTTCTATAGCCACTCTTCTAATTTTTGCAACTGATGATTCGCGAAAGCTCGCGAGTGCGATAAGTCGCTCCGTGTTTTACATTTTTTTGGAAGTACCCTGACTCTTAACTTGTTGATAGAGAGCACCCGACTCTCAGCCGTTCAGAGGCACGCGCCAAACTATTTCAAAAGAACCCCTGCCGTCGGACGAGTTCGACGATGTGAAGAATCTATATGAGTAATTTTCCTGCCCAAATGCTGCCAAAAAATGGCGTAAGTTGTTTGTCTGTGGTGCCCGGAGGGGGACTTGAACCCCCACGACCGGTTAAGGTCTGCGGATTTTAAGTCCGCTGTGTCTGCCGATTTCACCATCCGGGCTTGCGAGAGAGAGAGGACCGCCTGCACCATCTTAACGCATTCCCGAGAGATTCCCCCGCAGGGAACCTCAGCCGGCATCTTTGCGTATCTTCGAAGAGTTCGCATCTTATCTCGGGTCGGTTCCATCTATGCCTTTCCACGAAATCCTGATGCAAACCTTGTCTGCGCTCTGGGACACCAAGCTTCGCAGCTTTCTTACAATGTTCGGCATCGTCTGGGGCATCACGTCAGTGATCCTGCTCGTTGGCCTTGGCATCGGCTTCAATGTGGACCAGAAGGAACATCTCCGCACGATTGGTACAGACATCGCGATCATCTTTGGCGGCAAGACCGGTGCCCAGGCGGGAGGATACGCCGCGGGCCGAGACATTCATCTCACCGTCGATGACGCCATCGCGATCCAGCAACAAGCGTCTCTGGTAAAGACCGTAAGCCCCGAACTCCGCCGCAGCGTCTCCGAGGTCAGCCAGTGGAACGCAGCCAACCGACCGGTGCGTGGAGTATGGCCAGAGTATCAACGATTTCGCTCCCTCACCGTCGAGCAGGGACGTCTCATGACCGCGCAGGACGAGGACGAAGGAGCACGAGTCATTCTGCTCGGTGCCGAAGCCAACCGGCAGCTCTTTCCCGGTAAACCGGTCATCGGACAACCGCTGATGGTAAGCGGCTATCAATACACCGTCATCGGAGTGCTTGCAAAAAAGAAGCAGAATGGCAGCTACGGCAGCGGCCCGGACAACACGCAACTCTTCACAACCTACTCGGCCATGGCCCGTGACTTCCCACCCACCGAAGGCCCCGGCGTCATTCGCGGATATGTAAACAATATCGTCGTCGAACCGGTATCGCCCGAGATGCACGAAAAAGCCCTGGACCAGGTCTCGCGAATCATCGCAGAGCGTCATCACTACGATCCCGACGACAAAGAAGCTCTTTGGATATGGGACACCCTCGAAGGCTCGAAGTTTACCGAACGCATCTTCAGCGTAATGACATTTTTCTTCGGCGCCGTAGCGCTGCTCACACTCGCCCTGGGCGGAATTGGCGTCATGAACATCATGCTGGTCGCAGTCACTGAACGCACTCGCGAGATAGGCGTCCGCAAAGCCCTCGGAGCCACAGCCATCGATATCAAGCGCCAATTCCTCGTCGAGTCAGCAATCATCACATTGGTCAGCGGACTCGGTGGCCTGGCACTCGGAGTCGGCATCTGCGTCGCAATGCGCTACGTCCCGCTTCCCGACTTCGTGCCGCATCCCGTAATCTCTCCAATGGCCATTGCCGCATCGCTCACCACCCTGGCGGCCATCACTGTCTTCGCAGGAATGTACCCTGCTCTTCGCGCTGCCAATCTTAGCCCCATGGAATGCCTGAGGACAGAATAAAGATGAGCCTGCTTGAAATCATTCGCCAGAGCCTCGACTCACTCCTCCGCAACCGTCTGCGCTCTGGCCTCACCATGCTCGGAATCATCTGGGGACTGGTAACCGTCGTCCTTCTGCTTAGCTACGGCAAGAGTCTCGGCGAAGGCGTACTCAACGGCTTCATGGGCTTGGGCGACAACGTCATCATGGTGTGGGGCGGTCAAACCAGCATGCAGGCTGGCGGCGAACGATCCGGCAAAAAAGTAAAGTTCCTCGACGGCGACACGGAAGCAGTACGCGACGCAGTTCCCTTCCTGAAAGCAGTCAGCTCCGAGACCGACGACGGCTTCAGCTTCAAGTACGGCTCCAAGGTGGTCAACATCCAAAGCAAAGCAGTCGACTTCCCCTACGGAGGAATGCGCCGGCTCAACGTCGATCAAGGCCGCTACTTCGAAGCAGCCGACTTCACCGATCATCGCCAGGTTGTCATCTTCGGCCCGCACGCCGCACAAAAACTCTTCAACGGCTACCCTCCCGTCGGGGAATCGGTCCAGATCGAAGGCCACGTCTTTCAAGTGATCGGCGTTCTAAAAAACAAAATCCAGGACTCCTCCAACAACGGTCCTGACAATGAAAACGCCTTTGTACCCTTCGACATGATGCGCCTGCTCCGCAACCAGCGCGACCCCGACAGCATCGTCTTCCAGCCCAGTGCTCCGGAGCTTCATCTCAAGGCGCTGCAGGCTGTACGAGCGGTGCTCGCCCAGCGGCACCACTTCGATCCCAAGGATGACAAGGCTGTCCCCAGCTGGGACACGGTAGCCGACTCAGCCGAGATCATGCAGTTCAGCACCGCGCTCGACCTTCTCCTCGGCATCATCGGCGCCATGACGCTGGGCGTCGGCGGAGTTGGCGTCATGAACATCATGCTTGTCTCGGTCACCGAGCGCACTCGCGAGATCGGCCTGCTCAAAGCTCTCGGAGCACGCCGCAAAGACATCCTCACGCAGTTTCTCCTGGAAAGCCTGACGCTAACCTTCCTTGCAGGCATCGTCGGAATGACCGTAGCGGTCATCGTCGCGTACCTTATCCCGCCGATGCCGCTCTACTCCGACATCTACAAGACAGCCAACCACGAGGGCGACATCCTTCTCCGCGCCTCCCCAACTATCATGCTCGTCTCGTTCGCAATCCTCGCCGCAGTCGGCGTCATCTCCGGGCTTCTCCCCGCAGTGCGCGCCTCACGCATGGACCCCGTCGTGGCTCTAAGACACGAGTAATCCATCCGTTCGTCCCTACCAACGGGAGGCCAGCGTACTCACCCAGCCAGGACCGGTATACATGTCACGAAGTGCCCGCCCGGCGCGGAGCGGGCCCGTCCGGCAGGACACACACTTCTAATTTGCCAGCCGATACCGAATTGTCTGATCTTCAAGAAAATACTCTGCTGAACAATCGGAAGCCCCACAAATCATAGACTCCAGTCCCGCACACTGCTGCTTCGTAATCAGCCCCAGCGACCCGCACGACGGACACGCCAGCACCGCCCAGTAAGGGTTATCCGCCTTACCCAGCTCGCCCGCCTGCTCCAGCAGAAACAACGTACCCGGCTGCATCTGCTCCGGGATCCACACTTCAAGTAGGTTCAATTCCGCTACCATGCTTGCCTCTTCTCCCAACGGTTGTCTGCGGTTCACGACTCACGTTCTAGCGCCAATACCGAATTGTCAGGCTGCGGAAGAGACCTCCTGGATGACTTTGTGCTGTGTCGTCCTATGCACTACTTCTGGTGCAAAGAATAACGGAATTCCCGCTCCTGTCAATCCCACATTTTGCACAAAAAGAAGACAGCGTGGTTCGCCCTACTGCGCCGCATACAGTGCACGATAGATCTCACGGTTACGCAGAATCGCCTGCACATACTCCCGCGTCTCACTGTAAGGAATCGACTCAACGAACTCAGCGATATCTTTGTAGTCTCCGATCGCTATCCACTGCCGCACCGGCACGTCCCCTGCGTTGTAGGCAGCCAGCGCATACTCAGCCTGTCCACCGAACCTGTCCATCACCTCACGCAGATTCAGTGTTCCCAACTGCAGGTTCGTCGTCGGATTCAACAGCATATTCGCGTCGAAGTGTTTGATCCCCTGCTTCTTCGCCGCCGACTTCCCCACAGAAGGCAGCAGTTGCATCAACCCCCAGGCGTTTGCATGACTAACCACACCTGCATTGAACTCCGACTCTTGCCTAATCAGCGACGCCACCAGGAAAGGATCCAACCCGTTCTTCCGAGAGTTTGCCGTCAGATCCGCCCAGTAGGGCTGCGGAAACAGAAGCTTCCAATACACCGTCGGAACCTCATCCAGTGGCAGCGAAAAAAAGGAGATCCCGCTGTGCTTCATCGATTGAATCGCCCGCGTTGTCTCTCCATACGACGAATAGATCTCCGCCTGTGCCAGCGTGCCCCATTCGCTCGAGGTCTCGCTCGCCTGAATCTCCGGCCCGATATATTCATTCAGCGCCGCATTCGCCAGCAGCCTCGCCTTGATCAGATGAGGCTCGTTCTCCGGCAACTCCCCCGTCAAATCCGGAACCACCGGCACATGCACCGCGCTCAAAGCCGCAGCAGGAGCGACACTCGCCGTCTGCGTCTTCAGCACATTCAGTCGCTGCCTCGCCAGCCCCGCATAGTAGGAGTTGATATACGAGGCAGTCAGCGCGCGATAGTAGTTCACAGCCTGCCCGAAGTTCTTCTCTTCATCCTCGTAGATTCGCCCGCGCCAGTAGAGAGCCCCCGGAATCTCGATCCCCCCGCCAAACATCTGGATCTGCTCCTCCATCAACCACCCCGCCTCGGCATAGTTATGCTGCCGATAGTTCATCCACGCCACCCGCCAGTGTGCCGACGGCGCATATAAGCTCTTCGGAAACAGCTTCACCAGCAGCGCATAATGATAGGTTGCCTGTTGCGGGTCATGCTTCAGCAGATACATATTTCCGCCTGAATACAGTGCCTCCTCCAGCCACCGGCTCGTCGGAAAATCCCTCACCATCCGCGCAATCAAAGCGTCATGCGCGCTCTGGTCATCCTCATTACGCGACAACTCGGCTAGCAGATACAGCTTCAGCGCCGCACTATCGTCCCTGGTATCCGGCAGCTTCTCCACCTCTCGCCGGCTGATCTTCTTCAATCTCATATCCGATGCCGCAGCATAGATCAACAGTGCATCATGGTCAGCCGCACTCAAACCCGAACTATCCCGCTCGATCGAGTGATACTCCTCTCCAGCCTCCGCGTATCGCTTGGCGTTGAACAGCTGGTCGGCATGAACCTTACGTTCCGCAGCAGTAGGAGGCGTATTCATCGCCTGCAACTGCGTACGTGCCTGAGCCGCCTCAACGCTCAAGGGAAATCCAACATAAATACTTCTGTAAATGGAAGCCGCGTGCGCCGTGTCGCCCGAGGTCTGGTAAGCCCGCGCCAAAGCATAACGAAAGTCGACATGCGACCCTTGCGCCGAATCCGCCAGTGGCACCAGAACCTTCAACGCGCCCTGTGGGTCATTTTGTTGCAAATGAGCATTCGCCAGCAACACCGACGCACCGGTGTCGAAGATGCTCTCAGGATGCCGTTCCGCAAAGCCGTCCAGCAACCCATATGCATCCACCCCATGCCCACCCTGTATCGCAGCCTGCGCCCCCAGGTAATCGGCGTAGTCGTCCAGTGCCGTACCGCTCACATTGGCCTGTCGATAGCTGTGCACCGCATCGTCATACCGATGATCCAGCATCGCAGCATGCCCCAGCGCCAGGTAAGCCGCCGCCGCGCCTTCTCCCGGATGCTGCCGCGCATATGCCTCCACCCCGCTATAAGCCGCTGCCGACCGAGTCGCCGCCAGCTGCTGCGCCATCGGACGAAGCAGCTCCGAAGCCTTGAACGCGCTCGTCAACCGAATCGTCTGCGCCGTTGGCTTCCGCGAGACGATGTGGTGCTTCCGTCTCACAGCGCCCTTCTTCCCCTTCGCCTTACTGCCCGGCGTCTTGCCAGATGTCCCTTCCTTCGCCTTCCCACTCGCTCCCTTCGTCTTCGATCCCGAAGCCTTCCCCGCGCCCGCAGAAGATGTCCCAGACTGGGAAGGTGTCTGTGCCTTCTTAGGCTGTGATTTAGACTGCGGCGTCGCCGGGGTTGTGGTCTGCGCCTGCCCAACCGTATAGCCCGCCGAACACGGCACGCTCATCCCCATCAAAGCAGCGGCAACCACCGCCGACCAAACCTTACCCCTGATGGTCCCCATCGTTCCCTTGTTTCTCCAACCCACATCTCCACTCTAAGCTGAGCCGCTCTGGCTCCGCAGCACCAATCGACCGTGAACCACCACGGATACCACTAAAGATACTTCATAGGATGCGTCCAACCTGCCCCTATTGCCTCTTATTGGTGCCGAGCGCTCCGAAGTTACTAAATGCCAATCCTTTTTCACGACACGGGTAAAGATTCCCCCTTCAAGGCCGAATAGACGAACAGGGCTGCAGAGATGCAGGTAAATGCATATTTCTTTTGTCCCGCAATCGCGTTCTCTCACTCCCTGAAAGAGTTTCCAGACCGCCCATGAGGAATACTATGCGCCTAAGCCTGTTCGCCCTTGCCTCTACCCTCGCCCTCGCTTCCATCCCTCTCTTCGGCGACCCTATCCCCTACGCAAACGTCGGACAACTAGCTCCTGACCAATTGTTTACAGCAACCGGCAACGGAGTAGTCACCGCCTACTTCTACTCCTCCGGCGCCGGCAACGACGACAAGATCATCCTCTGGGACAAGACCTCCGGCACACGGACCGCTCCCGCTCTCAACAATCACAGCTCCGCCGTCGGATCCTCCGTCTCACTCTCTGTCAAAGCCGGCGACTCCCTCGTCTTCGTCCTTGACGATGTCACAACGGGCCAATACTTCAGCTCCGTCGACTACTTCGGCGTCGCATCACCAGCCGACTACAACGACGACGGCTACAACCACGCCTACTCCACCCCCTACTCCGGCGGACTCAGCGGTCTTCCTGCAGGCATCTATGTCGGGATGGAAGATCTCGGAGTTACAGGCCTCAAGCCGCTCACCGGCTCCGACCTCGACTACAACGACGACAACTTCGTCGTCACCAATGCCACCGCGACCCCGGCCCCGACCCCGGAGCCAAGCACCATCATCCTCTTCGGCACCGGCCTGGTCGGAGCAGCCAGCGCACTCCGCCGCAAGTTCGCCCGCGGCTAAGTCCTTTCTCCATCAACGTTCGGCAACACCGGAGAACGTGAACCTCCCAAGCCGTGTTCTCCTGTAATCGCTCTTTCGGCAACAAAAACCCGCCCTGCAAAGCACTCCCCCAATCCCTAACTTTGCTCTCTGCCTCACCGACATTTACTATGTTGTAGATACTGAATCTTCCCGTTCCTTCAACCGGGCGATTCCAGTGTCTATTTCCGCACCTTTTCACTCATGCCCGCCATCCAATCTCCAGCCACGGAAGAGGTACACCCTGACGTAGCGCTTGTAGCGCGCGCGAAAGAGGGGGATACAGCAGCATTTGAGCAGTTGGTTCGTCAGTACGAGCGCCAGATCTTTCGGGTCGCGCAGCATATTACTCAAAACCGTGAAGACGCCGAAGACATCACGCAGGACGCATTCCTCAAGGCCTACGAGAAGCTGGATCAGTTCCAGGGAAACTCGAAGTTTTCGACCTGGCTCGTCCGCATTGCGGTCAATGAGAGCCTCATGCGGCTGCGCAAGCGCAAAACCAGCAAGACCGTCTCCATGGACGAAGACGTCCAGACCGACGAAGGCTCTATCCCTCGCGA
This sequence comes from Edaphobacter lichenicola, assembly GCF_014201315.1. Classification (NCBI taxonomy): domain Bacteria; kingdom Pseudomonadati; phylum Acidobacteriota; class Terriglobia; order Terriglobales; family Acidobacteriaceae; genus Tunturiibacter; species Tunturiibacter empetritectus. The sequence continues at coordinate 1,395,834 of NZ_JACHDY010000001.1, forward strand.
CTTCGCCGAGTGGAGGCCGAACCCCGAGCAGCAGTACAACCAGGCTGAGCTCGCCGATATCCTCCGCAAGACCATTCAGGGTCTTCCTCCAGGATTCCGCACCGTCTTCACTCTTCGTGACGTTGAAAATCTCTCCACGGAAGAGACTGCGGAGGCACTCGGCTTGAGCGTCCCCGCAGTGAAATCCAGATTGTTGCGCGCGCGGCTTCAACTGCGCGAGCGTCTCAGCCGATACTTCCGGCAGAAGCAGGAGGGCCAGCCAGCATGAACTGCACGGACCTATTGAGCCATCTTTCCGACTACTTCGACGACCAGCTCACGACCGAGCTCCGCGAAGAGATCAGCGAACACACCGCCGGATGCCAGCACTGCCGCGTCGTGCTCAACACCACTCATCAGACCATCGAGGTCTACAAAGGCAACGAGATCTACGAGGTCTCTCCCGGTCTACGCGAGCGCCTTCACTCCGCCATCATGGCCAAGTGTCTTGCCGTAAAAAAATAATTCTCGCTGCGGCGTAAGAAGCCACCGGGATCAAATGCGCCCAGCCGCCCTAAGAGCACCAATCTCCACATCCGTGAACACCCTCGACCGGATCAGAAACCGTACCCCTTCCCCGTTCTCCAGCGAAAACATCCCACCGCGTCCCGGCACCACATCTAATATGAGCTGCGTGTGCTTCCAGTATTCGAACTGGCTCCCGCTCATATAAAACGGAGTCTCCCCCAGCGTCGCCAGCAGCACATCCCCGTCGCCAACTAAAAACTCTCCACGCGGATAGCACATGGGGGAGCTGCCGTCACAGCAACCTCCCGACTGATGGAACATCAGCTCCCCATGTTTGTTCGACAACCTGCCCATCAACTCGTCAGCGGCAGGCGTCGTCACAACCTGTTCCGGTAAATCGTTCATCTCTACCCCATGTCCTCTAAAAAAATCCCATCGCATTCGGGCTATAGCTCACCAGCTGATTCTTCGTCTGCTGATAGTGTTCGAGCATCATCTTGTGATTCTCTCGTCCCACACCCGACTGCTTATACCCTCCAAACGCAGCATGAGCCGGATACAAGTGATAGCAGTTCGTCCACACCCGTCCCGCCTCAATAGCCCTGCCGAAGTGATACGCCCGGTTCATGTCTCTTGTCCAAACGCCCGCGCCTAGACCATAGAGGGTGTCATTCGCCAGCGCCAGTGCCTCGTCTTCATCATGGAAGGTCGTCACCGAAACCACAGGCCCGAAGATCTCCTCTTGGAAGATCCGCATCTTGTTGTTGCCTTTAAAAACGGTCGGCTCAACATAGAAACCCTCCGCCAGATCGCCCGTCTGTGCAGCGCGCTTCCCGCCCGCCAACACCTCCGCACCCTCCTGCTTGCCGATGTCGAAGTAAGACAAAATCTTCTCCATCTGCTCGCTCGAAGCCTGCGCGCCAATCATCGTCGTCTTATCCAGCGGATTCCCCTGCTTGATCGCACCAACGCGCTTCAGGGCACGCTCCATGAACTGGTCGTAGAGCGTGTCCTGAATCAGTGCGCGTGAAGGGCAGGTACACACCTCGCCCTGATTCAATGCAAACATCGTAAAGCCTTCGAGCGCCTTATCGAAGAACGCGTCATCCGCGCTAGCCACATCCTTGAAGAAGATATTCGGACTCTTCCCGCCCAGTTCCAGCGTCACCGGAATAATATTCTGCGAGGCATACTGCATAATCAGTCGCCCCGTCGTCGTCTCGCCCGTAAACGCAATCTTGTTGATGCGTTTGCTCGAAGCCAGTGGCTTGCCCGCCTCCAGCCCAAAGCCATTGACAATATTCACCACGCCCGGCGGCAGAATATCCTGGATCAGCTCCATCAAAACCAGGATCGACATCGGCGTCTGCTCTGCCGGTTTCAGCACCACGCAGTTCCCTGCTGCCAACGCCGGAGCCAGCTTCCACGTCGCCATCAAAATTGGAAAGTTCCACGGAATAATCAGCCCGATCACACCAAGCGGTTCATGGTAGTGATAAGCAATCGTGTCCTTGTCGATCTCCGAGATCGATCCCTCCTGCGCCCGAATTACACCCGCAAAATAACGGAAGTGATCGATAGCCAGAGGCATATCCGCCGCCATCGTCTCGCGAATCGGCTTGCCGTTATCCCACGTCTCAACCGTCGCCAGCATCTCCAGATTGTCTTCAATCCGCTGTGCAATCTTCTCCAGCATCCGGCCTCGTTCCGTCGTCGAGGTCTTTCCCCAGGCCTTCTTCGCTGCATGAGCCGCATCGAGCGCGCGATCCACATCCGCCGCATTCGAACGCGCAATCTCGCACAGCACCTGCCCCGTCACCGGCGTCACATTCTCAAAGTACTGTCCCGACAGAGGCGCCACCCACTCTCCGCCAATATAGTTCTCATACCGTTTCTTGATCGACACTGGAAACCCAAAAGTCCCCGGCTGAACCGCAGTCATCGTAGCCATAGAATCCACTCCCTAGAGATCGTTACCTACACCGCGCTCGAAATTGTAATCCTCCGAACCGAAATCTGTCACAGCCCTCAACAAACAACGGAAATAGCCTTTCCTGTCTCGCTAAACACATGAATGAAGGCATACTGCAGCAACATGATCGTCTTGCCATCCGCAATCGCACCCGTCCCAATAGCGGCCATCGCATCCTCGATCGAAAGCTCCAGAACCTCAATATCTTCGCCCTCAACGAAGTTGCCGCCGCCTGCCGTTACCCTGCTCCCGTTGTCGTATTCCGCAAGAAAAAAGTAGAGCTTTTCGGTCACCGACCCTGGACTCATAAATGCCTCAAAGATCTTCCGAACATGATCGACGCGATACCCAGTCTCCTCCTCCACCTCAGCCTTGATCCGCTCCTCCGGGCTGGCCTTATCTAAAAGCCCAGCGGCCGTCTCTATCAGCAAACCCGGATGCCCATTCACAAAAGCAGGAAACCGAAACTGCCGCGTCAGCACAACCGTTCGCCGCTCTAGGTTATACAGCAAAATTGTCGCGCCATTCCCGCGATCGTACGTCTCCCTGCTCTGCTGCTGCCAAGTTCCATCGCTCCTCTGCAGATCAAACGTCGTCTTCTTCAACACGTACCAATCGTCCGACAGCGTCTCAACCTTCTTGATCCGCACGCGGTCTTTCATGGAGGGAGCCTGCACGAAATTCATCATGCCGGAACGATATCGTGCAGTTTCGTGCAAAGTCAAGTATTATCGTGAATAACCGAATGCTAACCACCCATCGAAAACAACAGATCCTTTCCATCCTCAAGCGTCAGGGCCAGGTCATCGCCAAAGAAGTAAGCCAAGCCATGGGCGTCTCGGAAGACACCATTCGCCGCGACCTCCGCGAGTTGGCTCACGACGGTCTCCTCCAACGCGTCCACGGCGGAGCCCTCCCTGCCTCTCCCGCCGTAGCAGATTTTCCCAGCCGCGAACGAATCGCACCAGAGAGAAAAATAGCCATCGGCCGCGCAGCAGCAAAGATGATTCAACCAAACCAAGTCGTAGTCCTCGACGGAGGCACCACCGCCAGACAAGTCGCGCGGCACATCCCTCTAGACCTCAAAGCCACCATCGTCACCCACAGCCCCACCATCGCCCTCGAACTCATCGACCACAAAAACATTGAAGTCATCCTCATCGGGGGACGCCTCTTCCGACACTCCGTCGTCGCCGTCGGAGCCTCCGCAATCGAGAGCATCGCTCAAATCCACGCAGACACTTTCTTCATGGGAGTCACCGGCATCCACCCAAAGACGGGCCTAACTACAGGCGATTACGAAGAAGCCGCCATCAAGCGAGCCATGAGCCACGCAGCAGCCGAGACCATCGTCCTGGCCTCCGCCGAAAAGCTCAACGCAGCCTCTCCCTACGCCATCGTCCCGCTCTCAGAGATCAGCGGCATCATCACGGAACGCTCCGCAGAAAAATCTCTCCTACGCCCATACGAAAAACTCGGCATAACCGTCACACGAGCCTGAAAAAGCTCCGGCCGTAGCCGAAGCTCTTCCTTATCCCCTCGCGACAACTCTGAAGTCGTCTGGCTCCTGTGCAAGCGGCGTATCCCATCCACAGCAAGGAACAATATTTCTCCCTGCCTCTGGGGGGCCCCATGTGTGAGGCTCGTAAACATACACCGGCGTATCTTCCTTCAGAACAGGATCAACAATCCGCCAAGCCTCTTCGACATAGTCTTGCCGCGCGAACAGCGTAGCGTCACCGGCAATCGCGTCCGTCAACACCCGCTCATACGCCTCCATCTCCTCCGGACTCGGATGACGGCTAGCAATCAACTCCACCGCCTCGCGTCCACCACCAAGTTCGTCGGCGACAGAAACCGACATCGCCACCGTCATCTCTGGGCTTATGCGGAAGCGCATGTAGTTCTGCGCCGTATTCGGCTCCGTGATGTTCGTGTGCGGTGGTTTGCGAAACCGCGCCATCACCTCCATGCACGTCACTGGAAGATTCTTCCCCGCACGAATGTAGAAAGGAACGCCATCCCATCGCCACGAGTTAATCTCAAGCTTCAGGCAAGCAAACGTCTCGACCTTCGAGTTAGGCGCAACACCCTTCTCATCTAGATAGCCACGAAACTGCCCACGAGCCAGATCTTTCGACTGAATCGGTGGAATCGCCTTGAGCACCTTCACCTTCTCATCACGCATCGACTCTGCATCGCCGCGCGCCGGGCACTCCATCGCGAGATTGCACATTACCTGGAAGATGTGGTTTTGGATCACATCGCGAATCGCGCCCGTCTGGTCGTAAAAAGCTCCGCGCCCCTGAACCCCAAAGTCTTCCGCCATCGTGATCTGAACGGTCTCAACATAATCGCGATTCCAGATCGGCTCCAGGAACGCATTTGAAAAGCGAAAGGACACCATGTTGTGAACCGGCCCTTTCGCCAGATAGTGATCGATGCGAAAGATCGACGACTCGGGAAACGCCGACAACAGAATTCGGTTCAGCTCTTGCGCCGAAGCCAGATCATGCCCGAACGGCTTCTCCACAATCATCCGCGCGCCCTTAGCCGAACCCGACTTCACCAGCTGCTCGACAACTTCCTCAAACAACGAAGGAGGAATCGCCAGATAATGAGCCGGTCGCTCCGACGAACCCAGCGCCTTCCGCACCGCAACGAACGTCGACGGATCCACATAGTCCCCATCGACATACTGCAGCAGCGCACTCATCTTCGCCCACGCGTCCGGATCCAGCCCCCCATGCTTCTCGAGACTGTCCTGGGCGCGCGCCTTGAACTGATCAAGGTTCCATCCAGCCTTCGCCACGCCAATCACCGGCACGTTGAGCGTGCCCCGCTTGACCATCGATTGAAGCGCCGGGAAAATCTTCTTATAAGCGAGATCGCCGGTTGCACCAAAGAAGACTAGCGCATCGGAATGAGATTGACTCACGAGTTTTCTCCTTCAAGTCCCAAGACTATTTTTCGTGCGGCTTCTCAAGATGGCCGCCAAAGGCAAAGCGCATCGCAGATAACAGCTTGTTGGAAAAGTCGGCCTCACCTCGCGAACTGAACCGCGAATAGAGCGCCGTCGTCAGAACAGGAGTCGGAACGCCTTCATCGATCGCAGCCTTGATCGTCCAGCGTCCTTCACCCGAATCCGAAACCCTTCCGCCATACTTCGAAAGCTCAGGGTCTACAATCAGCGCAGACGCCGTGAGATCCAGCAGCCACGAAGCAATCACGCTCCCCCGACGCCAGACCTCGGCAACGTCAGGCAGGTTGAAGTCGTAAAGATAGTGTTCAGGATCGCGCAACGGCGTCGTCTCAGCATCGATCTCCGCCGTGTGCTTGCCGATGTTGGCCGCCTTCAGCACGCCCAACCCTTCGGCATAGGCCGCCATCATCCCGTACTCGATCCCGTTATGCACCATCTTGACGAAGTGTCCGCCGCCGGTCTCGCCGCAGTGCAGATATCCCATCTCCGCCGTGCCACCAACCTTCTCACGCCCCGGAGTCTTGGGGATATCGCCCACCCCAGGAGCAATCGTCTTGAAGATTGGATCGAGATACTCAACAGCTTCCTTCGGGCCACCGATCATCATGCAGTAGCCGCGCTCCAGGCCCCATACGCCCCCGCTCGTCCCCACATCCACATAGCGAATTCCCTTCGGCTCAAGTTCCTTCGAGCGCCGAATGTCGTCTATGTAGTACGAGTTTCCACCATCAATCAGGATGTCGTCCTTCTCCAGGTGCGGCACGATCTCGGCAATTGTCTGCTCGACCACTCCCGCAGGAATCATCAGCCAGATAGCGCGCGGCTTCGACAGCTTGCTAACAAAGTCCTCAAGCGAAGTTCCGCCCGTAACGCCCTTTTCCTTCGCAAGATCAGAGACAACCTGTTGCGACCTGTCGAAGACAACGCATTCATGCCCATTCTTGGCCAACCGCTTCACCATGTTGGCTCCCATCCTACCCAGGCCTATCATTCCAAGTTGCATTGAACGCTCCCTCCCAATAGTTGCTGGTTCACTGAACATCAAAACGGTGCAGAGTTTTCTTGCAACCGCAGCCGCCGACCCTTATTTGTTCTTCCTGTATCTCCGAATCAAATTCGTTGTAGAAGTATCATGCGAAAGCGCAGGCTCCGTCTTGCTCTCAAGCTCTCCAATAATCTTCTGCGCCAGCACCTTCCCAAGCTCAACGCCCCATTGATCGAACGAGTCGATGCTCCAGATAGTACCCTGCGTGAACACCGCATGCTCATAAAGAGCAATCAACTTGCCCAGCACCTCCGGAGTCAGATGATCCGCAAGAATTACGTTCGACGGACGATTGCCTTCGAACACACGATGCGGAACCAGCCAATCCGGCGTCCCCTCAGCCTTCACCTGCTCCGCCGTCTTGCCGAACGCCAGCGCCTCAGCCTGCGCGAACACATTTGCCATCAACATGTCATGATGCGGCCCCAGCGGATTGAGTGTCTTATAGAACCCAATAAAATCGCAAGGAATCAAACGCGTCCCCTGATGAATCAGCTGATAAAACGAGTGCTGACCATTCGTCCCGGGCTCGCCCCAGTAGATCGGCCCTGTCACGGTCGTAACATGTGTGCCATCAAGAGTTACATGTTTTCCGTTGCTCTCCATTGTCAGCTGCTGGAGATACGCCGGGAACCGCTTCAAGTACTGCTCATACGGCAGAATCGCAACCGTCTGCGCATCGAAGAAGTCGGTGTACCAGACCGTCAGCAGCCCCAGCAAGACTGGCAGATTGCTGGCGAACGGTGCCGTGCGGAAGTGCTCATCCATCTGATGAAACCCGTTCAGCATCGCGCGAAAGTTATCCGGCCCAATCGCCAGCATCGTCGACAGCCCGATCGCCGAATCCATCGAGTACCGGCCGCCGACCCAGTCCCAGAACTCAAACATATTCGCCGTATCGATGCCGAACTTCGCAACCTCCTTGGCGTTCGTCGAAATCGCGACAAAGTGCTTCGCAACCGCCTTCTCATCGCCACCCAATCCAGCAAGCGACCAGTCCCTCGCCGAGTGAGCATTCGTCATCGTCTCCAGCGTCGTAAAGGTTTTCGAGGCAACGAGAAACAGCGTCTCATCTGCATTCAGATCCTGCACCGCCTCGACAAAGTCCGTTCCATCAACATTCGACACAAAGCGGAACTTAATATCGCGCTGGCTATAGTGCTTCAACGCCTCATACGCCATCACCGGTCCAAGATCCGAGCCGCCAATCCCAATATTGATGACGTTCTTAATTCGCTTGCCCGTATGTCCCTTCCACGCCCCACTCCGAACCCTATCCGCGAAAGCCGCCATCTTGTCCAGTACCGCATGAACCGCCGGCACAACATCCTCACCATCGACGACGATCTTTTCACCCTTCGGCGCGCGCAACGCAACATGCAGCACTGCCCGATTCTCGGTGATATTGATCTTCTCCCCGAGGAACATCGCGTCGATCCGCGCCCTCAGTCCCGACTCCTCCGCTAATTGAACCAGAAGTTTCAGCGTCTCATCCGTAATGCGATTCTTCGAGTAGTCAAGAAAGATGCCCGCAGCCTCAAGGGTAAACCGCTCTCCTCGCCCAGGATCATCTGCAAAAAGTTGCTTCAGCTGCGTGTCTTCGATCTTCTGATGATGCGCACCCAGCGCCTTCCATGCCGAACGCTCGCTAAGCGGCGTCAATTTCGTCGTCATCTGCATGCTCCTTGCATCTCTGTTTGTTTCCGCCAGACCAGACTACTATTCATTCCCGTTACAAATATCGTATTGAAGATGGAAGGTGGAAAAACCTGTAACTTTCCCGCAATTTTAACGAAGACTCCCGGAAAAGCAGCCTATACAAATCCACGGTCCTAACTCCAGCCTCTCTTTTATTGATGTTCGAAAGACAAATAGATATTCCAGAAAAAAGCTGAACTATTCATTGCCCATAAGACAAGTTCGACGGCATAGAGTTACCACTCCGAAACAAGATCGGACAGGTCCTGCTTAGTACACGGCCACCGCGATCATTTAGATGCCGGTCCTTCAGATTCCGATCTCAGTCCGTATTGCGGCAGCGATCGTATTTGCATGATGCCGCATCAGTGGCTCTGATTCCGCTTCGATCATCACCCGGGCCAGCGCCTCGGTGCCGCTATAACGAATCACCACTCGGCCCGAATCAGCAAGCTCCACCTCGGCGGCACGAATTGCAGCAGCCACGTTCGGAATCCCCTCAAGCGGCCTCTTCTCGCGCACCTTGACGTTCACAATCACCTGCGGAAACACCTTCAAATCTGCCAGTAGCTCCCCCAAAGACCTCCCGTTCCGATGTACGACATCCAGCAACAACAATGCCGTCAGTAGTCCATCCCCCGTCGTGCTGCGTCCGCTAAAGATAATATGGCCCGACTGTTCTCCTCCCAGAGCCGCACCCGTGGCAATCATCTGTTCAAGAACATACTTGTCGCCTACCGCGGCGCGAAGCATCTCGATTCCGCTGCGTTTCAGCGCCGCCTCAAGCCCCATGTTGGACATCGTAGTCGCAACCACCGTCGAGTTCGTCAAAAGTCCACGACGTTGCAAATCGCGTGCCGCGAGCAACAGCACCGCATCCCCGTTCACAACGCGACCATGCTCATCTGCAAAGAGCGCACGGTCGGCATCGCCATCAAACGTAATTCCCATCGATGCCTTGCAGTTCTTCACCTGTTCGGCAACGATTTCCGGATGCAACGCCCCGCAGGCCTCATTGATATTTCTCCCGTCTGGACTGGCATGGGTGATCAAAACCTCTCCGCCGAGGTCGGAGAACAACTGAGGCGCGACCGACGAAGCAGCCCCGTTGGCACAGTCGATCACGATCTGCTTCCCATCCAGTGAAAGCTCTGGGACGGACGCCAGCAGAAAGCGAACGTACTCAGCGCGATCGGCCTCATTCACAGCAGGCGGCACGGTCCTTTGCGGCACAGCCGTCGATGAAGCAAGTTGGCGGAAGATCTCCTCTTCGATTGCAAGCTCAACCGCATCCGGAAGCTTATAACCGTCCGGCCCAAAGAGTTTAATGCCATTGTCCTGCCACGGATTATGCGAGGCCGAGATGACGACGCCAGCTGCGAAGCCATGAGTATGCGTAAGGAACGCAATCGCCGGGGTCGTAATCACACCAGCGCTTTCAACAGAAGCACCGCCCGCGTCCAGCCCGGCAGTCAACGTTGCGGCAATCCATTCGCTCGACTCGCGAGTATCCATCCCGAGCAACACGCGGGGCCTCGGAGTCTTCACCCCGAGAATATGCGCCAATGCAAGTCCGATAGCGTATACCGTAGTCGCATCAAGGGGCGACTGCCCAGCGACAGCGCGAATGCCATCGGTTCCAAAGAGCTTCTTCATGACTTGCTGGTCTCCATTACGTTTGCTTCGTCCCTATGAGTCTGAGTTATTTCGGCTTCGAGCGTCCCCTGTGCAAGCCGCGCACGTATAGTCTGGCCCTGCGCCGCATCTGTGGAAGAACGCAGCAACGTGCCGTCTCCAGCGCCGCCTTGCAAGTACACCAGGGCATAGCCGCGTGACAAAACTGCAAGCGGCGACAACGCATCGAGCCTCGTCGAAGCCCTTTCAAGCCGTGTACACCGGCCGGCAACGTTCTCCGTCGCGGCGCGCTGCAACCGCTGTGTGGCAGCCTGCAGACGATGGTTCGTCGCAGCGATGCGATCAGAGATATCCTGGCGGCGGAGACGGTCGCTCACAGCATTCAGCCGTTGGGCAGGAACGCGAAGACGTCGTTGCGCAGCCGCGTCAAGACGAAAGCGAAGCTCGTCAAGCCGCTGATCTCTCCGGCTAACCACATCTCGCAATCGATTTAAAACCGCCTCTGCAGAGAGTCGTGTATAGCGCTGTCTCGCATGCATCAAATGGAATCTTCCAGCACGCTGCACCCTCGCGCCCAACGCAGCAACGCGCTCCTCGATGCGATGTTGAGCGGCAGTAATCAGTTCCGCGGCAGCGGACGGCGTCGGCGCTCGAAGATCCGCAACGAAATCAGCAATCGTAAAGTCAGTCTCGTGCCCAATTGCGGAGACAACAGGAAGTGCGGACGCGGCAATCGTACGCGCCAGCGCCTCATCGTTGAAGCCGGCAAGATCTTCGATCGAGCCGCCCCCTCTCGCAATCACAATCGCATCGACCCGCGAAGAGTTTGCGTTGAACCAGCGAATCCCCGCAGCAACAGACTCCGGACTGGAAGCACCTTGCATCGTAGCGGGATATACCAGCAGATTCAGCCGCGCATGGCGACGACGAACGACGGTAACAATGTCCCGAATCACCGCGCCGGACAGCGAAGTAACGATGCCAACGCACTTCGGAAACGAAGGCAGCTGGCGTTTACGCCCCGCGTCGAAGAGTCCTTCCGCCAGCAATCGCGCCTTCAGTTGCTCGAACGCAACCTGCAACGCCCCGGCACCGCGAGGCTCCATCGTCTCCGCAATCATCTGGAGCTGCCCCCGGCTCTCATACACCGAGACGCGGCCGCGAACCAGAACCGCAAGCCCATCCTCAGGCCGGAAGCGCAACAGTCCTGCCTGACGGCGAAAGAGCACAACCGGTAACTGCGCCTCGCCATCCTTCAACGTAAAGTAGGTGTGGCCAGAGGGTGCTGGCCTGCAGTTGGAGATCTCACCTTCGACCCAAAGATCACTATAGGCCGTCTCAATCTCCTGCCTTATGTTCATCACCAGCGCGCGAACACTCCAGATACGACGCTCCGTCGCCTGCTCGCTCATCTCCGAAATATTTCGCGGGCTGGGCCTTATCGCAACCTCGCCAGACTCTCCCCTGCCAGAAACTGGCTCCGCAGAAGCAACAACCGTTATCCCGGCGTTCTCTTCAAAGAAAGAGAAAAGCTCCGATTGAAGCAGCGAGTCCTGCGCAGGGATTGTCGAGATCTTCGAGATCGACCGTCTTTCGGTCCGGACCTTCCCTCGCCGCGCTCGCAGGCTGGCCAGTGTCGGCGGATTGTCTTCCCTTTCGGACATCTTGCCTGAGTCTAGCATCGCGACGCCGCCAATCAGACGGTCAACGGCGCAGACGTCCCACAACCCAAAGAAGCACACTCAGAAGAACGCTGATCAGAATCGAAGTTACGATGGGAAAGGAAACCGACCATCCCCGCCCACGCCAGCTAAGGTCACCGGGAAGACGACCGAGAGGAAGATTCAGGCGATTCAACCCAAGGATGAGCGCACCTGCCAGAGCCAGCAACAACCCGAGGATGACAAGAGTACGACCCAGCTCAGGCATGCTGCACCACTCTAAGCAGTCGCCAGCAGCGCGGCAGCCTCACGCAGAAGCTCCGAAGGTTGACACGGCTTGGTAAGAATGCCTACAGGTCGCGACATGGTGCTGGCCCGCTCGCGCACACTCTTCAGATTGGAGTAGAAACCGGTCAGCATAAGGATGCGACAGGCCGGCAACTCCCGCGTCACATCGTTTACCAGCGAAAGTCCATCCCGCCCAGGCATCGACACATCGCACAGAAGTAGATTTGGCTCAAACTCGCGAGAACACTCCAATCCCTGATCTGCGGAGTAAGCGGCCTTCGCCTTGAAACCACTCTTCTCAAAGATGAGAGTCAGCGTATCGGCCACAAGACGGTCATCATCAACCACCAGAACTCGCTGCATCGGTGCCCTCCGTGCGAATCGTTCGGGTTGCGCGCGTCAACACATGCCTGATAAATCCAGACTAGGCCTCAAAAAGCATATTTGTCGAATCAAAATTCAATGATTTCATCTCTGAAGAGTTAGACTCCGCTCTTCAAGGGAGAGTCATCAACGAGGCTGTGCAAAAGAAAGTTTGCGAACCACGACCTGCGATTTCACCCGTACAGAATCGCAACTTCAGTCTCTGGTAAGGTTTACGACAGAAACGCTGACTCCGAATCGATCAAGGATCTCATCTTGCACGTCGCCGCATTCATCGCCGGTCTGCTCTTTTGCCTGGGAGTCGCCCTCGACGCCTTCCAGACCATCATCCTTCCCCGCCGCCCCACCGGGCGATTTCGAATCACCCGCATCTTCATCATCGCCACATGGATCCCCTGGGTCCTGATGGCCGAACGCATCACCAACAAAAAACTCCGCGAACAAATCTACAGCATCTACGGCCCGCTCTCCCTTCTTCTGCTTCTCCTTTTATGGGCGCTTCTTCTCATCCTCGGCTTCGGAATGTTTTATTTCTCCATGCATTCCCCGTTTGGTGACGCCATGATGAAACACGCCAACAGCCCCTTGGCACAGTTCGGCACCGACCTCTACGTAAGCGGCACGACCCTCTTCACTCTCGGCCTGGGAGACGTCGTCCCCCACAGCCTTCTCGCACGGGCCTTCATCATCTTCGAGTCAGGCGTAGGCCTCGGCTTCGTCGCCCTCGTCATCGGCTATCTTCCTGTGCTCTATCAGGCATTTTCGCACCGCGAGATCAGCGTTGCCCTCCTCGACGCACGCGCCGGCTCCCCTCCCAACGCCGCCGAACTCCTCCGCCGCCACGCCTTCGAAGGAAGCGAAGAAGCCCTCATCGATCTGCTGGAGGAGTGGGAGCGCTGGTCCGCCGAGATCCTCGAGTCGCACATCTCCTACCCCATTCTCTGCTTCTACCGCTCGCAGCACGACACCCAAAGCTGGCTCGCCGCCCTCGTCTCAATCCTCGACACCTGCGCCCTCCTGATCTCGGTCATCGAAGGCACCCACTCCCGCCAGGCTCAACTTACCTTCGTCATGTCCCGCCACGCCCTCATCGACATCGGGGAGGTCTTCGAAGTCCTCGAACGAAAGCCCGGACATCCTCGAATCGACCCCGACCGCCTCCCGTCCAAAGACTTCTACCATCTCTGCGAGGCGCTCGGCGAAAATCAGCTCCGACTCTGTGGCGATCCCGCCGCGGCAAAACGCCTCCACACCATCCGTGCTCTCTACGAGCCTCACGCCCACGGTCTCTCCGAATACCTGCGCCTGCCCCTCCCCGTCTGGGTCGCGCCCCCAAAAGTAAACGATCAGTGGAGCCTTCTGACCAGAATGCGAACCGATGCTGCCACAGCCATGAAGTCCGCAGGCGACCGCACGCCCTTCTTTCCCGACGAAGACCACGGCTGATCCCGCAACCCACAATGCAGATTCGGGATGCAAGGCGTACAGCCCTCGCATCCCGAACTCTTTCCAAATCTGTATCCAAAAAGCTACTGACCAGCAGGCCCCGCAGGCGCAGGATTCAGCTTCTGAGCAGCCAGCGTCCCCGCAGCGCCCTTAGCGTCTTTATCCTTCAACTGCGCATAGATCTTCTTCGCCAGCTCAGGCTTCCCCTGTGCCTCATACAGCTCCGCAAGCTGTAGTTGCGCCAGCCCGGAAGGCACAGTCGTCGTCGGCTTGGCCGTCAGCTCGTTGTAGATATCCACAGCCTGAGAATCCCGCCCCGTCTGGCGATAAAGCTGCGCCAGCGAAAGCTTCGCGAGCGCCGCAAGATCCCCATTCCAACCACTCACGACCTGCTTCAGTGTGCTCTCCGCCGGGCCGTTCTGCCCCTGTTCCATGTAGGTCAGCCCGCCAAAGTAGCGCGCCACCCTGCCATCCGGGGTCATCCCGTACTTGTCCGCGACGCCCATGAAAAGATCATTGGCCGACTTAGCCCGTTCCGTCGCAGACGCATACGTCTTCACCCCAGCAGGCACCTGCTGCCCGGGCGCTGCCAGCGGCGTCTGGTAAGCCTGCATCGCCGCGCCAAAGGCCACTGACGCCTGATTTGAGCGGCTGTTATAGATCAGAAAGCCACCCACCACCACCAGGATCGCCGCGAGGGCAATGGCACTGGTAGCGATCACGGAGCGGCGGTTTTCGCTGGCCCACTCAAGGCCATGCTGTGTGGTATCGACGAACTGGTCATGCTTGAGAGCTTGCTTGGTCTGCTGGTCCACTTTGTCTTGTTCTTCCTTTTGCTCGTCGCGGTCGTGCCGCGTTGAGGTAACTGGTAGCGCGAAGTCACAGCGCAGAACTTTAAGTCTATCAGCGCGGTAATCGAAGTGCGACTCGCCCGTACCCGAATCGCCGCAAAATCAGCAACACGCGCAAAATGAGCCAATTCCGTGCACTCTCTGTGCCCTGAACTTGTTCCACCATCTCCGAACCCTCTCCAGAGGGTTGACAGCCCCACGGTAGAGGCGAAGACTTGTACCCGAAGGAATTCCACCACTTATGAAGACCGTAGCCGTCGAATCCGCGATCGCGACCCCGCCCACAACCAACAAACATCTTATTCGCTGGGTCGAAAAGATGGCCGACCTCTGCCAACCCGACCGCATCCACTGGATCGACGGATCGCAGGCCGAGTACGACTTCCTTTGCAACCAGCTCGTCCACGCCGGCACCTTTACCAGGCTCAACGAAAAGCTCTGGCCCGGCTGCTTCCTCGCCCGCTCCGCTCCCAACGACGTCGCCCGCGTCGAAGACCGCACCTTCATCTGCTCCCTGTCGAAAGACACCGCCGGTCCCACCAACAACTGGGAAGATCCCTTCGTCATGCGCAAGAAGCTGAAGGCCCTCTTCAAAGGAGCCATGCGCGGCCGCACCATGTATGTCCTGCCCTACTCCATGGGTCCCATCGGCTCGCCCATGTCGCAGATCGGCGTCCAGCTCACCGACTCGGCCTACGCCGTCGTCAACATGCGCATCATGGCCCGCATCGGCGCGCCCGTCTTCGCAGAGATCGACAAGGACGAGAAGCGCGTCGTCCCTTGCATGCACACCGTAGGCGCGCCCCTGGCACCCGGCGAGCAGGATGTCCCGTGGCCCTGCAACGACGAAAAGTACATCGTCCACTTCCCCGAAACCCGCGAGATCTGGTCCTACGGCTCGGGTTACGGTGGCAACGCGTTGCTCGGTAAAAAGTGCTTCGCCCTCCGCATCGCCTCCAACATCGCCCGCGACGAGGGCTGGATGGCCGAGCACATGCTCATCGTCGGCGTCGAATCGCCCAAGCGCACCGACGGCACCACAGAAAAGACCTACGTGGCCGCCGCGTTCCCCAGCGCCTGCGGCAAGACCAACTTTGCCATGATGATCCCGCCCGCTGGCTTCGAGGGCTGGAAGGTCTGGACCGTCGGCGACGATATCGCCTGGATCAAACCAGACGAGAATGGTCAGCTGCGCGCCATCAACCCTGAGGCCGGCTTCTTCGGCGTAGCCCCCGGCACCAGCGCCAAGACCAATCCCAACGCTATGGCCACTCTGGCCAAAAACACCATCTTCACCAACGTGGCCCTCACCCCCGAGGGCGGCGTCTGGTGGGAGGGCATGACCGACACCCCACCCGCCGAACTCATTGATTGGCGCGGCAATCGCTGGACCCCGGCAATCGCCAAAGAGACCGGCACCCCCGCCGCCCATCCCAACGGACGCTTCACCGCACCGGCTTCGCAGTGCCCCACCATCGACCCCGACTGGGAGAATCCGAACGGCGTTCCCATCTCCGCCTTCATCTTCGGCGGCCGTCGCCCGACCACCATGCCGCTTGTCTATCAGGCCTTCAACTGGTCGGCGGGCGTCTACATTGGGGCCACCATGGGCTCCGAGACCACGGCTGCAGCCGGCGGCGCCATCGGCAAGGTGCGGCGCGACCCCATGGCCATGCTGCCCTTCTGCGGCTACCACATGGGCGACTACTTCCGGCACTGGCTCAAGATGCAGCGCAACCTCTCTGCCACGCCCCGCGTCTTCCACGTCAACTGGTTCCGCAAGGGTCCTGACGGCCAGTTCCTCTGGCCCGGCTACAGCGAGAACATGCGTGTTCTCAAGTGGGTCGTCGATCGTGTTCGCGGCCGCGCCATGGGCAAGGAGACCCCGATCGGCTGGACGCCGCACTTCGAGGACATCAACTGGAAGGGCCTCGACTTTCCGCGCGAGACCTTCGATGTCTTACAAACGGTAGATCGCGCCCAGTGGAAGCAGGAGGTCATGGGCCACGAGGAGCTCTTCCTCGCCCTTCACGACCACCTGCCTCCGGAGATGATCTACGAGCGCGAACTGCTCATCTGTAGACTTTAGCCAGGTTTTTTTTCTGCGTGGTAGCATGTGCGTTTTTGCAGGGGTTTTTGCGAAATGCTGGTGCTAAAACGTGGTGTTCTGGATGGTGAAACGTGGTGAGATCGTGGTGAAATGCTGGCTGAAACCACCACGATTTCAGATCACGAAAAATACGCCACGTTTTGAGAATTTATTTTGGCCTGCCCTGTTCAGAGTTATTTTGGACGGCCCTGTTCAGGGCCAGATGTTCCAAGATTCGGTTGCCTCTGAATGGTGATTGACCTTCAAAGTTTCAACGAAAGCACTATTCAGAGAGCTAAGCAGGATCCTATGTCGAATCAGCACGCTGCACCGATCAACCCCAATCCGCAGCCGCCGGTGCCTGAGCCCAGCCACGCCGAACGCTCCCGCACCCTGCTTCACCAGGCCAGCGTAGCGACGCTTTCGACCGTCTCCCGCAAGCAGCCTGGCTTCCCCTTCGGCTCCCTGATGCCCTACGCGCTCGACGCTTCGGGGCGGCCTCTGTTCCTCATCAGCACGATGGCGATGCACACCCAGAACCTGAAGGGAGACCCGCGCGCCAGCCTCTTTGTCTCCCAACCGGCTGCCGATGGCGACGTGCTGGGCGCGGCACGTGTCACCCTCGTCGGGGCGGTCCACGAGATTATTGAGAAGGAGAAGCCCGGGGCTCGCGAACTCTACCTGAAGGCCCACCCGAACAGCCACTACTGGGTGGACTTTACCGACTTCGCCTTCTTCCGTCTGGAGCCGGTGGATGTGTACTACGTGGGCGGCTTCGGCGTCATGGGCTGGGTCACTGCGGCGGACTACGCCTCAGCCTCTCCCGACCCCCTTGCCGGGGCAGCGCAGGGCATCCTGGACCACATGAACGCCGACCACGGCGACGCGCTCGTTCTTCTGACGAAGACACACGCCGGACTCGAAGCCGAGTCGGCGACGATGACCTCGGTCGACCGGCTTGGCTTCCATGTCCGAGCCGTCACACCGGCAGGAATCAAGGGTGCGCGTATCGCTTTTCTTCGGGAGGCGAAGACGCCTGGCGACACTCGTTCCGTTTTGGTCGAGATGGTGAAACAGGCGCGCCAGAACCATGCACTCCCCACAAATGCCTATTGACTCCTATCCCCTTTGCCTTTATCTTTAATGAGTGGCAAGACTCCCTTCGGGTTGAGTCAGTCATAACGAAGTCCACCCACTTCGTTGCTTTACTGGAATACCCACGCAACAGCCCCCACCGCGCTGCGTGGGTTTCCTTTTTAACATCCCTTTGCTTGTTTTGGCTTGTTTTGGCGCAGGCCAAAGGAAGAGCAGATTCCGCGTGTAGAGGGGTATTGCCTGGCTTGCGGCTTTACCTTCACTTCAGGTTCGAGAAGCTGTCTTTGCAGGACTAATTGATCGTCTACGTCGGGTTTCAGGGCGTGTGTCTGTTTGCGTGCTCGCTCCGTAACGCAGGCCATCGACCAGCAGTTCGACCATTTTTTGCGTATAGGCGGGTTCTTTGTCGTGAGATCCCCGGCACAGGTTTGCGACGGCGTGCAACAGGTCTTCAGCTTCAATCCCTGGGCGTACTGCTTTCGCAGCAACGGCCGCGTCAAGCAAGGTTTTCATTGCCGGCAGCAGGCGTTTGTTGAAGTAACCCGGCAGAGCGCCGTAGGCCGGGTCGCCGGAGTGTAGCGCTGCGGCGAGCCCTCGCTTGGTCGCAATGAAGTCCACGTAGCGGTGCATCCAGCGAGATAGAGCCTCGTCAGGCCCATACTTGCCCGCGAGGACAGGGGCCGCATCTGCGCAAGCATCCACCTGGGTCTGGAAGACGGCCTTGATGAGGTCGGATCGCTGCGGGAAATGACGGTAAACCGTACCGAGGCCGACGCCCGCCCTTTCCGCAATTTCACGGACGGGAGCGTCTACTCCTGACTTTCGAAAGACCTCCATCGCCGCCTGGAGCAGTGAACTCATCTTGCGCTGCGCATCGGCACGCATGCGGCGAGGCTTGCTGTCTTCATGCTCCTGTTTGTCCGTTCGTTCTGTCACTCTTTTTTTCATGGGCGGCGGGGCCTTGCAAACGGAACAATGTTCCGGTTATTATCTGGAACATGGTTCCGGTTGTCTTTCAAGCATATCAGGATGTCAGCAACACAACATGTCAGCGACACAACATGGAGGAGAGCAATATGCAAAACAAACCCGTCGCCCTGGTCACCGGGGCAAATCAAGGAATCGGCCTTCAGATCGCGAAGGATCTCGTGGCACAGGGCTTCACGGTACTGGTCGGGTCGCGCAATCTCGAGCGGGGCGAGGCTGCGACCAAGGAGGTTGGGCCGGACGCCCGCGCGCTCCAGCTCGATGTGACGGACGGGGCTTCGATCGCCGCGGCGGCGGAGCGTGTTCGCAAGGAGTTTGGCCGCCTCGACGTGCTCGTCAACAACGCGGCCATCTCGAATACGAGTAAGCTGCCCGGCCAGTCCATCGCGGAGTACGCTAAGTTGACCCGCGCGAGCAACGTGTCCCTCGATGAAGTGCGGGCGGTGTGGGAGACCAACGTGTTCGGCGTGCTCGCCGTTACCCAGGCGATGCTGCCGCTGCTGCGCGAGGCGCCAGCAGCACGCATCGTCAACGTGTCGAGCGGCGTGGGCTCGCTGACGGCGAACTCGGATCCGGCGTTCCCCTATCGCTCGATCTTCGGCCCTTGCTACCCTGCATCCAAGACCGCCCTCAACGCGATGACGCTCGCCATGGCGATCGAACTGGAGTCGACCGGGATCAAGGTCAACGCCTGTTCCCCGGGCTTCATCAAGACGAAGCTCAACGACTATGCAGGCACGGGAACTGTCGAGGAGGGTGCTCGCGAGCCGGTGCGCCTCGCGCTTCTCGGCGCGGATGGTCCGACGGGCACCTTCTCCAACACAGACGGCGTGATCCCGTGGTGATGTAGTCGCCATGCGCATACCGGTATCGACGAACGCCGGCTGTTGCACCAATCGCTCGGGAGGGAGCGTTGTTCGGGACTGATTCTCTCTCCCTTGCGGGTACTGGACTACTTCCGCGCTGGCCTGTGCGCTTTAGAAATTCAGTTTGAGGGCCAGTTGCACAAGGCGAGGATTGTTGACGGTGGAGTTCACGGCGCCGAATCCGCTGGCACTCACATCGTTGACCGGCAGACCGAACTGGGTGTGATTGAAGAGGTTGAAGAACTCGGCGCGGAATTGCAACCCTGTGTTCTCGCGAGGCAGCGCGAAGTCTTTGATGACGGAGAAGTCCGTATTGACGAAGTCAGGCCCGGTGGCCGGGACGCGCCCCGCATTCCCCAACTCGCCGGGGACGACCAGCACGCCGTTGACTATTTGTTGGGCCTGAGCCGGAACAAAGCAAGAGGAGTTGATCCACTGCAGCTTGCTGTGGTCCGCGTGAGTGGGGTTGCAGCCGGCGACCCGGTCAGGCCGGTTGAAGTTGTTCCCATTGCCGCCGTTCTGGAAGAAGTTGCCGGACGCGTTCGTGCTGTTGATCAACGGGTCGGGAAATCCCGAAGATATTCTTTGGATAAGAGTCAGTTGGAAGCCGCCAAGAAGAGTGTTGGTCACGGGATTCCAACTGCTGCCGAACTGCTTTCCGCGGCCGAAGGGCAGATCGTAGATGACACTGGCGATGAAGCTGTTATTGAGATTGATCTGCGATAAGCCCCAATCCAGCTTTTGCCAGTTGGGAAGAGGGAAGAAGGGAGCGCTGAGCTCGGAGCCTAAGCCGTCGGATAACCCGTTGTCATAGGTATGAGAGTAGGTGTAAGCGATCAGGGCGTAGAGGCCGTACTTCGTTGTCTTGGTCTCTGCCTTGATTTGAAGCGAGTCATAGTTGGTCTTGCCCACATCGCCAAACAGGGAGATGGTGTCGAAGGTGCCATAGGGCGGGACATAAGGCGCGCCGTTGGGAAGGCAACCGATTGTGTAGCCGGATACCACGCCGCAGGCAGACGGGCTTCCCGTGTTGAGGTCATTGCCGGCCACCAGGATGTGGGTGCCGCGGGAGCCGGCATAGCCGGCGGTCAGAACAAGATTGCCGACCAGCTGGCGCTCGACGTTCGCGTTGTATTGATAGACCCGGCCCAGCTTGAAGTCGGTTGGCTGGGTATAGAACGAGCCTGTAAAGTTGCCGGCGGTAGGGGGTACAGGGATGGCCTGAAATCCGCTGGAGAGACTGATGCCGGAGGGTGTTTGTCCGAGCGTGGTGGCGCAGTACGAGGTGACAAAGGCGCAGCCTGCGGAGGCGAAGGCGTCGGATTCGCCGAGGAAGGGTGGGTTCTGCCATAGGCCCTGGGCGCCCTGGCTCCAGGCCGAGTCGTGGTAGATAGAGAAACCGCCGCGGAGCACTGTCTTGTCGCTGCCGAAGACCTTCCAGGCGGCACCGATGCGGGGTTCGAGAGCTGTCAAATCCATGTTGACGCCTGCCGACGAACTCACACCATTTTGATTGGCAACGAGGAGTTTTCCGGTTGCGGGAACATAGTTGGCGAGGCGTCCGTGGGCTTCGGTGACGGGAGTCGTCAGAGCCCAGGCCAGGCCAAGATTGAGGGTAAGAGAGGATGTGACTCTCCAATCGTCCTCGACGAAAGGACGCCAGATGGTCCAGCGGCGGCCGGTGACGGGGCCATTGAAGGTCTGATCATGAATGGCCAGGCCAGTGATGCCGAGCAAAAAATCGGCCTGCGGACTGCCTCCGATGCTCGCGCTGCTAAGGCCGGAAAAATTGCCGCCGTTGCCGATGATCCAGAAGCCATCCTGGAAGGCCTCGGTGCCGACGTTCATTTGATTGCGGCGAAGGTCGATTCCCACCTTCAGGTCGTGCTTATGACGGATGAGTTCGAGGGAGTCTCGGAACGAGAAGATGTTTGTTCCGCCCTGGAAGGGAGAGTAGCCGCGATCACCGATGGCCCAATAGCCACCTGCGACGATCGTCGAAACTAGACCGCAGCTGTATGCGCCGGGAAGGCAGGCCCCGTTAGAGCACCCGAGGTTGGCGTTGGGAATGCCGCCGGGCACGATGTTGGCGGAGGCGCAGGTGCCGGAGCCTTGCGAGGTGATGTAGTCGAAGATGCGGTTGTAGCCAAAGCTGGCCTGGTTGACCATGTTTGCATTGAACACATGGGTTTCGCCGAGGGCGATGTTGCGCGCGTGGTTGATGATGTGCTGATTGCTGCCGAAGGCGTTTGCTTCGGCAAATCCTGGAGAGCCGCCGGGCACGTAGGAGAAAGCCTGGTCGTAGCTGAAACGGCCGAAGAGGGTGTCCTTGGCAGTAAGCGTGTGGTCGAGACGGACATCGAACTTGGTTTCGTTCAGAACGCGCACGGGCTGATTGACATAGTTGTAGCCGGAGCTGGCGTTGCTGGCGTTCGGCGCGGGGTACAGGTTCACCATCGCCTGTCCAATGGGGTTGATGAGGCCGGATGGAATCTTGTTACAGGGAGTGCCCTGGGCCTGACTTCCATCGGGATTTGCAGGGAGAGGATTTCCTGCTGCATTGCACTGGAAATAAACATTGGGAAAGGAGGCGGGGTTTGTGGAAGCGCCAATCAGGTTGGGATTGACGATTGCGAGACCGGAGACAGGATTGCCATAAGGATCGGCGGAGAAATCGCCGGTGCGCATGGCCAGCGAAGGCACCAGACCGGTAAAGGCAATGCCGTGACGTTGATATTTTTGTTCGCCATCGACGAAGAAAAAGGTCTTGTCCTTGTGAATCGGCCCGCCGATGGAGCCGCCAAACTGGTTCAGGTTGAACTTTTCCGCCTTGGAGGCAAAGTAGCTCTTGGCATCGAGATCGGTATTGCGCACAAATTCGAATAACGATCCGTGGAAGTTGTTGGTGCCGGATTTTGTGGTGACCAGCACAGTCGGGCCGGCTCGAGTACCGTATTCGGCGGAGTAGGTGTAGGTCAAAACCTTGAACTCCTGAATGTCATCGATCGAGGAGAAGACGCCGATACCGCCTGCAGTGAGTTCGTTATTGTCGACGCCATCCAGCAGCCAGTCCGTGCTGTTGGGGCGGGAGCCACCGACCGATAGCGAGAAAGAACCGCGCGCGGCTACCTCACTGCTGGCGGCGGAGGTGAAAAAGCTATTGGGGTTGGTCTCTGCCGTCGCGCCGGAGGTGAGCGTGGCGAGTTGAACGAAGTCGCGGCCATTCAGGGGGAGTTGCGATACCTGCTGCGAGGTGATGACCTGGCCGAGAGAGGGATTGCCTGTCTCGACAACGACGGCGTCGCCGGAAACTACCACCGAAGTGACTACAGTGGCGGGTGCGATCGAAAAATCGAGTTCGCGGGCTTCATCAATCTGGAGACGCAGATCTTTGGATTCGGCGCTTTGAAAGCCCTGCATATCGACGCGCACGGTGTAGGTGCCGACGGGGAGTAACGGAATCAGATAGTGTCCGGCGCTGTCGGTCTTGCCATCTCGGACCAGGCCCGTTGCCTGAGAAGTTGCTTTGACGGTAGCTCCAGGGACAGCCGATCCCGATTTATCGAGGACATTGCCGGAGAAGCTTCCAATGGCCTGGCCATGCAGGGCAGGAGGGATCATCAGCGCGAGAACGCAGACAACCAGGAGAAGAAGTGTTTTGTGGGATTTTGTATCGGCTGGGCCTGCAACCGATCCCGGACACGTCGTACCAACCATCGTGCGTTTCATAATTGAACCCTTTCGACAAACCTAGGGTGGTTCTTGTATCGACCGCGCTGCGCTGGATTAGATTAATAGACTGTAAGAATTGGTTGTTCGAAAGTCAACGCAAGTTTTGCCGATTCACAGATTTCGCGGTTTTACGGGAACTTCTACCGTAAAGAGCTCGCAGAGTTGACTGGTTGGTCCGAACTGCCGGATCTTTGCTTGAAAGCATCCCAGGGTTACTAACGATTCGCAGGATGCGGACGCCTTATCTCCTGCCAGCCTCGACACCTTATCTCCTCCTACCCTCTTGGTGATCAATTGCTCTGAACAGCGCACAGAAGTGCTCGGAACGACGGCGCAAGCGTTGAGACCGTAAACTAATCGCAGCGATGCCACTTGAATCTCCCAACACCGCTGCAGAACCTCCGATCGTGGACAAGTCCAGCGGCTTCGCTCCTCTGAAGATTTCTCTGTTTCGAGATCGCTGGATTGCGAGCACGATCTCTTCGGTGGGGACGTGGATGCAGGACACTGCGGGCACTTGGCTGATGACCTCGTTGACCGCTTCGCCTCTGCTGATTGCGCTGATGCAGACCGCGGCCAGCCTGCCGGTGCTGCTGCTGGGGCTGCTGGCTGGGGCTACGGCGGACATCTTCGACCGGCGCAAGCTGCTGATCTTCTGGCAGGCGTGGATGCTGGCTTCGGTGGGCGTGCTGGCTGTGCTGACGTTCGTTGGCTATATCTCGCCGTGGGCTTTGCTTGCGTTTACGTTCCTGCTGAACATCGGCTCGGCGATGAACAACCCGGCGTGGCAGGCGATTGTGCCGGAGCTGGTGCCTCGCGAACTGATCCCGGATACGGTGTCGCTGAATGCAGCGAGCAATAACCTGGCGCGTGCGGTGGGCCCGGCGCTTGGCGGATTGATGGTCGCGGGTTTTCAGCGGGTTTATACGGGCGCAGGATCTGTGTTTGCGCTGAATGCGGTGTCGTTTGCGGGCGTGATCTGGGTGCTGGTGAACTGGAAGAGGATTCCGCTGTTCAAGTCGGCGCTGCCTTCGGAGCGCATCGCCGGTTCGATTCGATCGGGGCTGCGGTATGTGCGGTACGCGCCGGATCTGCAGTCGTCTCTGGTGCGCGCGTTCATCTATACGTTCTTCATCTCGGCGATCTGGTCATTGCTGGCAGTGGTCGCAAAGCGTGATTTGAAGCAGGGTCCGCTGGGCTACGGAATTCTGAACGGGTCGCTTGGGTTGGGCGCGGTGATCGCGGCGACTACGCTTCATCGCATTCGTCAGCGATTTTCCGCGGACCAGATTCTGGCGACTTCGACGCTGTACAACGTGGTGGTGCTGCTGGTGCTGGCGTTCGTGCGCAGCCCGTCGATACTGATTGCGACGCTTATCTTGTCGGGCGCGGCGTGGACGAGCACCATGTCGACGATCAACGTCTCGGTGCAGCTTTCGGTGCCTGCGTGGGTGCAGGCTCGTGCGTTGGGGACTTACATGACGACGTTTCAGGGTGGCATGGCGTTCGGGGCGATTCTGTGGGGATACATTGCGGAACATACTTCGACGACGATCGCGCTGACTACTGCGGCGTGTGGTTTGTTGATCACCTTCCCGTTCGCGCGACGGTTTCATATTCTGCAGGGTCCGCTGCCTGACCACACGCCGTATCAGTGGAAGCATCCGGCACCGCAGCTTGCGCTCGATACGGAGCCTACCGACGGGCCGGTTCGCATCTCGGTTGAATATTGCGTGCCGATCGAAAACTATGCGGAGTTCACCTATGCGATTCATCAGCTTCGAGGCGTGCGTCTGCGTGATGGGGCGATACGCTGGGGCATCTACCGCGACGCCATCGATCCGACGCATTTGAACGAGACCTTCGTGATGGAGTCGTGGCTGGATTATCTGCGTTCGCGCGAACGCATTACTGCGGCTGATGAGGCGATTCGCGCTCGGGTACGTGCGTTACATCAACATGACGATCCCCCGAAGACGACGTACCAGATCTATGCGCGAGAGGTTGCGAATCCGGTACCGTCCCGCTCTCCTGCGAGCGCTGTTGAAACGAAGCCGTAATACTGGACCGAAGAGTTTTCTTTCGTTCCTGCAGATTTTTGCGGTTGTTTGCGAGAGGTAAGACGGAGTCAAGAAACGGCGAGTCTGCAAATCTTTGAAAATAATGGCGCGGCGAGTTGCCAGGATTCCGGGAGAGCCGGAAAGGTGTTTGGCCGTCGGCGTGCTGTTTACTCGGGCAGGCCCCTTTACTGAAAACTTTCCCGAGGTCTCGCCATGAGGTTAACGCTACGTGTGTTTTGCGCTACATCCTCGTTGGTCGTTGCGTTATTTTTTGCCAAATTCGCTTCTGCCGACACCATCCCTAACCCGTTTCTCGCATCGACAATGCCGCAGATGGGAAGCGGCTCGATGATGACTTACTCCGTACCAAACGGCTCGGCGACCCATAACGCTGCCAATGGATCCCCTGAGGCGGAAGACTCTTTCCTTCCGCTCTCTGAGGAAGACTACGATGACGCAGTTGTCTTCAAGGCTGCTGCTCCTGCTGCACCCGAGACGCGCAACTTTGTCTTACTGGGGAGCGGACTGCTGACCGCTGCGGGCTTTATTCGCCGCAGAAAGGTCGCGGTACAGATCGCTGAGTAAACTGTTGCGATGAACGACGACGGGCACAGCCAAAACCAAGGCTGTGCCCGTGGATTTTTCAGAGTTGAGTTAGACCGCGGATCCGAGTGCCAGATCGATCAGGGTTTTTTCTTCGATCTCGTGAGCCTTGGCCGAGCCGGTTGCCGGTGTTGCGCTGGCACTGCGCTTGACGCTGAGCACTGCGCGGTCGGCGGCCATGCGGCGTAGCAGAGGCATGACGTAGGAGAAGGCTCCCATGTTGGCGGGCTCTTCCTGGACCCAGATGATCTCTTGTGCGTCTGGGTGCTGGTCGAGGGCGGCCTGCAACTCTTGCTCGGGCCAGGGGTACATCTGCTCGAGAAAGATGATGCCGACGCTGAAGTCCTTGCGCTTCGCGCGCTCGACGCGGAGGTTGTGGCCGATCTTTCCGCTGCAGACGAGAAGGCGGCGTGGATTCTTTACGTCGTTGTCGGGGAGGACGTTCTGGAAGTGCTCGATGGCGAAGTCGGCGAGGGTCGAGGAGGCGTCGGGATGACGGAGCATGCTCTTCGGGGTGAAGAGGACGAGCGGCTTGCGCCATGGACTGAGAGCCTGACGGCGCAGGAGATGGAAGTACTGCGCTGCGTTTGAGGGCTGGCAGATCTGGATGTTGTCGTTGGCGGCGAGCTGGAGGTAGCGCTCGATGCGCGCGCTGGAGTGCTCGGGGCCTTGGCCTTCGTAGCCGTGCGGGAGCAGCATGACGAGGCCGGAGAGGAGGCCCCACTTGGCTTCGCTGGCGGCGATGAACTGATCCATGATGATCTGCGCGCCGTTGGCGAAGTCGCCGAACTGCGCCTCCCACAGGACGAGAGTTTCGGGATAGTCGCGGGAGAAGCCGTACTCGAAGCCGAGGACTGCGGCTTCGGAGAGGAGCGAGTTGTAGACCTCGAACTTGCCTTGTTTGTCGCTGAGGTGAGAGAGGGGCGTGTAGCGGACTTCGGTTTCGGTATCGACCATGACGGCGTGGCGCTGGTTGAAGGTTCCGCGCTGGGAGTCCTGTCCGCTGAGACGGACGGGAACGCCGGCTTCTAGGAGCGAAGCGAAGGCTACGAGTTCGGCCATGCCGTAGTCGAAGAGGCGTGTGCCCGCGCCCATCTCCTGGCGCTGCTCGAAGAGCTTCTTCACCTTGGGATGGATGTGGAACTCTTTGGGGTAGGAGGTCAGTGAGGTGACGAGTTGGTTGATGCGCTCGGCTGGGAGGCCAGTGGGTACGTTGTACTCGGGCTCGCATTCGCCGCCTTTGTAGGGGTCCCAGTAGGCGGGCAGCTGGGCCAGGTGCGGCTTGTGATCAGCCTGACTCGCGGCCTTCTGATCGTCGAGGAGCTCTTGCTGGATCTTCTGCACTTCCGCTGTGGGGTCGACGCCGATCTGTTTTGCGTAAAGCTGGTAGAGCGCGGGGCGATCCTTGATGATGGCGTAGCGGCGGGGCTGGGTGACGGTGGGATCGTCGACCTCGCTGTGCCCATGTTTGCGATAGCCCACGAGATCGATCACGATGTCGGAGTGGAAGCGATTGCGATACTCGGCAGCGATCGCGGCGACTCGCACGACGGCGTCTGGATCTTCGGCGTTGACGTGGAAGATCGGGATGGGAAGGCGCTTTGCGATGTCGGTGGCGAAGCGTGAGGAGTTCGACTCTTCGGGGACGGCGGTGAAGCCGAGGAGGTTGTTGACGATGACGTGGATGGTGCCGCCGACGTTGTAGCCGTGCAGCGTGGCCATGTTCAAGGTCTCGGCGAGGATGCCCTGACCTGCGAAGGCTGCGTCGCCGTGAATGATCAACGGAAGCACGTGGTCGTTGCCGTCTTTGCCGATGCGCTCCTGTTTGGCGCGGGTGCGTCCGAGGACTACGGGGTCGACTGCTTCGAGGTGGCTTGGGTTCGAGGCCAGATGGAGCAAGATGGTTTTTCCGTCGGGCGAGTGGTATTCGCCGGTTGCGCCGACGTGATACTTCACATCGCCACCGCCCATGGTGCTGCGCGGATCGACGTCTTCGAATTTGGTGAAGATCTCGGAGGGAGAACGGCCAATGGTGTTGGTCATCACGTTGAGGCGGCCGCGATGGCTCATTGCGATCATGGCCGTGGCGACGCCGGTTCCGGCGCTGACGGCGAAGACGCGATCGAGGAACGGGATCAGCGCTGTGATCCCCTCGAGGGAGAAGCGTTTGGTGCCGAGGTAGCGTGACTGAATGACCTGCTCGAAGATGTCGGCGCGAATGAGTTGCGTGAGGATGAGCGCTTGATCGGGCTTGGCCGGGACTTGTTCGATGCGCTCCTGCAGCCACTGCCGCTGTTCGTTGCTGGGGAGGTGCATGAACTCTGCGGCGATGGTTCCGCAGTAGTAGCTGCGCGCTTCTTTCGCGATATCGCCTTCGGGTGCGGGGGTTGGAAATGGCTCGGGAGGAAGGTACTGACCGAGAGGGTCGAGGGATGCCTGGAGGTAGCCCCAGCGGCGGAAGATATCGAAGATTGTCTCTCGTTCGTGTTGTTCAACTGCGGATGTTGTTGCAGTCAGTGCCTCTGCCTTCGTGGCCATTGCTTCCTCACTTCAGATCTATTCGCGAGTGGTGCGCGTCCTTTACTATGCTAGACCTTTCGGCGGTTGGGTGCACGCTCTTGAGCGCCTGCCAGGGGCTGTGACCATAAAGTTGCACCCCTTTGTTGCACCTCTTTGAGGTCGGCGAGCGAAAAGACGAGGGGCCAGCCGCGGGTGCTTCTGCTTTGGCGTGTTGGAGGGATTTTCTCCTGTCGGTGGAGATGTTGTAAGCCATTTTTTCCCAGCGGGTTAGGCTGAGTTCCCGATTATCGGACAAGCCTTGGTGGAGCGGAGTCGCGATGGGCCGCTTTATAGTGGGAAGTTATGGTGGTTGAGGCTCGCAGGGTTTTGGTTTTGCTCGTAGGGGTGAGTTTGATGGGTTTGCCCGAGGGGTCTGCTCTGAGCCTTCCTGGACAGGCAAACACAGTTGCGCAGCCATCGGGCCGGCAGCCTGCACAACAGGAGCCTGCACAAACTGTCGCTCCATCGGCTCCTGTCACTCCTCCTGCTCCGGCAACTCCTTCTGCTCCGGCAACGAACGACGGCAAGACTGTGGAGGACGGGAAGGCTGGGGAACGTCCGCTGCCGGATATTGCTGCTTTGATGCATGACGTAGAGACGAATCAGAGAGCCGCAGAGGCGATTGAGAAGGACTATCTGTATCGGTCTCTGGTGACGGAACAGCGGCTGGATTCGCATGGTGGATTGAAGAAGATCGAGACCAGGGAGTTTGAGGTCTTCTGGGAGAATGGCGTGCCGGTGGGCCGGCTGGAAAAGAAGGATGGGCAGGAGCTAAGCCCGGACGAGCAGAAGAAAGAGAGTGAACGGATTGATAAGGACTCCGAGAAGGCCAAGGAGAGACGAGAGAAGGCCGATGAGGAGGGGAAGGAGTCGGATGCGCGCGGGCACGAGTTGATGACGGCCTCGCGGGCGCTGGAGTTGGGAAGCTTTACCAATGCGCGGCGAGTGCAGTTGAATGGCAGGGACACGATTGTGGCGGACTATGCGGGCGATCCGAAGGCTAAGACACGAACGAAATTCGAAGAGGTGGTTCGGGACATGATGGGCACGGTGTGGGTGGATGAACGGGACCGTGTGCTGGTGAAGGCTGAAGGACACTTCGTGAATAACTTCAAGATTGGCGGGGGGCTGGTGGCGAATATTCAGAAAGGGACGAGCTTCGCCATGGAGCAGAGAAAGGTGAATGGCGAGGTCTGGCTGCCGGCGAGATTCGAAGGCCAGGGGTCTGCACGAGCCTTGCTGTTCCTGGGTTTCAACGGCCGCGTTGAGGCGGTGGAGTCGGACTATCGGAAGTTCAAGGCGACCTCGAAGATTGTGCCGGTGGAGAGTCCGACCACTCCGGAGTCAATGCCTAAGTGAGATCAGTCGCGCCGGGGCAGGGAAAGTGATAGGCGAAAAACGCGCAAAGGGATAGCCGAGGCCATCCCTTTCGCAAAACTTGGTTGTCGCTGTCGTCGAAGTGCTAAAGACTAGAGAGGCTGAACGTCAGACGCCTGCCAACCCTTGGGTCCCTTTACCACATTGAACTGTACAGCCTGGCCCTCTTGAAGGCTCTTGAAACCGTTCGAATTGATCGCCGAGTAGTGTACGAACACATCCTCGCCGTTCTGACGGCTGATAAAGCCAAACCCCTTGGCATCGTTAAACCACTTCACTGTTCCCTGTTCCATGTTCACTATTTCCTTATTGCTATTGAATTTGCCGCTAGATCCAAATCGGGGTTCGTACAGTACGAGCTTTGCAGAAATCCAATCTGTTTCAAACGATGTGTGAAGGTTAGCACAGTTGCCAAGTTTTTTTTACTTATTCTCCTAAATAGTTATGGTTGCACTGTTTATAGTGCAAAAAATGTGGATATTCGGGCTTGTTTGAGGATATTGGGGGCTCGGTGGATTCGACAAACGTGCATCGACAATGTTAGATATCACGCAGCGTTACGCTTTAAGGTGGGTTCGGACGATCTCTTCGGCCTGATTCAACACCTCGTCGAGGGTCATCGAGGTGGAGTCGAGGATGACTGCGTCGGCAGCGGGCCTAAGGGGTGATTCGGCCCGATTGCGATCGCGGTAGTCGCGGTCTTTCAGCTCGCGAAGGACGGCCTCTTCGGTAAGCCGCTGCTGCTCGGCGGAGACGGGATCGGGAGCCTGACGGCCGTAGTTTTGGCGGTCGGTCGGTTCGGCGGTGTTCGATCCGGGAGCGGCCTGGCGGTAACGGCGGTTGCCGCGAACCTCGGGGGCGGCATCGAGGAAGATCTTGACTTCGGCGTCGGGAAAGACGGCGGTGCCGATGTCGCGGCCTTCCATGACGACCCCACCGGCCTCACCGAGCAGGCGCTGCTGGTGGACCATCCAGGCGCGAAGTTGCGGATGGATGGAGACTTTGGAGGCGGCGTTGGTGACGTCGGTCTCGCGAATGCGGCGGGAGACGTCCCGGCCGTCGAGCAGGACGCGGTTGCCTTCGAGTTGCGGCTCGAGGGTGATGCGGGTGTGGGCGGCAAGGTCCATGAGCGGGGCCTCTTCGTCGAAGGAGTAGTCGTTATCGATGGCTTTGAGGGCGAGCGCGCGGTACATGGCGCCGGTCTCCAGATTGAGGAATCCGAAGCGGCGGGCGAGATGGGCGGCGAGGGTGCTTTTGCCGGCGCCAGCAGGCCCGTCGATGGCGATGACGGGACGCTGACGCTTTTTGGTCTCAGGCTGCGATGCGGGTGCGGAGTCCTCGTGCGGCTGCGTCATCCGGCTTATTCCCCTTCCTCACGTTTGAACTTGCGGGCGGGAGGCCGATTGCCGAAGGGCTTCTTGTTGCCCTTGAACTTGTCGAAGGTGCTGGCGGGTTTGCCCGTTCCGGCGGCGGATTTGCTGTAGGGTTTCTTGCCGGCGAAGCTGCCAGTGGATTTGCCGGCGAAGGTGCCGCTTGAGAAGCTACCGCCCGATTTGCTGTATGGTTTTTTGGCTCCGAAGCTGTTGCTGGTTTTGCTGTACGGCTTCTTCTCGCCGAAGCTGCCGCTGGATTTGCCTTCGAAGGCGCCCTTGGGACGTGGGGTGCGGGGTGCGTCGAACTTGCGGAAGGGGGGACCGTCGGGACGTGCTGCGCGGCCTTCTGTGCGGCGGGGGCGGGCTTCGGAGTCACGGGTGTCTCGGGTGGAGGGGGTGTCGCGGGAGAAGGATTTGCGCGGGGCGAAACCGTTGGTGCGGTCGCCGCCGTCGAAGCTGCGCTGGGGGCGGGCGGAGAAGCTGCCGGGTTTGCGTGGACCACCGAAGCTGGGCTTGGCGCCGAAGCTGGGTTTGGCTGGCCGGTCGCCGAAGGTGCGGCGGGGAGGACGTGCGTCCCCGGAGTCTGCGTCGGGACGGGGCGCGTAGTCGCGGCGCGGAGGGCGGGCGTCGCTGCTGTCGCGACCGAAGCTGGGCTTGCCGGCGAAGCCTTCGCGCTTGCGGCCGAAGGTGCCTGGCTTGGAGAAGGTCTTGCGGGGGCGGTCGCTGTCTCCGGCTGAGGCGTCGTTGTAGGGGCGTGGAGTGTATTCGCGGCGGGGCGGGCGGCTGTCGCCGGAGTCTGCGCTGCGGCGGTAGGTGGGGCGGTCACCGCCGGTAGAGGGGCGATCATCACCGAAGCGCGGCTTGCCGCCGAAGGCTGGCTTGCTGCCAAAACTGGGACGGCTTCCGGAGGATGGTTTCGAACCGAAGGCGGGTCGCTTCCCTGCTCGGTCGGAGCTGGGTTTGCGATCGTAGGCGCGAGGAGCGCGCGGGGCTTCTGTGCTGTCGCCTTCGTTCGGGACCTCGGAGGAGGATTTTGCTGCGGCGAGGCGGTCGGCCTTCTCTTCTTCCCACGGCTTGGTAAAGCTGGGGCGGTCGGGGCGGTTGGATTCGCGGGTGAAGGGGCGGCGCTCGCGTGGGGAGGGAGAGGATTCGGAGCTGCGACCAGGTTTGGTTACAAATCCAGTGCCGACCTTGCGGGGCTTGGGAATGAACTTCTTGATGCGGCCAGTTCCCTCGGCGGATTCGGCGCTGTCGCCTTCGGTGGTGGCGACGATGGAGTCGACGTCGTCCGGTGCGGGAGCGGCGATTGCGAGGAAGGCGGGGAGTTCGCCGGTGACGTGGAGGACAGTGCGGCCTTCTACTGCGATCGTCTCCAGTTGACGCGCGGAGATGAGTGCATGGATGACGTCGCGGATGCGCGAGCGGGCGGCGATGGGCGAGAGGAAGGTCTCGATGTCCTCTTCGGAGGCCACGATGGCCTGGCCGAGATAGAGGGAGATGAGGGCGGAGAGGGCGGTGGGCTGTCCGGCGTTGGCTCCGGCTTTGATCTGCTTGGTGAAGCGGGTGGTGGTGAGCTCCCAGAGTGTGGGAGCGCCGTCGGGTTGCGGGACGGGGATGACGCGGAGATGCTGCCAGAGCTCGGTGAGGGAGCGGAGGACGGCGGTCTCGGTGACCTCTTTGCCGAGCTGGGTGGTGAGGTCGTAGGAGCTTATGCCGGTGGCATGGTCTTTGGCGCGCTCGGCGAGGAGGGTGTAGGTGTTGAGGGCGAGCGGGGAGACCTTGGTGGCTCCGCTGGTGGTGGGGGGCTGCTTCCAGGCCTTGTCGCCGCGCAGGGTGAAGATGTAGGGGAAGGCGAGCGGGGAGACGATGAAGTCGGGGGTCTCGCTGCCGGTGCCGGTGGGCGAACCGAGGAGATTGAGAGGAATGGCACCGCCGTCGAGGATGAGACGGGAGAGGAGGCTGCGGGACTGGTCCGCGTCGGCGAGGGTGGGGGCGGCGTTGGGGGTGCCGAGGATGGCTTCGACGAAGGATGGCGCGGGTGCGGGAAGCTGCGCGGCGCGAGGCGTGAAGAAGACCAGGCCTGAGGTGTTGAGCCAGTCGCGGAGCATGTTGATGGTGAGGATGGGATCGGTGTTTTGATGCCAATGCGCGAGGCGGGCGGCGGCGAGCTGGTCAGCCGTGGGAGTGCTTAGGTTACTCAAGGTGTTGCCTTCCTGCTGGGCGGAGCGGGGCTCGCGCTACAACATATCCTTAGCCTGGGCTAAAAGGATGACACTAAAAGATTGGATTCGAGCGATGAGCGGCTAGATGCGCTGAGATGCTTTTTGTATGTCTTTATAAGAATACCGCAAAGCGAGAGCCTACCGTGGAAGAGTGCGAAAATCGGGCAGCGGGTCAATTTGAAACCCTGTGGCAATCAGGTTACCTATAAGCCCGTTTTGCGGGCACAACGTTCCTTAGCCTTTGCAATACACTTGCGGTCATGGCGTACTCGCGACTTTCGAAGTTAAAGAACCGGCTTCATTCTTCGTGGAAGTGGGTTCTTTCTTTCAAAACTAACGATTGGCAACTAGACGACTACCCGATAGAAATACGGGAGCAACAGAACGACGGCAATCCGCCTCTCCCAGCGCCGCGCTTTATCTCACACAGGTACGTCGCGCATATCTTGAACGCGGCGATCACAGGAAGCGGCGACACACCAGCGGCTGCCAAAGAGAAGCTCAAAGAGAGCTTCAGAACAGTCCGCAACCGGCGGCTGGAAGATGGCAAACCCTTAGTGCGTCCGGGAAGGTCATGGCCAATCGAGTTCGCTTCTCAAGAGCAAGTAAATAAGCATGAGGCGCTGGGCGAGGATTTTATTCGTCGCGTTCTGGATTTGGATTGGGCCTGGATTTCAGACGAATCCAGCTTGTGGGACTTCCATGCGGAAAGTGACAACAGCCGACTGAACTCGAAGATCATGGAAGTCTACGGAGTGGACGTGTCAGACATTCAGTCGGGCCGACTCGCGGCCATATTCGAAAGAATCGTGCAATCGCGAACGGAACTGGGCCAATCGATAGGCACGCTTCACCGGAGTGCTGAGTCCCTTTAGAAGGTCTCTGTCGAGACGCACCGAAGACGTTCCGTGAAAGTCGGGTTTTCGGCAACCTCAGTCATTCACTCCAAACTGTCCCACTACCAGGGAATCCAAGGGTTTCTGTATGGCAAAGAAAAGCCGTCTTATTCGCGCCTTGGTGTTTTCTGACGGAATAAGACGGCTGGGATGCCTTTGGTTAGGGGATGGGCTGGCCTGCTGCGGTCATCTGCTGGAGCTGCTGGCGGTCGTAGGCTTTGACTCCGTCGGGAAGCGGGGCGTAGTTGAGTGTGGCTGCAGCGGCTTGTCCGTCGGTGATGACGTACTGGATGAAGTTTCTGAGGGCCGTCCGCTTCGCGACGTCGGGGCCGTCCTTCGGGATGATGAGGAAGGTGAGGGTGGAGATCGGGTAGGCATCGGGCGCGGAGGCGGGAGCGTTGACGATCGGGGTGCGTGGGTCCTTCGAGAGCTGATCGGTGAAGGCTGCGATGGCGGCGGTGGTGCTGGAGGTGTCGGGCAGGATGTATTTGCCGGCGAGGTTCTTGATCGAAGCTACGGGCAGCTTGTTCTGTTGAGCGAAGGTGAGTTCGACGTAGCCTATGGCTCCGGGGGTCTGACGGACCTGGCCGGTGACGCCCTCACTTCCCTTGCCT
This sequence comes from Edaphobacter lichenicola, assembly GCF_014201315.1. NCBI lineage: Bacteria > Pseudomonadati > Acidobacteriota > Terriglobia > Terriglobales > Acidobacteriaceae > Tunturiibacter > Tunturiibacter empetritectus. Next base: position 1,430,777 of record NZ_JACHDY010000001.1, read on the forward strand.
CCCATTCCGACGGGCCAGTTGACGGAGTTGCCCTGACCGATCTTCTGCTGCCACTCCGGACTGACGGCTGAGAGGTAAGTGGTGAAGGCATTGGTGGTGCCGCTGCCGTCGGTGCGATGCGCGACGAGAATCTTCGTGTTGGGTAGAGCGACGCCGGGGTTGTCTTTGGTCAGGATGGGATCGTGCCATGAGGTGATCTTGCCGAGGAAGATGCCTGCGATGGCGTCTGAGGAGAGCTGGATCGGCTTGGCGAGGCCGGGCAGCGAGTAGGTAATGCAGACGGGACCTGCGGATTCGGGGATCTGGATTACGGGCTTCATGCCACTGAGTTGATCGTCGTTGAGCGCAGCATCGGAGGCTCCGAAGTCGACTGTGCCGTTTTTGACCTGCTGAACGCCGCCGCCAGAGCCGATGGATTGGTAGTTGATGCGGACGTTGGAGTGTGCGCCGGAGAAGGCGGATGTCCATTGGGACATTACGGGATAGACGAAGGTGCTTCCAGCGCCGTTGAGATCGACGCTCTGAGCTTCACTGCCGCCGGAGCTTGATTTGCACCCGGCAAGGGAGACGATAAAAAGGGCGGATGCAAAACATAGAACATAGGCTGATCGGAGACGGGAGCCATCGATGGCTTTGCGCACAGGTTTCTCCAGGGGAACGAAGATGGATATTAGTTTGGTTGCACGACCATGGAGAGAGGGTTGCCGCCAGAGGGCATATTCGCAGAGTCTTTACAGAGCTAGATGCGCTGGAAGGCCTTCGCAATGTCCTTATAGGAGTAGCGCAAGGCGATGGGTCTGCCGTGGGGACATGCCGTGGGGTGCTCGGTCTTTCCCAGGGCGTCGAGCAGCCATTCGATCTTCGAGTGTTCGAGGGGCTGATTGATCTTGATCGCGGCGTGGCAGGCGATGGAGGCTGCGATACGACGACGGCGGGCTTCGGAGTTCTCGGTCTGGCGATTGCGGTCGGGGATGGCGAGAACTTCTTCGAGCAGGTGTTCCAGCTCGTGGCCCTCGAGACCCACCGGTGCGGCCTTGACTGCCAGAGTTCGGGGGCCGAAGGGCTCGGCTTCGAAGCCGTTGCGCTCCAACTCTTCGGCGATCTCGGCGAACGTGATCATCTGCGCGGGGAGGAGGTCGATGAGCAGAGGCATGAGCAGACGCTGGCGCTGGATCTGTTCGGTGTCGCGGTCGCGTAGAACTTTTTCGAAGAGGATGCGCTCATGAGCTACATGCTGATCGATGATCCAGAGCCCCTCTTCGTTGGTGGCGAGGATGAACGAGTCGCGTAGCTGACCGAGCGGCTTGAGGGTTGAGAGCGCAGTGAGCGTGTCGGCTTGCTGGGGCGAGGCTGGTTCGTAGATAGATTCGACGCCGGATTCGGCGTCGGTAGATTCGTAACCGATGGGGATCGAGTGTCCGGAGAAGGCGAAGCGGCCGGGAGAGGGTGGGACGATTGGGGCGGCAAGGTGAAAGATCGGGGACTTTATGGTTTCAGCTGAGGGTGGGTTGTCCCATTGCGCCGTTTCAGAGCCCTTTGAAAAATAGAGAGCACCTGCGCCTTCGGCGCTCAGAGGAGTCGGCTGATGGCCTTCGAAGGTGGATGGTGGATGCGTGGGGTCGAAGACTGGCTGGCGGATAGCATCGCTACCTTCTGGAGGACCGGGGAGTGGGCTTACATCGATAAGGAGAGAGCTTGAGATGCCTTGCGGGCCATTCTGGAGTGCCGTGGCGAAGCTGGCAGCGGGACGGGCCTGCATGAGCGTGGTTCGGATGGTGTCGCGGACGAAGTCGTGCACGAAGCTTGGCTGGCGGAAGCGGACCTCGGTCTTGGCTGGGTGGACGTTTACGTCGACCTCTTGGGGCGGCATCTCGAGATAGAGGAGGACGACCGGGTAGGAGGTGGGAGGAAGGATGTTGCGGTAGGCCTCGGAGAGCGCGTGGAGGATAAGTTTGTCGCGGATGAGCCGCTGATTGACGAAGACGTAGATGGAGTTGCGATTGAGCTTTTGCAGTTCTGGCTTGGAGACGAAGCCTGTCATGCGGAGGAAACCGGGGTCGGGCGCGACGTAGTCTTCTTCGCGCTTCCAGGGCGGGGGCTCGGGGAGGCCGGCGCGGGTAAAGTCGAGTTCGGCGGTTGTGGGGAGCATGTAGTTGCTGGTGTCTTTGCCGAAGATCTGGAAGAGGCGTTCGGCAGCGTTGGCAACGGCGGGGGCGACAAGGAGGGCCTGCGTGGAGGAGTGAAGCTCAATGTGTTTTGTAGGGTGAACGAGCGCGTAGTGCGTGACGAGGGCGGCGATATGGGAGAGCTCGGTCTGCTCGGACTTGAGGAATTTACGGCGGGCGGGGGTGTTGAAGAAGAGGTCGCGAAGGGTGATGGTCGTGCCGACAGGAAGGCCAGCTTCTTCGACACGGAGGATGTTGCCCCCGACGATTTCGACCAGGGTGCCTGATGCCTCTTCCGCTACGCGCGTCTCGAGTTGCAGGCGGGAGACGCTGGCGATCGATGGCAGGGCTTCTCCACGAAAGCCTAGGGTGGCGATGGAGAGGAGATCGTCCGCGCTGCGGAGCTTTGAGGTGGCGTGGCGCTCAAAGGCGAGAAGGGCGTCGTCGCGCACCATTCCGTGACCGTTGTCGGTGATGCGGATGAGCTTGCGGCCTCCGGCTTCGACCTCGATGCGGATGCGGGTGGCCTGAGCGTCAAGGGAGTTTTCGAGGAGCTCTTTGACGACGGAGGCGGGTCGTTCGACGACTTCGCCGGCGGCGATCTGGTTCGCCACGAGGTCGGAGAGGATGCGAATGCGGCCCATAGGTCGATTGTACGAGGAGCAGCCTTGAGGTGTTGTTGAGGTGTATCGGAGATGTCTCTTGAACGTGCAGTCAGGTAAAAAATTCCGACGCGAGAAGTGGAACTGCGGCCGTTTGTGAGCTTAGTCAACTTCTATCAAGAGATAGATGGTATTGCTGTCTTCTTGCAGGGGAATTCGAGTTCCACTTTAGATCGCAAAAATTTGCACATAGTCAAGGTGACATTCTTACGTTTGCGCTAAAAGACCATATTTTACGGGCTTTCCAGCGGCCTCTGAAGTGGCTATCAGAATGCTTCCTGATGGTTCGGAAGCGCCTTTCTTTCGGCATCTATGGAGTGTTATGAAAATTAGAACTGTTGGACTTTGCATCCTCGCCTTGGCTGTTGCTTGCACGTCAGGAGCGCACGCAGACACGTTCTCCTTCAACTTCTCCGGCTCAGCCTTCAATGGATCGGGGACCATAACGGCGTCCGCAAGCGGCAGCGGCGTCTACACCATCACTGGCATATCCGGAATCGTTGATAATCAGATCATCACCAGCCTGCTCGGCGTCAACGCCTTCGATAACAACGACAACCTGCTGTACAGCCCGGGTTTCCTGTTTGGAGCCTATAACTTCGATACCCAGGGTGTCTCGTTCCAGATTGGGAGCGGGGGAGACAGGGTCAACATTGGACAGGGTGGCTTCCTCAATTTATTCGAAGTCGCCGATCTGGATCCTTCGAAGAGCAACCGGGATATCACTGAAAACATCAGCATCGACGTAGAAAAGATCGCATCCACCTCTCCGGTTCCTGAGCCGGGAACGCTTGCCCTTCTGGGCACGGGGATCCTGGGAGTAGCTGGTCTCATGCGTCGCCGTCTTACAACCTAAGCCTTGTACAGGCAAACAAAAGCCACCTTATGGCAGGTGGCTTTTTTCGTTAGGGGCTAAAGCACCCGCGGCCTGGGGGTTCACTTTCTTTTTTTCGAGGCCCTCGCTCTGGCAACCTCGGTGTCGCGATCCCCAACCATGTGTAACCGCATGAAGTTGGTGGCTCCGGATTTGGTCCTCGTACCGGCGACGATGCCGACGATCTGACGCTGGTGAACATGACCTTGCGTTTCCAGGATTTGTTCGGCCATGTCGACCAGTTTGTCCGTGTCGCGAAAGCGAGCGCAAAGAATCGGGTAGGTGCCCCAGAGAAGCATGCAGCGGTTGATGACCTTCTCGAAGGGCGAGAGCGCGAAGATAGGCGGATCGGGGTGGTACTTCGAAAGAAGTCGCGCCGTCATGCCGCTTTCAGTGAAGATGGCAATTGCAGCTACGTCGAGGTCGTCGGCCGCGTGCGACATGCACTCGCAGATGGTCTCCGCGATGGAGAGGCGGACGCTGGGGTGATGGCCGAGGGCCGGGCGAGGATCGAGACGGATCTGGTGCTCAGTCTCGGTGATGATCTTGGCCATCATGGCAACGGCTTCGGCGGGGTACTTGCCTGCGGCGCTCTCGCCGGAGAGCATGACAGAGTCGGTGCCGTCGTAGATGGCGTTGGCGACGTCTGACGCTTCGGCGCGGGTGGGGCGCGGGTTGTCGATCATCGACTCGAGCATCTGCGTAGCGGTGATGACGGGCTTGCGGAACTCGGCGGCGCGACGAATGATGTGCTTCTGGATGGCCGGAACTTTTTCTGGTGGAACCTCTACCCCCAGATCGCCGCGGGCGACCATGATGGCATCGGTGACTTCGAGGATGCTGTCGAGGTGCTCGATGGCCTGTGGTTTTTCGAGCTTGGCGACGACCCATGCATCGGACTTGAGAGCGGCCAGACGATTCTTGACGTGGCGTACATCGTCGGCGGTGCGGACGAAGGAGACGGCGACAGTATCTACTCCCTGGCCGATGGCGAAGATGAGATCCTCTTCGTCTTTTTCGGTGAGGGAGGGAACGTTGACGGCGATGCCGGGGAGGTTGATGCCCTTGTTTTCGCCGAGCATACCGCCGTTGATAATCTCGCAGGTCACGTCTCCGCCTTTGACGGCCTCGACGCGCAACTCGATGAGGCCGTCAGAGAGCAGGATGCGGGAACCGGGCTCGAGGTTTTCCGCGAGCGTCTTGAAGGTGGTGCCGACCAGAGCGGCGGTGCCTTCGATCTCTCGCGGGGTAATGGTGAGGCGCTTGCCAGCGATAAGCTGCACGGGCTTATGGCCTTTGAGCTTGCCGGTGCGAATCTTGGGGCCCTGCAGGTCGGCGAGGATGCAGATGGGCTTGCACTCCTCTTTCGAGATCTTGCGGACCATGCGGATGAGTTCGGTCTTTTGATCGTGGGTGCCGTGAGAGAAGTTCAGGCGAGCGACGTCGAGTCCAGCGCGGACAAGCTGGCGAAATATCTCCGGCGTACTGGAAGCGGGGCCGAGGGTTGCGACGATCTTGGCGCGGCGACCACGCTCCATTGCGGCAAAGGGGGCAACGTTGGGCATTGAGTTCACAGGTTTCTTCATGGGTCGCTTGCGGAAACTTTCTCACCATCGCGAAAGAATGATGGTATGGCCAGTGAGTTTTACCTGCCGTGGCCATTCTAACCGGGCAGGAGGGTATTTGGGGGCGCAGGTTTGGAATGAGGCAGATGCGGGTGGAAGAAACGAGCGTGAAATTCGGCGTTGAACTCGGCTCCGCAGAGAACGCAGAGCGAGATGATGTAGAGCCAGAAGAGAAGCGCTATGCCGGCACCAAGGGAGCCGTAGACCTGAGAGTAGTTGGCGAAGCGTGTGACATACCAGCCGAAGACGACGGTGGCAAAAAACCACATGGCGGTGGAGACGAAGGCCCCGGGGAGGGTCCGCTTCCACGACTGTTGCATGGGAGTTCCCATGTGATAGATGAGGGCGGTGACGCCGATGCTGCCGGTAAGCGCGACGCTCCACCGAATGAGCATGGCGAGGATGAAGACCGGGGTGCGGGCGGAGGGTGTGATGTGCAGGGCGAGCCAGGTTGTGATGAAGTGACCGAAGACCACGAGGACGCTGGCGAGCGCGAAGGGGACCAGTGAGAGAGGTACCAGAAGGAGTGCTCGCAAGCGCCGCTGCCAGAAGGTCCAGCAGTCGAACGGGAGGTCGTTCGCACGGCGCAGGCCTTCCATGATGGTGGCCAGGACGCTGGAGGCGCCGATGAGGCTGACGAGCGCCGCAACGCTCAGGGCGTGGGTGGAACGGATGGTTTGCGGTGAAGCGACAAAATAACTTTGAAGCAGGGGGCTGACGTCCGGAGGGAGAATGCGGTCGAAGAAGAGCGCGAACTGGAAGCGCAGGGGAGTTGTATCGGGAACCATGCTGATAACGGCGGCAGCGACGATGAGGGCTGGAAAGAGTGACACCATCGCCGAGTAAGCGGTGGACTGGGCGAGGTTGAGGCTATCGTGCCTCATTGCCCGGAGAAGCGTTCCATGAAGGATCCTGGGTAGGCGGAGGAGTCTTCTCATGGGAGCCGTCCGAACTGGCGAGGAGAGAGACTACGCCTTCCACCTGTTGAGGAAAGCAGTGACGGCTTCAACGCTGGTGTGCTCGAACTCCTTCTCGTGTTCGGCGTAGAGGAGGTTGCCGTGAGCGTCGATGACAGCGAGAGAAGGAATGCCATGGGCGATGGGAACATGATACTTCTTTGCCACATCGACGTTATGGTCTACATGGCCAGTATCGATGTGCACAACAAGGAAGTGCTTGGCGAGGAGTTCCGCATTGGGACTTTGGCGGTAGTAGTAGTCCAGGACCTGGCAGTCGCCGCACCAGTTTGCACCGAAGTCGAGGATGATGCGCTTGTGCTCGCGACGGGCGGTGACCATTGCGGCGGCAATGTCGGCACTGGCGTTGGCGGTCTCGGAGTAGAGGGTCCGGTTGACCGTGAAGACAGATTGAGCAGAGGCCGGGGTGAGTGAGGTGATCGTGAGCGCTAGAAGCGCTACTGCGACAGTGCGGATGATGCGATGTGTCGTGTTCATAGAGGCCTTGTTCGTGGGACAGGACTGTGAGGACGCTCGTTGCAATCGGATTTTTAGATGCGATCCGGATGTCTGAATGTCTACAGATGATGCATGAAGATCATGGAGTAACGCAAAACTATGCGGAGGGAAGGCGGCGAGAGCTACTTTCCGGCGTAGTAACCATCGCGGGTCTGGACGACGAGACCTTTCTGGTGAATGTCCACTGCAACCTGATGGTAGCCGCTGGACGCTGCGTCCTGGGTGGGGGTATAACCGAGCCGGTACTGTGCACGGAGCTCTTCCGCTATCTGGTTATAGATCTGGGCGACGTCTTGATTTTTCTTGATCTCGAAGAGCCGGCCGCCGGTCTCCTGTGCCATACGTTCGAGGATCTTCTTTCCGTCGACGTGGCTCTGGCTGGGATAGTTCCCCCCATTTCCGCCACCGTTGCCTCCACCTGGATACCCACCACGACCGCCCGGGTAGCCGGCACCAGGGTATCCGCCTCCGGGGTAGCCTCCGCCAGGGTAGCCGCCGCGGCCGCGCTGTTGGTTGTTGTTCTGTGGGTGGGACTCTTCGCCCTTGAAGTAGATGGCGTAGATGATGGTGTCGGCCCGCTGCGAGGCTTCGATGGATCGGACGAGATTCTCCTTGCTGTTTCGGTCGACGCCATCGGAGAGGATGATCAGGGCTTTGCGACCGGTCTGCTTGCTCATCATCTCGTCGGAGGCCAGAAAGAGAGCGTCATAGAGGACGGTTCCTCCCCGGCTGTGGCTCCGGCTGTCGCTATCGTCGTCGACGGAGCTGGGGCTGGGGGTATCGATCTCTTTGAGCGCCTTCTGGAGGAGCGGGCGCGAGGTGGTGAGGTCCTGCAGCAGCTCGGTTTGACGGGCAAACTGGATGATGAAGGCCTGATCCTTCGGGTTGGTCAGCATCTGGTCGAGGAAGGTGCTGCTGGCAGTGCGTTCTTCGTCCAGCACGCTGCGTTGAGACTGGCTGATGTCGACGAGAAGACCGAGGGTGAGGGGGAGGTTGGTGTCCTTGTCGAAGTAGCGAATGGTCTGTGGTTTACCGTCCACCTGGAGGGTAAAGTCGTCTTTTGTTAGGTTCTGGATGAGTGCTCCCTTTTTGTCGCGGACGACGACGGGGAGATTGACCAGACGAGCGTCAACTGCGATCGTGCCCCCGGCGGGTGTAGGAGACTGATCGGACGGAGAGTTTTTTTGCTGCGCGGCGAGGTCCGTAACGTGGAGGGCAGGGGCTAGGATGGCAACGGCCATCAGAAGGGGCCGAAGTAAGGAGGGGGCGTTCATGTGAGTTTAGACGACCCCGGCTTGATGGGGTTTCAATCCAGGGGGGAGACCTGACGTTTTTGCTGACGAGAAATCTTTGACTTGCTACTATCGAGTCATCGTTTCAATCTGCTCCTCCTTGCTCCTTTTCGGGTTCAAGTGGGTGCTTGAGTAAATTCTCGGGCCATGTGGGTCGTTGTAGGTCATCGAACTCTGAAACCGCCGCAGCCCCCGCAGCTCTTCGCGATTGTGAGCGGAAATTTCTGAAGAAGCATGGCGAATGACAGACGGGATCGCTCCGCGCTATAACCTGTTGACACTCCCATTGCAGTATTCTGAGTGGGTTTGGAGATGCTGGAAAATAGAATGCAATGGACATAAGCAAGACTGTTGGCGAAGCGTCGCTGGATGTGGAGTTGGCTCATTGTGCTGCTCCTGAAACCACTTACGCCCAATCGCGCTCTGAGTCTATTCGGTGGGGACACCTGACCGCCACGTTCTTCATCCTGCTGCTGTTTTCCTGGCTGGGAATCGTGCTTTCGCGACAGTCGGATGGGGTTGCGACGATCTGGTTTACCAACGGACTTTTGTTTGCGCTGGTGGTTACGCGGCCGAAGAAAACCTGGATTCCTTATTTCATCGCAGGTTTCCTGGCCGATACGCTGGCCGATGTCCTCTACGGCGATCCGCTGCGGCTGGCGGTCGGCGTGTCGGTCGCCAACTCCGTGGAGGTCATTACCTCGTCTGTGTTGTTGACGCGTTGGTTCGGCAGCCCTTTGCAGCTGACGAAGCGCGTTCCTTTGCTGGGCTTTCTCGGCGTCGCTGTCGTTGGGGCAACGGCTGTGACAAGTGCACTGGGAGCTTCGTGGACGATGCTCTTTGTGAACGCAGGCCCCTGGTGGATGCTGTTTCGCACCTGGTACCTGGGCGATGTGCTGGGCATGGCGATCATCGCGCCGCTGGTCTTTATCTTGCAGCGGCCGGGTTTCTTTACGATGCTCCACAGTCAGCAGCTGCCGAGAACACTGTTGTTGCTGATGGTTCCTGCGGCTGCGACAGCGCTGGTGTTCAGCCACAGCAAAGACCCGCTCATCTTCTTCATCTTTCCCGCACTGTTGCTGGTGGTGTTTCGGTTGGGCTTCCCAGGCACGGTGCTCGCCGTGTTTGTGATTGCACTGATCTCGATCTGGTTCACCGTCACCGGACATGGGCCGTTGATGTTGATCACTGGTACAAATCTGCTTCATAAGATTGTTGTTGAGCAGATCTTCCTTGCGGTGGCCCTCTTCACCTTCTTTCCGGTGGCGGCTCTGCTTGAGGAACGCAAGGCGCTCGAGATTTCGCTGCAGAAGAGCGAACTGCGATACCGCGAGCTGGCCAATGCGGATGCACTGACCGGCCTGGCAAACCGGCGAGCCTTTGATGAGAGGCTGGAGGTGGCATGGTATCGGGCGATGCGCGAGGAGCAGTCGCTGGCGCTGCTGCTGATCGATGTGGATCTTTTCAAGGCGTATAACGACCTCAATGGACATGTTGGCGGAGATGAATGTCTGCGCTGCATTGCGAAGGTGATTGCCAGTGCGCTGCAGGGTAAAGCTGAGATCGCAGCACGCTTCGGGGGCGAAGAGTTTGCCGTGATTCTCCAGAACACGACAATCGAAGTTGCAATGCAGGTCGGTGAAGACGTCCGCGAGGCCGTCGCATCACTGAAGGTGCCGCACTCGGGAAATCAACTTGGAATCCAGACGATCAGCGTAGGTGTGGCGGCGGAGGTACCGAACCGGAACGCCACGGTGATCTCTTTGCTGACGGCCTCCGATCACGCGTTGTATCGAGCCAAGTATCTGGGACGAAACCGGGTAGAGTCGGCAGCGGCAGTGATGCCAAAGAGCGAGATGTTCACTGCGGATTCGACGGTCTGAGACGCGGGTCCGCCATCGCGTATGGTTGCAATGGCAATGGGTTGAGAAGCATGTATTTTGACGGGATGATGAGACCACTTCTTTGGCTGACAGTCGGTTGTTTCTGTGCGCTCCCTGGAGTGGGTTGCGCCTCAAACTCGGCTACAGCAGCTACCTCCGCGCACGCTATAGCGGAGGCAACGGTGACGAAGCCTCCGATGGGATTCGCAAAGACTGTCGTGCTATGGCCAAACGGAGCGCCAGGTGCGTTGGGAGAAGGCGAAGGAGACATCCCGAAGATGTATGTGTATCCCGCCCCGGGCGCCGGCGTGCATTCTGCTGTGATCGTGATGCCAGGGGGCGGATATGTTCACCTGGCAATCGAAAAAGAGGGTGGGGAGGAGGCGCGTTGGCTGAATGCGCATGGCGTGACAGCTTTTGTGTTGGCGTACCGGCTCGGGCCGCGATATCACTTCCCTTCTCCAATGCTGGATGGTGCGCGGGCGATGCGCTATGTGCGCAGCCACGCCGCAGAGTTGGGAGTGGCGAAGGACAAGATCGGGCTCTGGGGCTTCTCCGCGGGTGGTCACCTGGCAGGCTATCTCGCGGCGGTAAACGATAACGGTGCCGCGAGCGCTGAGGATCCAATTGATAGAGTCAGCGACCGGCCCGACTTCGCCATTGTCTCCTATGGCCGGTTTACGATGGACGCCTCGATACCCAGGAAGACGAACATGGAGGGGCTGCTGGGTAACCATCCGACGAAGGCAATGCTGGACTCGGTCTCGGTGGTGAAGCTGGTGACAAAGAATACCTCTCCCTGCTTCATCTTCTCTACGACGGCCGACCAGCAGGTAAGTCCACTCAATGCAACGGCGTTCTACGACGCACTCAAGGAAGCCGGCGTCCCCGCGGAGCTGCACATCTTCGAGCGCGGACAGCACGGGACGGGAATGGCGCAGGGGATGAAAGGGATGGCCGAGCTAGCCATCTATCCGACTCTGCTCGCGAACTGGATGGAGATGCACGGCTGGATGTCGCAGGAATAGTGTGCCGGAGAGATGGTTGCACTCTTTCAAACCAGATGGACGCAAAATAGTTGATCCCAGGCTGCGAGGAACGAATAGACTGCATGTGGTATCGCTGCGGAATAAATGTCGAAGGCAAACGTTTTCAAGGTGCACAGGTATCTCGCATTTTTTGACAGCAGAAGAAGTTGCTTCGTTCGGTTACGGCGTTGACGAGGGTAGAGAAACACGATGCTGGCACGATCCTGGCTTGTATTTCGAGGTATTTCTTGAAGGGTTCTGCGCTCGAATCCCAGCGATCCTGGGTTTGGAAGACGATTCTCTTAGCAGCGCCGGTTTCGCTGGTGGTGGCAGGGCTCTGGCGAATCGAGCATGGGGCAGAGTTCGGGAAATTGAGCACTATCATTATTGCGATGTCTGGCACTGCCGTTGCCCTGTGGGCGTTGTGGCGCGAACGCAGCCGGGTAGAGAAGCTAAGAGGAGCCGAGCAGGCGCATTCGCAGTTTTTGGCGGCCGCTGAGACGAGCCTGGATGCCTTTGGGCTCTTTGAATCGGTGCGAGACGAAGAAGGCAGGATCGTGGACTTCCGGGTTCTCTATGTCAATGCCAACGTCGAGAGACTGATCGAACGATCACGTTCCGAGCTCCTCGGACATACTTTGTGCTCAGTAACTCCGATAAAGGCAACGGGGCCGATGTTCGCCAGGTTTTGCAGGGTTGTCGAGACCGGGGAGTCACTCAACGAAGAGTTTCCCGTAGATTACGCGAGTGTCAAGGCGACGTGGCTGCGAACCCAGGTGGTCAAGCTCGGAGATGGGCTGGCCATCACCTTCAGCAATATCAGCGAAGCCAAGGCGACTCAGGAGCGATATGCCCACCTGGCGGAGTTTACCGGCTCTGTCTTTCAGAACGCTCCCTTCAGCATCGTCGCAACCGATATTGCGGGGATGATTACGGCAATGAATTGGGAGGCAGAGAGGCTCACGGGGTATCGCAGCGAGGAGTTAGTCGGGAAGGCTTCACTGACCGTGCTGCACGATGAGCGAGAGCTGTTGGGGAGGGCGGTTGCGATTGACTCCTCCGCGACGCTGGAAAAATACGGCTTCGAAGTTCTGACGACGAGGGCATCCCAGGGAGAGATGGAGGAGCAGGAGTGGACGCTGATCAGACGCGACGGCGCACGAACGCCAATCAATCTGGCCATGAGAGCCGTGAAGACCGAGGCGGGAGAGGTAACCGGCTTTGTGAGCATCGCATTCGATATTACGGATCGACGGCAGATGATGGAGTATGTGACTCATCTCGCCACGCATGATCAATTGACGGGGCTGACCGGGCGCGCGCTCTTGCAGGACAAGACCGTCCAGACGGTGGAACTGGCGCGACGTTACGGGACGAAGGTCGCGGTCTTTGTGATCGACCTGGATCACTTCAAACGCATCAATGACTCCCTGGGACATTCGGCGGGAGATCAGATTTTGGTCGAGGCTGCCCATAGATTGCGACGCTCGGTACGCAGCACTGATGTGGTGGCGCGGATAGGCGGGGACGAGTTTGTGGTGGTCATGCCGGACATCACCACCGTGGACGACGTCGAACAATGCGCAGTGAATCTGGTGGCTACGCTATCGCCGGAGATCTCAATCGAAGAGCACCTGGTACACGTGACCGCGAGTGTTGGAGTCTGCATCTATCCCGACTTCGCAAGCGATGCCAAGCACCTGCTGAAGCGGGCAGATTCGGCGATGTACGCGGCAAAGGAGAATGGGCGGAACCAGTTTCAAATCTTCAGCGAAAGCATGCTGAAGGAGACGGCAGAACGCCTGACGATGGAGCATGCACTGCGACACGCCTTGGCGAATAAAGAGCTCAGCATGCACTACCAACCACAGATCTCGCTGACGACCGGAGCCGTTACCGGTATGGAAGCGTTACTGCGTTGGACCAATCCCAGACTGGGGAGCATCTCGCCGTCGCAATTTATTCCCTTGGCGGAAGAGACGGGGCTGATTGTGCCGATCGGGGAATGGGCCTTTATGACCGCATGTTGCGAGGGAAAGGCGCTGCAGGACGAGCTTGGCATGGATCTAACGGTTTCAATCAATCTGTCGCCGCGGCAGTTTCAGCAAAAAAATCTCGTTCCTGTTGTTGAACATTCCCTGTCAAAGAGCGGTCTGTCTCCAGAGAAACTGCAGATCGAGATCACCGAAAATATGTTGATGGTCAACTCGGAACATGTTCTGGACAAGTTGCAGAAGATGAGGGAGCTGGGAGTCGGTATATCCATTGATGACTTCGGCACTGGATTCTGCAGTTTCTCGTATCTGCTGGAATATCAGGTCGACCGCTTGAAGATCGATCAGAGCTTCGTGAAGAAGGCTGGAACTGACGCCAACGCCGCCGCGGTGGTTCGAACGATCATCGCAATGTCTCACGGACTCAACATTAAGGTAGTAGCAGAAGGTGTCGAGACCGATGAGCAGATGCGTTTCCTGTTGCGGAGAAAGTGCGACGAAGCGCAGGGCAACTTCATTGCGAAACCCGTGGCTATGGCGGAGTTTAGCGAAGTGGTACGGCAGTACGCCGATGGCCCTTCCGCTCGTGCGTCGGAGCCGGCAATCGGGTTGGTTCGGTAGAGGGCCCCGTGACGCAACAACGATTACGGCAGAAATATCCCTCGGCCGTAGCTGCCATTGAAAAATAAAAAATGACTTCTAAGTAGTTGCCCGGCTGCGTCGAATCAGGTGATAGATGCCTAACAAGATGAGGGCGCCGATAAGCGACATCAAAAAGCCAGCGGACTGATCAGGCTCATAGTGACCAATAGCGCGGCCGAGAAAGGTCCCAAGGAAGGACCCCGCTATACCGATCAACATGGTTATAAAGATGCCGCCGGGCTCTTTGCCTGGCATGATCAGTTTGGCGAGTGCGCCGACGATGAGACCGATGAGAGCCGTCCAAAGCAAATGAAGCATCGCTGTTCCTCCATGTTTGGTTTTCCGGGGCGGCCGGATACGTCTCGATTGATGGGAGAAGAATACTCCTACTTGGTGCGGATGCAAGAGTTTGATCTTGCGGGATACGTAGATTTTCCTTCTGTGGGAGAGCACGCGACACGGCGGCGAATGATGACCTACGCGTTGCGGACGATCAGGTCGTTCTTCCAAAGAGCCAGAACGACGTCCATCTGGCTGTTGTGTGCGATGTCTTCGCCGTCGGTGACCTCGGCCCAGAGTGCGTTGACAGTTTTGTGGGTGCCTGCGTTGAGTAGCGCCACGGCACGAAGGGCGTAAGCCTTGGCTTTGTTGGATGGTGCATATTGTCCGGCAGGAATTCCCTTGACCAACCCGGCTTCACAGAGACTCAGGAAGGCGAACCGAGGGCCTCCTTTTCGCTGGGCCGAGGGGCTGGTCGGATAGAGTTTTGCGGTCGCCTGTTCCCAGCGAGCTGCAGGTGTGATGGACTTGCCGTAAGTATCCATGCGGGCCGCGATGAGAGCGGCTTCGCCATATTTGTTAGCCATGCTGTCTCCGGTATGAATTGTTTCAGATTACAGGTGGGGTGCGATCTCTGGTCGTAAGCGGGGTGTCTTGCGGTCCGACCGAAGACTTTCAAAACGAAACGATGGCTCGTCGCATCGTCTTCTGTTGCTCTCTGCCTGCTCAGGACTTTGAAGATTTGGCCGATGCGCTTGTCGGTTTGGAAGTACCAGGGTTGTCCTCCCAGAGCTTGATGCCACCGTCGATCGCGTTGGTGTTCGCACCCACGATCACGTGGTTGGGCAGGGACTTCATCAGTTTGGCGTTGCCACCACCGAGGAGCACGGTGTCGCAGACCATCGCGGCTTTAAGGCGGCTGATGATGTCCAGAACCGACTTTCTCCAGCGCTTGACACCACGACGTTCGAGTCCAACGAGACCGATGTACTGTTCGTAGGTGAATCCCTTTTTGTAAGGCAGATGAGCGAGCTCAAGCGGGATGATGACGCCATCGAAGATCATTGCCGAGCCCAGACCGGTGCCGGTGCCAAGGAAGAGCATGCGGCCGCCCTTGTAGCCGCCGAGAGCCTGCATCGCGGCATCGTTGATGAAGCGTAAGGGCTTGCCGAACTCCTTCTCGTAAGGAAAATCGATCCAGCCTCCGCCAAGGTTATGGGGCTCGGCGATTGGACGATGGTGGACGACCGGACCGGGATAGCCGATGGAGACGCAATCGTATGTCCAGCCAGCGGTGGCCGCGAGGACGTCCTTGGTCATCTGTTCGGCGGTCATGGCAGGACCGGAGGGGATCTTGATAGGGACGCGCATATCTGTGGAGGCGACCTTTACGTTGGTGCCTCCGATGTCGATGACCAGAACTTTCATTGAATTGCATGTTAGCAGTGTTGGAGAGGTCGCTGGACCGGTCTCGATGGGAGTTTCTTAGCTGGCCGCTCGATGGGCCATTTAAGACAGTCAGAAGGCTAAAACGCTCCGGTTCTAAGCGCCAATCTGCGAGCCATTTATGAGTATGACGCCAGGGTTCAAGTCAAAAAAAATCTGGCCGGTCTCACTGCGTTGCAAGCGAAACAATAACGAATACGTAAATCCTCTACCGTCATTGTTTTTTGCTATGCCACGGAAAACCAAAACAGTAATTATCTGATAATAAAAGGATTAACTTATTTTCTATTATCTTATTGACATTTGTATTTTGATTGAATTAGTGTGGTGTTGGGCACACTTGCCCTAGAGATAGATAATATGCGTCGAATCATTGTGGCCACCCTCGCCCTGTCCCCCATGTTGCTTCACGCTCAGGCAAATTCGCCTGCAAAAACCCGGATCGTTGGCACTAACCTGCGCTCTGAACTGGTTGCCCCAGCGTTCACTGGCTCCGAGTCGGATCGCGGGTCCATTCCAAACGCTGCCCCTCTTCGTATCTCCACTGGCGTCAATGCTCCCAAGTTGGTTTACACCGTCGCTGTCGAATCAGACGCCGACTTCGCTCCTATGGCCCAGTTTGATCGAACTGCTGTTGTTGCGATGACGGTCGATCCGAGCGGCAAACCGACGGATCTAAAGATCGTTCAGTCGGTCAATTCTGTGATGGACCGCAATGTTCTGAACGCGGTCAGTCAGTATCGCTTCACTCCGGGCACGCTGGATAACCAGCCTACTGCTGTTCCCGTCAATCTGGCTGTTGTTCTACGCGCTGGCCGCTAGCTCCGCTGTTTGACCTGCAGCCTTCTCTTCACAGCAGAGATTGTTGAGGAGGCTTGGATCAAGCTAAAAGGCAGACTCTTACGAGTCTGCCTTTTGTTTGTATTGCGAAAAGTGGCGTCATTGCTGGGTGGCGGGAGGAGCAGCGGTAGGGCTGGTTTGGCTTTTGCCGCTGGGATTGGGGCGCAGGATGAGGAAGACCGCGATCGCTCCGGCAACGACGCAGGCGATGACGATCAGCAGGAGTGGGCTGCAGAAGGCTTGTCGTTTCTCGGGCGGCGGGGTGGGGGAGGAGGCCATGTGGGGTTGGATGCAGGATGGGAAGTTCGTGAAATTTTTATTGCGTGGTGGAAGGGTGGTTTTTCTGGGGTTTTTGCAAAAACATGGTGGCTGGGTGTGGTTTTTTGATGGTGTGATCGTGGTGGAATGCATGGTAAACGTGGTGAAGAAACGCCATCTAATCAGCGGCAGAAAAATACGCCACATTTTTCAGATTTATTTTTCGTTCCTCCGTATTTTTCGTTCCTTGATTCAGTCATTGAGATTCAGTGGTGGGAGCGGCTGGGGCTGATCGGCGGCGGGAGTCCTATTCCCTGCTGGTTTTGGGACCTGGAACTTGGGTGGAAGGGCTTTGGTGCGCGATTTCGCTTGATTGGCGGGGGTGTGGGTGGAATACTTCAGGTGAAAAAATGCGGTGAACCGACGCGCACGCGATTCTGGGGCCAGGGACTTGCGGGGTACTTCTGGAGGAGTCATGGCGAGCGTGGCTGGAGTGAATCCTTATGAGGGCGTGATCGCGCCTGGTACTCCCGAGGAGTTGGCTGGGCCGGCGCAGGTGGAGTTGAGCGCAACCCGACCTGTGGCGCGTGGGGAGCGGATCAGCAGCATGGATGTGCTGCGTGGCTTTTCGCTGATGGGCATTCTGGTGATGAACATCTGCGACTTTGCGTATGGAATTCACAACTACACCTACCCGTTGAGCACGGTGAAACCGGTGTTCGATGGGCCGCACTGGAAGATCAATACGACGGTGTGGTTTCTGCGCTGGATCTTTGCCGAGGGCAAGATGCGTGCGCTGTTTTCGATGCTGTTCGGGGCAGGCGTGATCCTGCTGACGGAGCGGGCTCTGGCGCGAGGGGCAGGGATCAAGGCGGCGGATATCTTTACTCGGCGCAATATGTGGCTGGTGCTGATCGGGATGATTCACGGCTACCTGATCTGGGACGGCGACATTCTGTTCTACTACGGCGTGGCGGCGCTGCTGTTTCTGTTTCCCTTCCGCAACGTGCGGGTGAAGCGGCTGATGTGGACGGCGGGAATCATTCTGTTTATCAACTCCGTGCTGATGATGGGCGGGCAGTATGGCAGCTCCTACAGCGCGAAGCAGGCGGCGGCGAAGGCCAATGCGAAGCTGGCGCAACACCAGACACTGACGGAGGATGAGATCGGTGATCTGAAGAAGTGGCAGAGCGTGCAGGACAGGTGGCGTGCTCCCGACAAGAAGAAATACGAAGACATCGCCGCGATGCAGAAGGGGTATTGGAAGGCGCAGGGCCATGTGGCAGGCAATGTGTTGATGGGAGAGTTGAAGGGCGCTTACTTTGGCTTCGGCGACTGGGTGGGGCTGATGCTGCTTGGCATGGCTCTTTACAAGAACGGTTTTTTGCCTGGCCGCTTGAGTATGAAGACGTATGCGTGGATCGCGGGGATCGGGCTGGGAGTGGGGTGGGCGGTGACTGGCGTGGGCGCCTACAAAGCCTGGGCAGGACACTTCGATATGTTCAAGACGTTGATCTGGATGCAGGCTCCCTATGACATCGGGAGGATTGCCGGCGCGCTGGGAAATGCCGCGCTGCTTTTGATCCTGCTGAAGGCGGGAGTGTTTCGATGGCTGCTGGCGCGAGTCGCGGCAGTGGGACAGATGGCGCTGTCGAACTATCTGCTGACGAGCCTCACCATGAAGACGATCTTCGTATGGGGCGCGTGGCACTGGTACGGCTATGTGGAGTACTACAAGATCTACTATGCTGTGGCGGGGATGTGGATCTTCAATATGGCGTTCAGCTCGATCTGGCTGCGATACTTTGAGTTTGGTCCGATGGAGTGGGTGTGGCGGTCGCTGACTTATTGGAAGAGGCAGCCGATGCGCATTCGAGCCGCAACACCTGTACAGGTAGTTGCCGCCACCGCTGCTTAAGCGGTTGCTCGGATTACCATTCGACTTACCATTGGACTTGGACGCCGAAGAGGGTTATCAGAAGCGCGGCTTGATCCGGGCTGATGATGAGACCACTCATCGTGGCGGGTGTGCCGCGAAGGCCGTCGATCCTACAGCCGCGTATGTCTGCGCGGTGTAGGTTCGCGTGTGAGAGGTCGGCGCGACTGAGGTCGCAGTCCCGGAAGATGGTGCCGGTGAGATCGGCGCCGTAGAGGTCTGCATCGGTGAGATTGCAGTTCTGAAAGACGCACTGTTGAAGGCGTGCCATTCGCAGGAGAGCGAAGTCTATCTTGCACTCTTTGAAGAGAACACTTTTGAGTCTGGCTTCCGTTAAGATGGCTCCGGTGAGTCGCGTTGAAGTGATCTCTACGCGCTCGATGGAGCTTCCCTTGAGGTCGCCGTTAGCCAGGTCGGAGCTTTCGATGCGGGAGTCGTGCAGGTGCAGGCCGTGTGCCTTGGGATCGGCCAACGTAACGGAGTGCAAGAGGCAGCGATCTATTCTGATGGACTGTCCGCGTGGACTCAGGAGCGGTGGCAAGGCCATGTCTGAAGCTATGGCATCACTAACCTGTCCCGATTCGAGCTGATCAATGAGGGTCTCGGTGAGGAGATCGAGTTCTATCTGGGGGGCGATGCGGCCCTTGATCTTCGTCGCCATTCTTTTCAGAATAAATGTGGGGCGCTATTTTTTCGTCAATGCGTTTTTTTCAGCCTCGTCGATGACTGCTGCGACCTTTGCCGGCTCGATGGCCGGAGGTACTATAGGGCCGGAAGTACTATAGGTCAGGGAGCAGGAGCCGTGACTACACGTCCCTATGAGGTTCGCGTCCAACTCGGCGATGCGTCAGTCCGGATGTTTGCGGCCAACGATCGCATGAACCAGATGCTGATCGAACACCTTGAGGCTGCGGCGTGGAGAGCGAAGCCGCTCGGCAAAACTCGCACCATTGCTGCGATCTTCACGCACATGCATAACGTCCGCTGCAAGTGGGTCAGGCTTACGGCTCCGCACCTGAAGGTTCCTGCACTGCTGAATCGTGCGCACTGCACGCCGGAGCAGGCTCGTGCTGGCTTAGCCGAGAGTGCCGCTCGCTGCGGGGAGATGCTGGCGGAAGCGCTGGGCGACGGTGGTGGGCGCATCGAGAGGTTTCGTAGAGACGGCTGGGCTCCTGCGTGGCCGGTTGGCGTGGAGATGCTGTGCTACATGCTGGCGCACGAAGCGCACCATCGCGGGCAGGTTTGTATGCTCGCGCATCAGATGGGATCTCCATTGCCGTATGAGGCTTCGGACGGGATCTGGAATTGGGAGAGGATCTGGAAGGAGTGCGGGGCGCGTGGTCCGGAGTATGGTGCTTAGTTTAATTGCTCGCTAGAACCTGCTTGTTTGGGTTGTAGACGTAAGTGATAAACGCGTATCCCCACGGTACAGCGACGATGGGCAGTATCACCCACAGGAACGCCGAGGTGGTGCCTTCCGCTGATGAACCGGCCAACATGCCCTTTGACCAGAGCGGGTAGGCCACGACGATGAGCCACAGGACTTTGTAGAAGACCTCGAGGAGCACGATCGGCAGCATCTTGAGAGGGCGAATGATGCCCAGGCCGGCGAGGGTGGCGAAGGCTGTCCAGAGGCACCACGCGACGGCGTCCATTGGCTCCCATGATCCCTGGTGAGTGAGAACGTGGGTCCAGGCCTGCTTGCCGAGGACGAAGAACATGAGGATGTAGAGAAGCCGCAGGAGGTAGATGTTGATCGGTCGGACGCCTTCGTACTTGGCGGCTGGTTGAAAGATAGCTTTGGGGCTGAAGGTCATGGAAGAATCCTCGACTCAGCATGGTCCTGCTGGTTTCTTGCGAGAGTTTCGCTTTCCATACACCTTATCTGATTTGTCGGGTGACGGTTCTATGTGTGGGTACGAATTTGATTGGCTTATGCCGATGGTTTCGAAAAGTAACCAAAGTAGGCCTAAAACTCCACTTTTCTATGCAGGTTTTTGCGCACACTGGGATGATTTGGCCGCGCATTCTTTTGAATTGAACGCGTAACTTTGGCATCCTACGTGCCTTCACTGCTTGAAAGATGAGTCTCCCCATCTGTTGTAGAGGACGAATTGAATGCGAATCACGTGGATGTTCGTAGCGGCTGCACTTTCGTTCCCTGCACACGGCGCGTTGGCAGATAGTATCCAACTTACCGTTCATTCGAGCGTCACCATAGATGTGTCCAGCCCCAACGATAACTTCTTCGGCCAATACGATAATGTTCAAGGGTTGCCGTTCCTGAATGACCATCCGAGCATCTCGACGAACGTCGTCATACCGTTTTCGAATGTGTCGGTTCTGTTGCCGACGGGGAGCGTCTTCGAGGATGCTTCGGTTGGGATCGCAGGGCCTCCGCTTGGCACAATGGTGATGGGGACGGGACACGAGTTCGCGGGAACGCCGTTTGGTGCGGTGATCAATCACTCTCTTCCTTCGGTTGCGCCTACGTTCAGCAAGAATGGAATCTCCGATGTGTCGGTCGATCTTCTCTTTACCGGAAAGACGACGGTTGCTGGGGAGAAGGTGTCGACGAATATTCAGGATCTGAATTTTGTGCTTAGTGGATTTATTCAGTCTGCTCTTCTGAATCCTGGCTCCAACTGGGCCGGCTATCTGGGAGGGAGTGGGCAGGTGGTGATTCCGTATACGGTTGAGTTGACTGTGGACTATTCGCCGGTGCCTGAGCCTTCGAGTCTTGCTCTGTTTGGGATTGGGCTGCTTGGGTTGAGTGGCGTGGTTCGGTGGAAGCTTCGGTCTTAGCACCAAGCTCGAAGGCGATGTCCGAACTGATCAACGGTCTGGGACCGAACGGCAAGCTCATGGTGATCGGTGCAAGCTTCGATCCCATTGATTACGGATGTTCCGCAGCAGCTTTCAGGTTGGCGAGACCTTTGTCGAAGTCGGGACCGATCATCTTGTCCATGGTGGTGAAGACGCTCATAAGTTTGCCGGGGAGCAAGTTCATCGGGCCGTTCATGATCCAGTTTACGCGGGTGGCTGAGCCTTGCGGTTCGAGGACGAAGTCGGCGGTGTTGTGGCCTTCGAAGGGTTTGAGGAAATCGATTTTGATGGTGGTCTTGGTGGGTTCGACGGAGAGGATCTCCATGCGGCCCTTGCCTACTTTACTATTCCCTTCCCACTCGTAGACTGAGCCGACGCCGCTGGGTGGGCCGGAGTAGGTGGTCTTCATGTTGGGGTCGAGCTGTGCCCAGGGCGACCAGGCGTTCCATTGATGAAAGTCGTCGATGAGGGAGGAGATCTTTTCGGGTGGGGCGGTGATGGTGGCGGAACGCTCTACTCGGAAGGTGCTCGGCTTGGTGAGCGCGAGAAGAAAGACTACAGCGACAGCCAGAACGAGGATGAGGCCAATGGTTTTTAACATAGTGGCTCCTGGGAGTGAGCCGCCAGTATAGAAGTGGAAAGACGGTTCGCGCCAGTCCGAATGCCCACATTCTCAAAATCGAGATACGGGGCACTCGGCATTCTGCTGTTTACATCCCACCCTTCGCAAAGTGCGCGAAGATGGGCACCCGATCATTTGTGGTCGCTTGAAGTGAGTAGACTAACGATGGGCCACCCGCCAACTTTTTGTGTAATGTCCTCACAACTCTTCGAACTCAGGGGAGTATCCAGTGTGACCGGTGTCCTCAACTCGTACTGTCCTGAACTCATACCTTGACCCAGGGTCGTTTCCGGTCTAGTGTAGACGTGCCTTAGAAGAGGAATTTAGGAGGCGTTCATGCGTCGATCCCTTTGTCTTCTCTGCCTACTGCTCTTTGGTTCTTGCCTGGTCGCTCAGGCCGATCCTCTGGTGACAGTCACGGTTAACTACGTTTACCACAACTTCGACGACACGGGCTCGACTACCTTCTCGTTCGACCCCGACAAGGTGTTCTACTATCTCCAACCGAATTACCAGTTTGATTTCTTGTACCCCCTCATTCAGTCGCCCGAATTTCCAAGCCCGTTCAGCTACGACACAGTAGACTTCTTTGGCGGTTCGCTCGCATTCACCAACTTTGGACCAAATTTCATCTACGACTTCGAAATCGACGGTACCTGCCAGGACATTCCCCCTCTCGCCGGCACCGGGGCCGTGCCTACCTTCGTAACAACGACCTGCTACGGCAGCGGCGTTCGCGATAGTGTCGGGTATCTGACTGAGCAAGTCGAGGAGATCACGTCGCTCGACTTCGTGGTGACGGGAGGTGCGACCATACCTGAGCCCTCAAGCCTTGTGCTGCTTGGCACCGGCCTGGCGGGTCTCTTTCAAATTGGCTTCCGCCGCATGCGAGCTGCCCGGAGAGCTTCATAGCGGTTCGCGCTTGGCGCGAATGCTCACGTCGCAAAATCGAGATATGGGGTACCCGGCTGCTTCGCTGTACCCGACGTCCTCGCCTTGGACGTTTCTCCGGTCAGCAGCATCGCTGTTGGCCCTGTGCAACACAGTTTATTCCCGGGCAAGCTCAGTTACTGATTGGAGATGGTGGCGATGGTCCCGTCCAGCTTGGTGAGATGCACTGTTAGTTTTTCGTTATAGACGCGAATCTTATCCTGGAGGAAGCTGAGGGCGAAGGCCTCTCCGAGGAGGATCGAGTCGTCGCTGTCGCTGCGCCAGTGGATGCCGCCGTGAATGCCGTGGCCGAAGGTGATGTTGTGCGCGAGCTTGTTAAGCTCGCCGTTGATGGTGAGACTA
This sequence comes from Edaphobacter lichenicola, assembly GCF_014201315.1. Taxonomy (NCBI): domain Bacteria; kingdom Pseudomonadati; phylum Acidobacteriota; class Terriglobia; order Terriglobales; family Acidobacteriaceae; genus Tunturiibacter; species Tunturiibacter empetritectus. The sequence continues at coordinate 1,453,917 of NZ_JACHDY010000001.1, forward strand.
CCTGCGTCAGGGCCGGTGTAGGGGTTCAGCGAAAGACCGTCGGGCGCAGGCACCTGTGGATTGGGGATGACGAAGTTCCCATCGTAGAAGAACTTCAGAATGGTGATGCAGGCCCCGGCGACAGTGCCGTGACCGGTGGGGTAGGCGGGGTGAGCGGGCGATCCCTCAGGAAAGGCTTGCGAGAGAAACCAGCTGTTGTTGGCGTCATAGCTGGCTTTCAGCGCCTGCGAGTTGAGGAAGTTGTTGTTCAGCTTGGCCTGAAGGCTGCCCAACTGGTTCGTCTTGGTGAGGTAAGCGATGCCGCCGCTGGACTCAGGCCGTGGACGCAGGTGAACGAACCACTTTTGATACCAGACAGTGTCGAGAACACGCGCTGCGACTTCGCCGATGGTCGCGGAGATGTCAGGGCCTCCTAGTGTGTCGAATCCGTTCTGGGTGCGGGAGGTTGCGTAGGGATTGCCTGGGTTGAGAGGTGCGCTGAGGGTGTTCATCACAAGGAACGCGATGAAGTATGCCTGGAAGAGCACGTCGACGTGAGTCCATGCAGCGAGCCCTCGGCCGTTTTGGAGGAAGCGAACGTTGGGGTCGGGTTGGTTGGTCAGGCCCGTATTGATTCCATTCTGGACCTGGAGGAATGAATCGGGATCCAGCATGTAGTTGAGACCGGCCTGATAGGTGATGTACTGATTGGTGAGAGGCAAGGCGCCGAAGAAGCTGGGTGTGATGATCAGCTGCGAGATATAAGGCCCAAGTGTCTCGCCTGGGTAGTAGCCGCGGAAGAGCAGATTCGGTGTGACGTGACCGGAGTGCGTTCGCGGACCGGCGTAGCTGGGCATGCTGGTCAGCTCGGCGCAGGCCGCGGCGGCTACGGGGCTGGTTTGGTAATCGGTGAAGGCGGTGTCGCGGAGCAGCGAACACCAGTAGAGCTCGGTGAGTTCTGTACCCCAGGCGGGACTGGAGAATGCAGGCGGCGCTGGAACGACGACTTCGGTCTCCTGGTTGTGAGGAGAGGGCGAACTGCCGAACTGATGCGAGTCCGTTCCCTCTAACGTGAAGGCTAACCCACCCTGTGGGCCGTTCAGGGTGCGGGTTCCTCCAATGATGATGTTCTCGAAGTCCGAGGGCTTGCCACTGGCCAGAGCGGTCGTGAAGGTTCGATAGGCAGCGGGGTTTACCAAGCCGATCGAATCCTGGAGGACAACTTTGGTGTAGGTGGCGGAGCCGTCAGGGTAACGCTGCTGATCGCCATTGGTTTGATGAGAGGGTAGCGGAACAAGCGCCTGGGCGATCGCCGCGTTGAGACGAATTGCAAACGACGCTTGAACCCGCGGATTGTCCGGGATCCCGTAACTTGCCGCACTTGCCTGGTTATTTGGCGAAAGCTTTGAACTGTCGGAAGCGGTCTGTGCCGCGGCTGCGGACGGTACAGCCAGCGCTCCGACCAAGCTCGCGCTCATCTTGCCGAGAAACATGCGGCGATTCGATTGTTTGAGGTGGGGCAGCGGAGTAGGTGCCAGAAGATTATCCGGCGAGCTTTCGATCGATTTTAGATCACTCATGTTGGTAACTCCTTCGTTCGATTTGACAAGACAAACGGCAAGGGCAACATTCGCGTAGAGCAGCCGAAGTGTGCTCGCGCAGATGCGTGTGAGGATTAGCGATAATTAAAGTGGAGATGGCCGGAATGCCAGACCCTTGGGGAGAAAAACACTGAGGCAAGCTGGTGACAAACTTTAGCTAAAGAAGGGCCTGCACTGCTCCGGAAGCTAACCCTCGCCGCGATTGAAACCGTCGCCGCCGTGTGGTTGATCCGGCTTGATGGACAATATCACACATTGCGGCACGACTGGATAAAAAGATGGGTCGAGAGTGGTTCGGTCGCCGCGGTGCTGTTGGACGGCGAGCCCTCAAACCTTGTCCTGCTCGGTATCGGCCTAGCCGGTCTCTTTCAAATTGGCTTCTGCCGCATGCGAGCTGCCCGGCGAGCTTCCTAGCGGTTCGCGCCAAGCACGAATACCCACTCATGCGATAAGACCGCATGAATGGGCACCCGATGTATAGGTAATTTCATGTGTGGGCCATAGGCACAACAGAACAGTTTCAGCACCGCTGAAGACACTACTCTACTTTTGGTGCGGGAACTTGGTCTTTTTAGCGGGATTCATGATTGCAGTCGCCCTTCTAAAGACCTGAATTGAACAAACAAAACGGCAGAGCCGAAGCTCTGCCGTTGTTTGTTTTCACGCGAAGCGCTTTTCGCCGTCCGCGAAGGCCTACTCGGCGGCTAGTTCTTCTTGTTCGCCTTCCATGCGCATCTGCTCTAGTTCGCGCTCTTCGGCTTCGATGGCGGAGGCCACTTCCTGCTGGACCTGGGCTGCCGCTTCTTCCAGTTCTGGTGAGAGCTGGACGTTGCGGTAGTACTCCATGCCGGTGCCGGCGGGGATGAGGCGGCCTACGATGACGTTTTCCTTGAGGCCACGGAGCGTGTCGATGGAGCCGTTGATGCTGGCTTCAGTGAGTACGCGAGTGGTCTCCTGGAAGCTGGCGGCCGAGATGAAGCTGTCGGTCGAGAGCGACGCCTTGGTGATGCCGAGGAGGAGCGAACGGCCGATGGCAGGCTTGCCGCCGGACATCAACACGCGCTGGTTCTCGGCGTTGAAGCGGAAGCGGTCGGTCTGCTGATCGACGAGGAAGCTGGTGTCACCGACTTCTTCGATCTTGACCCAGCGAAGCATCTGACGAACGATGGTTTCGATGTGCTTGTCGGAGATGGTAACGCCCTGGAGCCGGTAGACTTCCTGGATTTCGTTGACGAGGTACTGCTGCAGTGCGCGCTCGCCGAGAACTTCCAGAATGTCGTGCGGGTTGCGGGGACCGTCGATCAGAGCGTCACCGGCACGGAGGCGTTCGCCTTCCTGCACGTTGACGTAAGTACCGCGGGGAACGCTGTACTCCTCTTCCTGACCGTTGTCCGCAGTGACGTAGACCTTGCGCTGGCCCTTCGAGACTTCGCCGAAGCGAACGACACCATCGATCTTGCTGATGATTGCCGGGTCGCGTGGCTTGCGGGCCTCGAAGAGTTCGACGACGCGGGGGAGACCGCCGGTGATGTCCTTGGTACGCGTGGTTTCGCGTGGGATCTTGGCAAGGATGTCGCCGGGGTAGATCTCGTCGCCGTCGGCCACCATGAGGTGAGCGCGTGAAGGCATGAGGTAACGCTTGTTGCCCTGAGCGGACTTGATGATGATGGCTGGCTGACGCTTCTCGTCGGAGGAGTCGGTGACGACAAGACGGCTGAGGCCGGTGACTTCGTCGACTTCTTCGTTGAGAGTGAGGCCTTCCTGGAGGTCCTTGAACTGGACGGTTCCAGCGATCTCGGTGAGGAGGGAGAAGGTGTAGGGATCCCACTCGCCGAGGCGCGTGCCCTGGACGACCTGCTGGCCCTCTTCGACCTTGAGCTTGGCACCGTAGACGACAGCGTAACGCTCCTTCTCGCGGCCCTTCTCGTCGACGATGGCGAGCGAACCGTTGCGGTTGAAGGCGACCAGACCGCCGTCCTTGGAGCGAACGGTGACGAGGTTGATGAAGCGGACCGTACCGGCGTTCTTGGCCTCGAGGTGCGAAGCGTCGGATACGCGTGATGCCGTACCGCCGATGTGGAAGGTACGCATGGTGAGCTGAGTGCCGGGCTCGCCGATGGACTGCGCCGCGATAACGCCGACGGCTTCGCCCATCTCGACCATCTTGCCGGAGCCGAGGTTACGGCCGTAGCAGAGGATGCAGACGCCGCGCTTGGATTCGCAGGTGAGAACCGAGCGGATCTTGACGCGCTCGATACCCGCGGCCTGAACGGCGCTGGCGAGATCTTCGTCGATCTCCTGGTTGATGTCGACGATGGTCTTGCCTTCGAAGTCCTTCAATTTTTCGAGACTGACGCGGCCGATGATGCGATCGCGAAGGGGCTCGATGGTCTCGCCGGCTTCGATGATCGGGGTGACGTAGATGCCTTCGACGGTGCCGCAGTCGTTGTGCGAGATGATGACATCCTGCGCAACGTCGACCAGACGGCGGGTGAGGTAACCCGAGTCAGCGGTCTTGAGTGCGGTGTCGGCGAGGCCCTTACGTGCGCCGTGGGTTGAGATGAAGTACTGCAGCACCGTGAGACCTTCGCGGAAGTTCGCCGTGATGGGGGTTTCGATGATTTCGCCGGAGGGCTTGGCCATCAAACCTCGCATGCCGGAGAGCTGGCGGATCTGCTGTTTGGATCCACGAGCACCGGAGTCGGCCATGATGTAGATCGGGTTCATGGCTCCTTCCTTGTCGGCACGCTTCATGTTGTTGAACATCTCGTCGGCGACGCGCTCGGTGACTCCGGACCACATCTGGATGACCTTGTTGGAGCGCTCACCGTTGGTGATGGCTCCGTCGAGGTACTGCTGCTGCATGGCGAGAACCTGCTTTTCGGCATCGCCCACGACGGTGTACTTGGAGTCGGGGATGACCATGTCGTCGAGTCCAACCGAGAGGCCGGAGCGCGTGGCATAGGTGAAGCCGAGGTCCTTGACGCGGTCGAGGGTCTTGACGGTGACTTCGAGGCCGAGGTTCAGGTAGCAGTAGTTGATGAGCTGGCCGATACCCTTCTTCTTGAGCAGGCCGTTGACGTAGGGCATGCCCTCGGGGAGCGCATCGTTGAGGATGGCGCGGCCGACGGTCGTGTTGATGTACTGCTTGTTGAACTCGACCGGCTCGGTGTGGGTGAGGTCCTGATCGTCGTACGCGGTGGTCATGTCGAGGACTGGCCCCGAGTAGCGCAGACGGATCGGGGTGAGGGTCTCGACCTGCTTCGCCTCGAGGGCCATGAAGACCTCCTCGATGTTGGCGAAGACGCGGCCTTCACCCTTGGCGTTAACCTTTGCCTTGGTGAGATAGTAGAGGCCGAGGACGAGGTCCTGCGTCGGGACGGTGATCGGTTGACCGCTGGCGGGCGAGAGGATGTTGTGCGAAGCGAGCATGAGAACGCTGGCTTCGATCTGAGCCTCAGGCGAGAGTGGGATGTGAACGGCCATCTGGTCGCCGTCGAAATCCGCGTTGAAGGCGGTGCAGACGAGCGGATGGATCTTGATGGCTTTACCTTCGACGAGCACGGGCTCGAAGGCCTGAATGCCGAGACGGTGAAGCGTCGGAGCGCGGTTCAGAAGAACCGGGTGATCCTTGATGACCTCTTCGAGGATGTCCCAGACGATGGGCTCCTGCATCTCGACCATCTCTTTGGCTTGCTTGATGGTGGTGCAGTGGCCGGTCTGCTCGAGGCGGTGATAGATGAAGGGCTTGAAGAGCTCGAGCGCCATCTTCTTGGGAAGACCGCACTGGTGCAGCTTCAGCTCGGGACCGACGACGATGACCGAACGGCCGGAGTAGTCGACGCGCTTGCCGAGAAGGTTCTGACGGAAGCGGCCCTGCTTGCCCTTGAGGGTGTCGGATAGCGACTTCAGCGGACGGTTGTTCGCGCCACGGAGAACGCGGCCACGGCGGCCGTTGTCGAAGAGAGCATCGACGGCCTCCTGCAACATGCGCTTCTCGTTGCGGACGATGACCTCAGGTGCGTGGAGGTCCATCAGCTTCTTGAGTCGGTTGTTGCGGTTGATGACGCGGCGATACAGGTCGTTCAAGTCAGACGTGGCGAAGCGGCCGCCGTCGAGCGGAACGAGGGGACGCAGCTCGGGCGGGATCACGGGGATCACGTCGAGGATCATCCACTGCGGCAGGTTGTCGGACTTGCGGAAGGCCTCAACGATCTTGAGACGCTTGGAGTACTTGAGCTTCTTCTGCAGCGAGGTCTCGGTCTTCATGCGCTCGCGCAGCTCGATGGCGAGCTCAGTGACTTCAACGCGCTTGAGAAGTTCCTTGATGGCCTCGGCGCCCATCATGGCCTTGAAGCCGGAGGGGCGGTACTGTGCATCCAGCTCGCGGAACTTGGTCTCGTCCTTGATGACTTCGCGTTCTTTGACCGGGGCATCGCCTGGATCGACGACGACGTAGGACTCGAAGTAGAGGACGGCCTCGAGCTCACGCAGGCTGATGTCGAGCAGGTGTCCGATACGCGAGGGAAGGCCCTTGAAGAACCAGACGTGCGAGCAGGGGCTGGCGAGCTCGATGTGGCCGAGGCGCTCGCGGCGAACCTTAGAGAGGGTGACTTCGACGCCGCACTTGTCGCAGATGACGCCGCGGTGCTTCATGCGCTTGTACTTGCCGCAGAGGCACTCCCAGTCGGTGATGGGGCCAAAGATTCTTGCGCAAAATAGTCCGTCGCGCTCGGGCTTGAACGTGCGGTAGTTGATGGTTTCCGGCTTGGTGACCTCGCCGTGCGACCAGCTGCGGATCTTCTCTGGGCTGGCGAGCTGGATCTTGATGGCGTCGAAGTCGGCGATGGGTCCGGTCAGTTCAAATGGGCTGGAGCGAAACATATTTGACGTCTCCGTATGCAGTGTCTGGCGTTTGTTGAGCCTTGCTGCTGGTTACTGCTGCTTTACTTCTGCTGGGCGGTGGGTGGTAAGGTCCGTCGCCTGCTTCTCTTTATTGCTCTTCCCCTTTGGCCGGCCCTTCGTGAATGTTGAGCGTGAGCCTCATTCAGAAGGACCGTGCCTGGGGTGGAGCGGTATCGACTAATCTGCTGCGGCGATGGCTGGCAGCGGCTGCTTCTTCTGGTCGGCCTGTTTGATCAGTTCGACGTCGAGGCAGAGGGACTGCAGTTCGCGGATAAGAACGTTGAACGACTCGGGAACACCCGGCTCGATGGCAGCTTCGCCCTTGACGATGGCTTCGTAGATCTTGGTACGACCGAAGACGTCGTCGGACTTGGCGGTGAGCAGCTCCTGCAGGATGTAGGCGGCGCCGTAAGCTTCAAGGGCCCAGACCTCCATCTCACCGAAGCGCTGTCCGCCGAACTGCGCCTTACCACCAAGCGGCTGCTGGGTGATGAGCGAGTACGGTCCGATGGAACGAGCGTGGATCTTGTCGTCGACAAGGTGCGACAGCTTGAGCATGTAGATGTAGCCGACGGTGGCGGGCTGCTCGAATGGATCGCCGAGCATGCCATCGTAGAGCTGCGACTTGCCCGAGCTGGGAAGACCAGCGGCCTTGAGAAGCGCCTTGATCTCGGTCTCGCGTGCACCGTCGAAGACTGCCGTGCCGAACCAGATACCACGCTTCATGCCGGCGGCAACGCGCAGGGTCTGCTCGTCGTCGAGGTCAAGAAGCTGGTTGAGTGCGGCGGTACCGGCGAAGCGCGCCTTGAAGAGCTCGCGGACTTCGTTGGCCGACTGCATGGTTGCAGCGAGTTCGGCGACCTGCTTGCCAAGCTCGTGCGCTGCCCAGCCAAGGTGCGTCTCGAGGATCTGACCGACGTTCATACGCGAAGGCACACCGAGCGGGTTGAGGACGATCTCGACCGGGGTTCCATCGGGGAGGTACGGCATGTCTTCCTCAGGGAGGATTCGTGCGATAACACCCTTGTTACCGTGGCGGCCGGCCATCTTGTCACCGACAGAGAGCTTGCGCTTCATGGCGATGTAGACCTTGACCATCTTGATGACGCCGGGCGAGAGTTCATCGCCCTTCTGCATCTTGCCGATCTTCTCGTTGGTGATCTTGCGGAGAACATCGATCTGGCGTGAGGTCATCTCCTCGATCTCATCGATCTGCTCATTCACACGTGGGTCTTTATCTGCATACCGTATGCGCTTGAGGTTACGAGTGCTGATGAGTTCGATCGTGTCGCGATCGAGGATGTCGCCCTTGTTGAGCAGCTTCTTGTTGGTGCGCTCGTCATGGAGATCTGCCAAAACTTCTTTGGCTCCCAAGATGGCTTCGAGACGCTTGAGGCGCTCGTCGGTGAGAATACGAATCTCGTCGGCGAGGTTGCGCTCGAGCTTCTCGATCATCTCCTGCTCGATCTGCTTGGCGCGCTCGTCCTTCTCCTGCCCCTTGCGGGAGAAGATGCGGACGTCGACGACGGTGCCTTCGATACCCGGAGGGCACGTGAGCGAAGCGTCGCGAACATCGCCGGCCTTTTCACCGAAGATGGCGCGGAGGAGCTTCTCTTCCGGCGTCAGTTGCGTTTCACCCTTCGGCGTTACCTTGCCGACGAGGATGTCGTTGTGACCGATCTTCGCGCCGATGCGGATGATGCCCGAGTCATCGAGATCGCGGAGTGCGTGCTCGCTGACGTTGGGGATATCGCGCGTGATCTCTTCCGGTCCAAGCTTCGTGTCGCGGGCTTCGATCTCGAACTCCTCGATGTGGATCGAGGTGTAGTAGTCCTCGCGGACCAGCTTTTCGGAGATGAGGATCGCGTCCTCGAAGTTGTAACCACGCCACGGCATGAAGGCGACCAGAACGTTACGGCCGAGGCCGAGTTCGCCCTGCTCGGTGCATGGGCCGTCGGCGATGACCTGACCCTTGATGACACGATCACCCTTGCGGACGATCGGCTTCTGGTTGATGCAGGTGTTCTGGTTGGAGCGCTTGAACTTCGTGAGCTGATAGATGTCCGAACCGACCTCACGCGAGAGCTGCGTGGGGTGATGCTCGCCTTCTACGCGCACGATGATGCGCTCGGAGTCGACCGAGTCGATGATGCCATTACGCTTGGCCAGGATGACGGCGCCGGAGTCGCGGGCGGTGACGCCTTCCATACCGGTACCGACGAAGGGGGCCTCGGCAACGAGCAGAGGAACGGACTGCCGTTGCATGTTGGCACCCATCAGCGCACGGTTGGCGTCGTCGTGCTCGAGGAACGGAACCAGCGAGGCGGCGACCGAGACAAGCTGCTTCGGCGAGACGTCGACATAGTCCACTTCGGACTTGTTGACGAGGACGAAGTTGCCCTGACGACGGGCGTCGACGACATCCTGCACGATGTTCAACTTCGCATCGAGCTCGATGTTCGCCTGTGCGATCGTGTGGCGGTCTTCTTCCCAGGCCGAGAGGTAGAAGCTGAAGGGGGCGAGGTCCATGGTGCGCTTGCCGGCCTTCTTCAGTTCAGCATTCTTGGCACGGGCCTCTTCAATTTCGAGGTAGTCGCCCTGACGCAGACCGGACTCACCGGCGTTCGAGACGGAGACGTAGTCGAGCGCACGGCCTTCCTTCACGCGACGATACGGCGATTCGATAAAGCCGTATTCGTTGATCCGCGCAAAGCAGGAGAGCGACGAGATCAGACCGATGTTCGGGCCTTCCGGCGTCTCAATCGGGCAGATGCGGCCGTAGTGAGTGGGGTGCACGTCGCGGACTTCGAAGCCAGCGCGCTCACGCGACAGACCACCGGGCCCAAGGGCGGAGAGACGGCGCTTGTGCGTGATCTCCGAGAGGGGGTTGGTCTGGTCCATGAACTGCGAGAGCTGCGAGGAGCCGAAGAACTCACGAATCGCGGCCATAACTGGCTTGGCGTTGATGAGGTCGTGCGGCATGGCGGTCGACATCTCCTGATAGACCGACATCTTCTCCTTGATGGCGCGTTCCATACGGACGAGGCCGATGCGGAACTGGTTCTCCATCAGCTCACCGACGGCGCGAACGCGGCGGTTGCCAAGGTGATCGATGTCATCGACGACGCCGATGTTCTTGCGCAGCTTGAGCAGGTAGCGAATGGTGCCGTAGAAGTCCTCAGGGGTCAACGTACGCTTGTCGAGGCCAGAGGGATCCTGGTTCTCGTAGAGCTTGATGTTGAACTTGAGGCGGCCGACGCGCGAGAAGTCGTACTTGCGCGGATCGAAGAACATACCTTCGAAGAGCGCAGTCGCGGTGTCGAGCGTCGGTGGGTCGCCCGGACGCAGCTTGCGGTAGATCTCGATGAGAGCTTCTTCAGGCTTGCGCACGGAGTCGCGGCGAAGCGTGTTGGTGATGATGTTGCCTACGTCGTCGCGCTCGGGGAAGAAGACCTCGATGCTGCTGACGCCGGACTGGATGATCTTGTGCAGCTTGTCGGCGGTGAGCTCCTGGTTGGCCTCGTAGAGCAGCTCGCCGGTGGTGAGATCGACGACGTCGGCGGCGGTCATGGCGCCGTCGAACTCGCTGGTCTCCACTTCGACCGCGTCGATCTTGTGGCTGCGCAGACCCTTCATCGTGTGAGCGGAGATCTTGCGAGTGGCAGGCGCGATCTCCTCACCCTTGACGGTGATGGCATGGGCCGGACGGGTGCCCTGCAGGTTGCTGAGCTGACCCTCGGGAGCGACCTTCCAGCTGAGCTTGCCGTCGGCTACGTTGATGGTGTCGACGGTGTAGAAGGTCTTGAGGATCTCCTCATCGGTGCGCAGGCCGAGTGCACGCAGGAAGATGGTTCCGAGGAACTTGCGCTTGCGGTCGATGCGGACGTAGAGGGTGTTCTTCTGGTCGTACTCGAACTCGACCCAGCTGCCGCGGTACGGAATGATCTTGCCGAGGAAGTAGGTGCGGTTGTTCGCGGTCTCGAAGAAGACGCCGGGCGAACGGTGGAGCTGCGAGACGATGACGCGCTCCGTGCCGTTGACGATGAAGGTGCCGTTCTGCGACATGAGAGGAATGTCACCGAAGAAGACTTCCTGCTCCTTCATGTCGCGCAGGCTCTTGACGCCGGTCTCGGGGTCCTTGTCGTAGATCTTCAGGCGGATGGTGACCTTGAGGGGTGCAGAGTAGGTCATGCCGCGCTCTTCGCACTCTGCCTGGTCGTACTTCAGCTGCAGGCCGACGGGGTCGCCGCACTTGGTGCAGAAGTCAGGGGTGTTCTTGTTGTAGGTTCCGCAGAAGTTGCAGAGGACGTCGCCCGGGTGGAAGGGGTCGGTAATGACCATGTGGCCGCAGTTGGTGCAGGCCGTGCGCAGGTGGTTGAGGCCCTTGAGGTAGCCACACTTGCACTCCCAGTTGCCGATGGAGAAGTCGACGAACTCGAGCTCGGAGACGTTACGGAAGTCGGTGATGGGAAATACGGAGGTAAAGACCGACTGCAGGCCGTTGTCCTCGCGCTCCTGCGGGAGCTTGTCCATCTGCAGGAAGCGCTCGTAGCTGCGGCGCTGAACTTCGATGAGGTTGGGAATCTGGATGGATGTGGGGATCTTGGAAAAATCAAGACGGCTTCGGATCGCGCGCATTTCGCTGTTGTTGGACTCGCCAGACATGCTCTCTCCTGAAAACTGACCTTCGAGGCCTCCCGAGCGCGTCTGCCGGCATCGTATTGCTGGCTTCACTCGTTAGGGGAGGGCATCGGTCAGGCCCTCCGGGTTTGGTTCTGATCGCGCAGTCTTGAAGATCTTCGGGTCTTGCTGTCCTCGATGGCAGCGAGCCCCGTGCGCAAAATGTCTTGCCGTCATGGTCCGCGGCACGGATAAATCTTGAAACTTTTGCTACCTGCAACCGTTCGAAGCTGCTATAAAGAACGCGTGCAGCGTACTGTTGGCTCCTACAGCGGAGACAATGCCAATAAAACACGGCAAAGCGCTCGCGGGGACAGCATGCCCCATGAGCGCAAAGGTCGACTTGTGCACTGTTTCTATATAAGTGGTGTTAATGCCTGCCGCCATTGAGGTTCGCCTACCCCAAAGTTGCGCCGCTCGCATGTTTCTTATTGCACTATGCGCATCCGCCGCTCGAAGCGTATAGTGGCCGGTTCCTTAACCTGTGAAGACAGGATGATCCGGGTACAACGAAGTTTTTTCTGGGTACCGCTGGCCGCCAATGAGCACGTCAAGGCGGAACGAATTTTCTCTAACGTCAAGAATATCGCGTTCCGCCTTATAGTGCAAGCTGGCAGTTAACTACTTGATTTCGATGGTCGCAACGCCTTCGAACTTCTTGGCGATGGCTGCTGCGTCATCCTTCGAGATGTTCTCCTTCAAGGGCTTGGGAGCGGCATCGACCAGATCCTTGGCTTCCTTCAGCCCAAGAGCGGTGACTTCGCGTACAGCCTTGATGGTGTTGATCTTATTCGCGCCGGCATCCTTCAGGATGACGGTGAACTCGGTCTTCTCTTCGACCGGAGCTGCTGCCGCTGCACCGCCGCCCGCTGCCGGGGCTGCAACTGCCGCTGCTGCCGAAACGCCGAGACGCTCTTCGAGCTTCTTGACCAGAGCCGAAGCCTCGAGGAGGCTGAGGCTAACGATTGAATCTTCCAACTGCTGGATGTCTGCCATGTTATTTCTCCAATTAGAACTGAACTTTGTGGTGCCTATTGCTCTTCCAAAGCCTGACTGCGCTTCGGCTGCCTATGCCTTCCAGGGTTTCCGTTGCGCCCAGACCAGCGCCCCCGGGAAGACCAGGCGAAACTTGTTTTAGCCCTCGACCGGGTCCGTGGTCGCGGCTTCCCCACCCTGCGATGCGGTGGAGTTCTCGGGCTGCTCAGCGGTCGCATCGGCGGCGGGAGCTTCAATAGCGTGCGCCTCGGCTACGAGCTGACCTTCAGCAGCGGGAGACTCAGCAGCAGGAGCCTCAGCAGCAGGAGACTCAGCAACTGCGGCCACTGCCACAGGAGCTTCTTCAACCTTAGCCTCCGCCTTCGGCGCTTCGACAGCTGCCGGTGCGGCTGCGCCTGCAAACTTGCCTTTTTCGACGCCCTGGTTGATGACAACCGCCAGATCGCGGCCGGTGGCGTTGATGACTGTGGCCAGACGCTGCGCAGGCGACTGAATCAGGAAGAGAAGCTTCGAGAAGAGCTCTTCCTTGCCCGGCATAGTGGCCAGATCGCCGATCTCGCGGACGTCGATCACCTTGCCGTCGACGATGCCCAGCTTGAAGGTGAACTCGGCGTTGTCCTTGACCCAGGTCGAAAGCGCCTTGGCCAGGGCAACAGGATCGCCCGAGGTATAGGCAACAGCCGAAACGCCTTTAAGGCCCTGCAGCGCCGACTCGATCTTGGTGCCTTCGCTGGCGCGTGCAGCCAGCTTGTTCTTGACGACATGGTAGTTTCCGCCGGCGGCGCGAACCGTCTTACGCAGCTCGAAGTCCTTCGCGGCGGTGAGGCCCTTGAAGGTGCCGATGATAGCGGAGGTCGAGTGCTCGAGCTCGATCGCGAGCTGCTTCACCTTCTCCGTCTTTGATGCTCTGGTCAATGCCATGACTAAATCCTCTTCGCTTTCGCTTCCCCACTCCTCGCTCTCGCGGCCAGAGGGGGTTTCGTGCTAACTAAAATTGATTAAGCCTTGCCCGCAAGTTCGGCAGCGGCGTAGTCGAGCTGAATGCCAGGGCCCATGCTCGAGCTCAGCGTGACGCCCTTGATGTACTTGCCCTTGGCGGCCGACGGCTTGGCCTTCACAACACTCGTAATGACGGTCATCGCATTGTCGACCAGCTTCTGCGGATCGAACGAGAGCTTGCCAACCGGAACGTGAACCAGCGCGGTCTTGTCGGTTCGGAACTCGACCTTACCAGCCTTGATCTCCTTGACCGCAGCGGCAACATCAGTGGTAACCGTGCCCGTCTTCGGGTTGGGCATCAGACCCTTGGGGCCAAGCACCTTACCGAGACGTCCGACCGAACGCATCATGTCGGGGGTCGCGATCAGAGCGTCAAAGGCAGTCCAGTTTTCTTTCTGGATCTTCTCGACCAACTCCTCACCACCGACAAACTCTGCGCCAGCAGCCTCTGCTTCCTTGATGCGATCGCCCGAGGTGATCACGGCGACGATCTTCGACTTGCCCAGACCGTGCGGGAGAACTACCGTGCCGCGAACCATCTGGTCCGCGTGGCGAGGATCGACGCCAAGACGCATGGTCAGATCGACGGTCTCGTCGAACTTCGCGTACTTTGCTTTTTGCAGGAGCGGAACTGCGTCCGCCAACAGATAAGGACGGGGCTCAACGAGCGCACGCGCCTTTACTAGATTCTTAGAGAGCTTCCTTGCCATTTTCCCTCGTCTCCCACCCCTCTGGAGTTGATCTCTCCGGGCGTGGTTCTCGACTGGCCTCAACTGGACATTGAGGCACTCTTACGAGTATGCCGGAAATGCTGGTTTTCTGCAAGCGCTATCGCGAAATACGAGCCGGCTGAACCTCCTCCACCTGGTCCATGCTATCCTCGCGCCATGTCTCGGGGCCTTTATATTGAGCTTCCCATGCGAACCCCTATGGATCGGCTTTGGAAGTTCACCCAGGATCCCGCGCTTCATCAACGGTGGGACCTCCGATTTACGACGATCCACTATCTTCCAAAGACTGATTCCACTTCGCCACAGCGCTTCCTCTACGAGACGCGGGTGGGGTTCGGGCTCGCAGTCGCTGGGGAGGGAGAGTCGACCGGCACGCGGTCAGGAGCCTCGGGAGAGGCTACCTCGGCACTCAAATTCTGGTCGGACGATTCGAGGTCTCTCATTCGTGCAGGAGCCGGGTATTGGAAGTACATTCCTGCGGGAGAAGAAATCCGCTTTCTTACCTGGTACGACTACCAGCCCCGATTCGGTCTCCTGGGCCGAGTCTTCGACGATCTCGTCTTCCGTCCGCTGATGGGGTGGGCGACTGCGTGGAGCTTCGACCGCCTGCGGCTTTGGCTGGAGGATGACTTCGCCCCCGAGCTTGTGCTGCGCTCCTCGCTTATTTATGGCATATGTCGCGGACTGATCGCATTCGTTTGGATCTGGCATGGGCTGGTTCCTAAGCTGCTTTTTCACGACGTCGGAGAGTTGGCTATGTTGTCGAACGCGGGTGTAGCTGCCCCTTGGCTCCCACTGATTGGTTTTGCGGAGATCGCTCTGGGTCTGTTGGGACTGCTTGCCTGGCGATGGCGTGGATATTTTCTGTTGACCGGTACCGCGATGATCGCCGCCCTCTTCGGCGTTGCTTTGTCATCGCCAGCGCAGTTGAGTGCAGCATTTAACCCCGTGACACTCAACCTCGCAGTGTCGGCCCTATGCTTCTGCGGATGGCTCTCGCATCGGGGGACTGCTTTCGCAGGTCGGTGCCTTCGCAGACCATACGCAACCAAAGATAATGAGGTCAGCGATGCCGTCCATCTATGAGCGCGTGCTTGGAGAAGACTTCAAACGTCTGCACCCGATGATTCAGCAGCGGTTCTCTATTTCGAGCGAGTCAGGTGTGGGGGCCATCGGACGAGGGGTTATGGAAGAGGTGTGGCATGGGCCGGTCTACACGCTTCCCTTCCTCTACCTCGGCGCGTGGCGGAGCATCATGTTCCCGGAACAGGGCCGCAACGTACCGTTCACCATCCGCAACTTCGCCTATCGGGATCGATTGGGACGTGAGACCGTGACCTGGCTCCGCACCTTTGAGACCGCGAGACCATCGGCGCCCCAGAGACGATTCGACGCCTACATGATCTACAGCGAACAACGACGGCGCATCGTCGACTATCTCGGAACGCATCAGCACCTGGCCGTTGACATTGACATCTCCGTCGCTGCCAACGGTGGAGTCGCACTCAGGTCAGGGGAACAGCGATTCTATGAGGGGCCAGCGGCCTTCAGGTTTCCCATGGCTCTCTCCGGCTTCGCTGAGGTCTGCGAGTGGTTCGATGAATCGATTGGTAAGTTTCGCATCGAAGTCACCGTCAAAAATCGGGTGTGGGGACCATTGTTCGGATACCGGGGAAGCTTCAGGGTGGAGTGGTTGCCGGTCAGCAAGACACCGGAGGACCTGTTGCCAAAAAGAGTGGAAAAACGCGAGTAAAGATCCTGTTGACGCCGATTGAGAACCAGCCTATGCTAAATCTCGAGAGGCGAACAAATGGAGAAAATTAATGGCCGATCACTCTTTCCAATTCTTCCCGCAAGCCCCGTCGGGATCGCTCGTATGGCGGCTGAGGCAGAGCACGCCGACGATGGCCACCTGATTGAATTCAAGATGTTGAAGGTGCGCAGCATTCTGAACAAATCGGTATCGAAGCGGCAGCTGTCGCTCGCTTACAGCATCAATCCGTACCGCGGATGCGAGTTCGGCTGCAAGTACTGCTATGCGCGCTATACGCATGAGTTCATGGCTCCAAAGGCTGCGGCAGAGATGGGAGAGATGAGCGCAGAGGTCGCGACGAACACGATCGATATGCGAGATCCTTTGGCGTTCGAGCGAATGATCTTCTTGAAGCAGAATGCCGCATGGCTGCTGGAGCAGGAGTTGAAGAAGATCGACCCTGCGGACGAGGTGGCGCTGGGCACCGCGACCGACCCCTACCAGCCGATCGAGCGACGGGCGAAGATCACGCGCAGCCTGCTCGAGGTGTTTGCGCGAAAGGAGGGGTACCGCCTTGGGATTGTGACCAAATCGCGGCTGATCGAACGCGATATCGATCTGCTGGTAGAAGTTGCTCGCCGCAATTCCCTGGTGGTGCATGTGACGATCACAACCCCAGACGCTGCGCTGGCGCGTCTGCTCGAGCCGCGAGCGCCACGGCCTGATCTGCGTTTTCAAGCTGTGAAGCGGTTGCGGGAGGCGGGGATCGTCGCCGGAGTCTTCGGCTCGCCGCTCCTGCCTGGCATTACCGATAACGAAGAGGCGCTGGACGGGATGGCTCGGCGTGCTGCTGCCGTGGGAGCGAGCTTCTTCGCCGCCCATCCACTCTTCCTCAAGCCGTGTTCACGTCCTACTTACCTGAGCTTCGTTCGTGAGCACTTCCCCGCCCTTCAGGCCGACTACGCCAAACGTTTCGCCAACGCCGACTTCGCCGGAAGAGAGTATCGCGAGCGTCTTGCAAAGATGGTCGAGCGCGCGTGCCGACGGTACGGCCTGGGAAAGCGTTCGAGCGATGCCCTGCTTACTCGAAACGAGGAGGGCGCGGGCAAAAGGCCGACCCTCGGTGTGGGAGCAACGGCGAGACAGCAAAGACTCTTCGCTTAGCCACGATAAGGCGGAGGTGAGGCCACAGTTAACGACGAGAGAGGACGCCCGGAGGTCATCGTCGACTGACAACGTCGGTGATGATTCCTTGCGTCCCCGCTTGTAGTAATCCTCGCGTGTAGAAAGCTGAGTCGGTGCGAGCAGCCGTGAGTTAGCCTACGACTTCAATGCCCATCGAACGGGCAGTGCCGCGAATGGTCTTCGCTGCGGCCTCGACCGTGGTCGCGTTCATGTCCGGCATCTTCTGGGTGGCGATGGCGATGATCTGCTTCTCGGTCACCTTGCCCTTCTTCTCCTTGTTCGGAGTGCCGGAGCCCTTCTCGATACCGGCGGCCTTCAGCAGGAGCACCGGAGCCGGAGGGGTCTTGGTGATGAAGCTGAAGGTGCGGTCCGCGTAGACGCTGATGACGACCGGGATGGTGAGTCCGGCCATGTCAGGAGCCTTAGTACGCTCGTTGAACTGTTTGCAGAACTCCATGATATTGACCTGAGCCTGGCCAAGCGCGGGGCCGACAGGAGGTGCAGGGGTGGCCTTGCCGGCCATAATCTGAAGCTTGACGTATCCAGTGATCTTCTTCGGTGCCATTCGGGTAAATCCTCTTTACTCTTCCAGCGGCGGGCGTTATTACATCCGAACGCCTGCTGCTTAATTATTTCAAAACTCTCAAACTACTCGTCGACGACCTTGTCGACCTTGGAGAACTCGATCTCGACCGGAGTCGAGCGGCCAAAGATGCTGACCATAACCTTGAGGGTCTGCTTGTCCTCGTTGATATCGTCGACCGCGCCGGTGAAGTTGGCGAAGGGGCCTTCGTTGATGCGAACCTGCTCGCCCTTCTCGTACTTGACCTTCATGGTCGGCTTGTTGCCTGCGGTCTCGGTGCGGAAGAGGATGGAGCTGACCTCCTGCTCCGAGAGCGCGACCGGGTTGTCGCCGGTGCCCAGAAAGCCGGTGACGCGCGGCGTGTTCTTGATCACATGCCACAGGTCGTTATCGAGATCCATCTCGACCAGAACGTAGCCAGGCAGGAAGACGCGCTCGATGGTGTACTTCTTGCCGTTGCGCAGCTCGGTGACCGGCTCGGTCGGAATCATGATGCGGCCGATGCGGTTCTGCAGACCGAAGGCGGTGATGCGGCTTTCGAGGGACTCACGCACCTTGCGCTCGAAGCCCGAGTAGGCGTGAATGATGTACCACTTGAAGTTCTCATTGACCGGTGGAGCGAGCTGCTCAGAGGGATCTCCCTGAGGATTCTGCTCTTCCGGATT
This sequence comes from Edaphobacter lichenicola, assembly GCF_014201315.1. Taxonomy (NCBI): domain Bacteria; kingdom Pseudomonadati; phylum Acidobacteriota; class Terriglobia; order Terriglobales; family Acidobacteriaceae; genus Tunturiibacter; species Tunturiibacter empetritectus. The sequence continues at coordinate 1,471,994 of NZ_JACHDY010000001.1, forward strand.
TTGCTCTTCTGCCGCCATCGTTGTGCCTTTTTCACGCATCGTGTACTTCTCTCTACCGCTATTGCTCGGAATCAAATCTCTTTAGTGCTGGGTCAGATGGTGCAGCAACGCTTCGATCGCCCGGCCGATGATGTTGTCCACCAGCCAGAAGTAGGCGGCGAAGATGAAGACGGTGACCAGGACAACGATCGTAGTCGATTGAACCTCTGCGCGCGAAGGCGAGATCACCTTGCGCATCTCGCTGCGAACATCCTTGAGGAACTCGCCGAGACGTGCTGGCTGCGACTTCAACTGCTGCAATCCGGTGCTGGGCTGTTCGGTTACCGCTATTGTCTTGGCCATAGTACTGCCTCAATCTTCGTGGTGCGTTGTGGTGTCTGTTCCCGGACTTGAGGGACCGGGCAAACTGGCGGGGGAGCTCGGATTCGAACCGAGAAGTTCGGTTTTGGAGACCGACAGTTTAACCGTTGAGCTTACTCCCCCAGTGGTGCGGAGTGAGACCTTCGCCTCACCCCAGAATCCGGCTGGAGACTACTTCGTTTCCTTGTGGTCCGTGTGCTTCCGGCAGGTGTTGCAGAACTTCGAGAACTCGAGGCGACCCGTCGTCGTCTTCTTGTTCTTCGTGGTGGAGTAGTTCCGGTTCTTGCAATCCGGGCACTGAAGAGTAATGATCTCGCGCATTGTTGATTTCTCCTTCTAACGTGGCCAGCCACCTCGGCTGGCAAGCAGCGTAGTGACACGCCGCGACACAGGGCAATGGCCCCTGCAACCAAATCCTGATTGTGAGACGGAAGAAAAGCGGTCAGGCCACGCTCGTCCTCTCAAATTATCTCTTAAAACAGTGTTTCAGGAAAGCCATAGCTCCGAACTGTCAGAACGATGGTCGCCAAATAGAACAAGGAGGCAATAAAACCACTAAAACGTTTGGCGGCAGGAACCGTTCCCGCCGCCGACGTTCGAATAATTACTTGATGATCTCGCTGATGGTGCCTGCTCCGACGGTGCGTCCGCCTTCGCGGATAGCGAAGCGCAGACCCTTCTCCATCGCGACTGGCGTGTGCAGCGTGATCTCCAGCTGGATGTTATCGCCGGGCATGCACATCTCGGTGCCTGCAGGAAGCTTCGCCGA